>NZ_JAWPOX010000042.1:0-38237 GCF_033344475.1 Vibrio sp. 1288
TGGTAGTTCAGTTGGTTAGAATACCGGCCTGTCACGCCGGGGGTCGCGGGTTCGAGTCCCGTCCACTCCGCCACTTAATATCGACAACCTCGCTTATGCGAGGTTTTGTCAAATCTAGAATATGAAAATTCTATAGGGGTGTAGCTCCAATTGGCAGAGCAGCGGATTCCAAATCCGCGTGTTGGGAGTTCGAATCTCTCCACCCCTGCCACATATCAGGCTCTGACTTAGGTCAGAGCCTTTTTTGTATCTGGTTTCTTCTCATTATTACAGCTTATTTCGACTCTTATCCCGTAAGTATGGCTTTCTGCTGTACTTTGGCAGCATTTAATCTACTGAACGAACGAAACTACTGTTAGCTGTAATGATCAGTGGCCCGAAATTTTAATAATAAAGGGGAATCACTATTTATATTTAGTTACACTCAACCGTTCTGGATTAATGAGTAACTATGTATGGATATATCTCGTCGCCGCTTTCTTCAATCATCCTTAGCAATCTCCGCACTTACCGTTCTACCCGCATGTTCTCTATCTCGGAGTACTAATAAGGGGCAAAATATATACGATATCACTGCAGAGCCTTCTACTGCAGAATTGGTCCCAGGGTTTAACACAGACGTACTCGCGTTTAATGGTTCGATTCCAGCACCTACGATTCGCTGTCGCCAAGGTGAGAAAGTTATTATCCGATTCACCAACAAGCTTTCAGAGCCAACTACAATTCACTGGCATGGTCTGAGAATCCCTATTGAAATGGATGGTGTACCTTTCTTAAGCCATCCGCCTATCATGCCGGGTGAAACATTCGTTTATGAATTTACACCGCCAGATGCAGGCACGTTTTGGTATCACCCCCACATGAATAGCGTTAAGCAACTTGGTATGGGCTTAGTTGGGCTAATTATCGTTGAAGAGGCTGAGCCTGTTCTATTTGATGAAGAACAGGAAATAGTTCTAAAGCATTGGCATTTAGACAAACAAGGTCAGTGGAAGAACCTTATGGTACCGCGCTTGAGCGCTCGTATGGGGACTCCCGGAGAGTGGAGTAGCGTCAATGGTGTGCATGAACCTGTTTATACGCTGAAGCAGAATGCTACCACGCGATTAAGAATTGCTAATGTCGATAACACCATTACTTACCCGATCGCTATAGAAGGGGCAGAGGCTTGGGTTATTGCTATAGATGGTAATCCTGTTAAAACGCCTTATAAGCTCACTCAGCACAAAATTGGTCCAGGAATGAGGTTAGATATCGGATTGATTGCTCCGAAGGTTGGAGAACGTGTTTATGTGCGTCAAATGAAAGGACGCTTCCCATTCCCTTTGTGCGAGTTTGACGTTGTTGAGTCTGACCTGCCGAACAACCAGAAACTGCCTTTATTACCTCTCAACCCTGTGCCAGCTCTCGATTTGAAAAATGCAGAGCAAATCGATTATGTGTTTGAGTGGGAGGGCGCGATCACTCCTGCTGATAAATCGGGCAAAGCGATACCTAAATTCTGGCTGATGAACAAACGGGCTTGGGAGGGAATGAGCAAAGATAATATTCCAGCGCCCCTTTCAACATTGGAGATGGGAAAAACCTATATCTTCAACCTAAAGAACGTCACCCAATATCATCATCCTATTCACCTTCATGGACACACATTTACGGTTCTTGAGTTAGATGGAAAAAAACTCGACGAACCGTTTCATACCGATACGGTCTTGCTTGGAAAAAACGGCAGTGCGAAAGCGGCATTTGTTGCAGATAACCCTGGACGTTGGATGTACCATTGTCATGTAATTGAACACATGAAGACGGGTTTGATGGGTTACATTGAAGTAAAGTGACTCCTGTAACTTTTAAAATCTTGATAAGTTTTAAGCGCTATACTTTGCTGAATTCTAAGATTGTATAATCACTATTGCCGTAAATTTGATTACAATGTCGCCATTAACTTTTCTGGGGGAATTATGGGACAACTATCCGTTTTGGGTTTTATTGCATTGGGTGGTGCATTTGGTGCATGTTCTCGTTACTTAATTTCTGAACTTTGTGTCATTTTATTGGGGCGTGGTTTTCCATATGGTACGTTAACCGTTAACGTTGTTGGCTCATTTATGATGGGCTTATTGATAGCAGCTTTCGATAATGAACTTTTGGCAACGGAACCTTGGCGACAAGTGATTGGCTTGGGTTTTTTAGGGGCACTAACGACGTTTTCCACCTTCTCGATGGATAATGTGTTGCTTATGCAGCAGGGCGCTTTCTTTAAGATGGGGTTGAACGTATTGTTGAATGTAGTGTTAAGTATTTCAGCTGCGTGGATAGGCTTTCAATTATTGATGCGCAGCTAGCAAAGTAGTTAAAAATTGAACAGGTCGGCTTGGTTTCACCAAGCCGTTTTTATATACTGACATCACTTGTCGGAGTGCCATAAGGCTGAGACCGTTAATTCGGGATCCGTTGAACCTGATCAGATTAGAATCTGCGAAGGGAACAAGAGAAGATATTCACACCGGAGCTCTTTCTGGTTGATCTATCAAAAGTCGAATGTTGTTACAGGCAAATATCGTAAGCTTTAACTAGCCTTAATTTGACTCCTCTTGTCGCATCTATCCGCCAAGCATTTTTATCCAATTACTTTTTATCTAGTATAACAAAGCAAGGAAAAATGCTATGTCGAGTCGCAAACAAGCGAGACTGGAAGCAAAACAGTTCATTGATACACTCTCGGTACAACCGTACCCCAATTCAAGCAAAGTCTACGTAGAAGGCTCACGTCCAGATATTCGTGTGCCAATGCGTGAAATATCACTCGCTGATAGCCTTATTGGAGGCACAAAAGAAGCGCCTATTTTCGAACCTAATGAGCCAGTACGCGTTTACGATACGTCGGGTGTATACACAGATCCAGAGCACACCATAGACCTCTATAACGGCTTACCTAAGCTGAGAGAAGGGTGGATTGAAGAGCGCGCCGATACTGAGCTACTTGATGAAGTAAGCTCGGTGTACACCAAAGAACGCTTAGAAGACGAAACACTAGACGATCTTCGTTACGGTAATCTACCACGTATTCGACGTGCCAAAGATGGCCATTGTGTGACTCAATTGCACTATGCTCGCAAAGGTATTATTACCCCAGAAATGGAATATATCGCGCTGCGTGAAAACATGGGGCGTGCCAAGTATCGCGATGAAGTGCTGAATCAACAGCATCCGGGTCAAAGCTTCGGAGCGAACCTACCAAAAGATATTACCGCCGAATTCGTGCGTAAAGAAGTCGCCGAAGGTCGCGCTATTATCCCTTCAAATATTAACCACCCAGAATCCGAACCAATGATCATTGGACGTAACTTTTTGGTCAAAGTGAACGCCAACATCGGTAACTCATCGGTCACTTCTTCGATTGAGGAAGAAGTAGAAAAGTTAGTATGGGCAACGCGTTGGGGTGGAGATACCGTAATGGATCTTTCTACTGGACGTAACATCCACGAAACTCGCGAGTGGATTCTACGTAACAGTCCGGTTCCGATCGGTACCGTGCCAATGTACCAAGCGCTTGAGAAAGTGAATGGTGTTGCTGAAAACCTTAACTGGGAAGTGATGCGCGATACCCTGATTGAGCAAGCAGAGCAGGGCGTTGACTACTTTACTATCCATGCCGGTTTACTACTTCGTTATGTGCCAATGACTGCAAAACGCGTTACTGGTATCGTCTCTCGTGGTGGTTCTATCATCGCGAAATGGTGTTTAGCGCATCACCAAGAAAGCTTCTTATATACCCACTTCCGAGAGATCTGTGAAATCTGTGCTAAGTATGATGTGGCACTTTCTCTCGGTGATGGTCTGCGTCCTGGCTCGGTGGCCGATGCTAACGACGAAGCGCAATTTGCAGAGCTTCGTACCCTTGGTGAGTTAACCAAGATTGCGTGGGGATACGACGTACAAGTAATTATCGAAGGTCCTGGCCATGTTCCAATGCATATGATCAAAGAGAACATGGAAGAGCAGTTGGAGCACTGCCATGAAGCACCATTCTACACGCTTGGCCCACTGACGACAGACGTCGCTCCTGGTTACGACCATATTACTTCAGGCATCGGCGCTGCCATGATTGGTTGGTATGGCTGTGCGATGCTTTGCTACGTCACTCCTAAAGAGCATCTTGGCTTACCAAACAAAGAAGATGTGAAAGTAGGCATGATCACTTATAAGCTTGCTGCGCACGCCGCTGATTTAGCGAAAGGGCACCCAGGTGCTCAAGTTCGTGATAATGCGCTTTCTAAAGCTCGCTTCGAGTTCCGCTGGGAAGATCAATTCAACTTGTCACTCGACCCAGATACCGCGCGCGCTTTCCATGACGAAACCTTACCTCAAGAGTCCGGCAAAGTTGCTCACTTCTGTTCGATGTGCGGACCAAAGTTCTGCTCGATGAAGATTTCGCAAGAGGTACGAGAGTACGCGAAAGACACTGAGCAAGTTGCTGCGGACCAAGCTATCTCGATTAAAATGCTAGATGATCCTCTTGAAGGGATGCGTCAGAAATCGCAAGAATTTAGAGAGTCAGGTTCTGAGCTATACCACCCAGCAGCACATGCCGAGGTAAGTGACTAATGAGCAAAATCCTTATTCCGTCATCGTTGATTGAACTGACAGGTTTAGTTCAGCAATGTTTGTTGTTGGCGAAAGAACAGGGTTTTAGCATAGAAGACATTGAGTTGGGTGTGAGCCCAACTCAATCTATTCAGCTTGTTCGCGGCCAACAGACCACACATATAACGACTGATCTCATTGATGATTATGACTCTGAGCATGAGAGTTCATTTGTGCTCTATTACCGTTCTGCTTTGTCGGTAGAAGCGTGTGCTAAGCAACCGTCGAAAGCGATTTATATTGGTATTGCTGATACTCAGGTATCCGATGAAAAGGAGAAAGTGCTTCAGCTTGATATCTGGCGTCACCCAATTAACAACGAAGTGAGAGCGCTTTCCGTTAAGTCCAAATTCAACGCAATGTTCGATCCTGAACATCACCTTGCTTGGATAGTAACGCTGACAGTACTCGATTTTCCTATCGAAGATGCGTTAACACTTGCTCGAGGAATCCTAACTCAACAAGCGAATGTTTCACGTGAAACACTGTTGAATGACAACCTTGATGAGGGAAGATCTACTCAGTGGGCTGACCAATTTGATGATTTCCCCACACCTGTACTGGAGGATAACCGACTCGATATTCAAGTTGGTTGGTCTGCACAAGGTGAGAGCGTTAGCTTTCCAACTCTAACTAAGCAAAGTCTAGGGCTCTATCCAGTCGTTGATGATGTTGCTTGGATTGAGCGTCTACTGCCACTAGGCATCAACACTATTCAACTGCGAATAAAGAACCCACAACAAGCCGATTTAGAACAACAGATCATTCGAGCAATTGAGCTAGGTCGTCAGTATCAAGCACAAGTGTTCATAAATGACTACTGGCAGTTGGCAATCAAGCATGGCGCTTATGGCGTTCACCTGGGACAAGAAGACATAGAAGAATCGAATTTGGCTCAGCTAACTAAAGCCGGCATTCGTCTTGGTCTTTCTACTCATGGTTATTATGAGCTACTGCGCATCGTACAAATTCATCCTAGTTACATCGCGCTAGGGCATATTTTTCCAACCACCACTAAACAGATGCCATCGAAACCACAAGGTTTGGTGCGCTTGGCTCTGTATCAAAAGCTGATTGATAGCATTCCTTATACAAACACAGAGTCGGTTTTCCGTCCTGCAAAAGACAAAGCAGGTAGTGACTATGTGCTTGGCTTTCCGACGGTCGCGATTGGTGGCATTGACCAATCTAATGCAGACCAAGTTTGGCAAACAGGTGTTTCTAGTTTGGCAGTTGTGCGAGCTATTACGTTGGCAGAATCACCTCAGTCCGTCATCGAGTTCTTCGCACAACTGATGAATGAAAGACAGCTAACGTTTACTGATCAGAGTAGTAAATTAGCGCATACCAAGAGAGGCGAGCATGCTCACGGATAAGCAGTTCCTTCGCTATCAGCGCCAAGTCGCTCTGCCTGAAATTGCCGAAGTCGGGCAAGAGCGTTTGAGCAAATCGCATGTGCTGATCATCGGTTGTGGTGGGTTAGGGAGCGCAGCGAGTTTGTACTTGGCATCAGCGGGTATTGGTAAATTGGTTGTGGTCGATGACGATGAAGTTGATAGCAGTAACCTACAACGTCAGATCATTTATCGTGAACAAGACCTCCAAGTTGCGAAAACAAAAGCGACTGTGAAGCAACTGACTGACCTTAATTCTATGGTTCAAATTCGAGCCCTCAATAAGCGATTAGACAAAGCACAGCTTCAGCTTGAGGTGATGCTAGCGGATGTGGTGCTCGACTGCACCGATAACATGCCAACGCGTCAGCTCATTAACCAAGTTTGTTTCGAGCAAAATACGCCGCTCATCTCGGCGGCGGCAATTGGTTGGCAAGGGCAATTCGCTGTCTTTGATTACCAAACACCAAGTGAACAAGAAGCGCAGAGTAAAGCGTGTTACCGCTGTTTGTATCCGTTCGACGAATTACCGCAAACGCAAAAGTGCAGTGAGAGTGGTGTCGTCGGTCCGGTGGTGGGCACACTTGGCAACTACCAAGCGATAGCGGCAATTCAAAAACTGGCGACGGGAAAGTTTCATGTCGAGACTGCCAAGCTACACCTGTTTGATGGGTTGAAACTGCAATGGCAAACCATGGCGATAAGCAAAGACAAACAGTGCCAAGTGTGTGCTCAGATTTAGCTTACGGGTAATGGGCAGAATTAAGAGAGTTGGAAGTAATGACGTTATCAGAACAACAAACAACACAAATGACCGCTGCTGACTTAGATGTGATCACTATTGTCATCAATGACCAGTCACATCAAGTTGCCAGTGAGTCGAACCTACAGCAAATCATTAGTCAATTTGCGCTACCCGAAATGGGCTGTGTTTTTGCAATTAATAACAATGTTGTGCCGCGCAGTGAGTGGGCTAGCACAGTTCTTTCACAGGGAGATAGCATCTCTTTGTTTCAAGCGATCGCAGGGGGTTAAAGTCGATGCTTAAAATTGGTGATAAACAATTCGAATCAAGACTGTTCACGGGAACAGGGAAGTTTGCCAACAGTCGATTAATGGCAGAAGCGATTCAAGTATCGGGTTCTCAACTTGCGACCATGGCGTTGAAGCGTGTGGATGTGAACGACCAACAAGACGATATTTTGCTGCCGTTAGTACAAGCGGGCGTGAACTTATTGCCGAACACCTCAGGTGCAAAGAATGCTAAAGATGCTGTGTTTGCAGCACAATTGGCGAGAGAAGCGTTAGGTACAAACTGGCTAAAACTGGAAATTCACCCAGACCCGAAGTACTTGATGCCCGATCCAATTGAGACGCTTGCGGCCGCTGAACAACTGGTTCGTGAAGGCTTCATTGTCCTTCCTTACTGTCATGCTGATCCGGTTCTGTGTAAACGATTGGAAGAAGTGGGTTGTGCAGCGGTCATGCCATTAGGTGCGCCGATCGGTTCCAACAAAGGGATAGTTTCTCACGATTTCCTAGAGATCATCATCGACCAAGCTAATGTTCCAGTAGTTGTCGATGCGGGTATTGGTGCTCCTTCACATGCCGCGCGTGCAATGGAAATGGGAGCGGATGCCGTGCTCGTCAATACTGCGATTGCAGCTTCGAGCGATCCCGTTGCGATGGCGAAGGCATTTAAGTTGGCGGTAGAGTCGGGGCGTATGGCTTATGAAGCCGGACTTGCTGGTAAGGTTTCTCATGCGGTTGCGTCGAGTCCACTGACGTCATTCCTAGATGAGCTTTAGTCCTAGATTGGTTTAGCTATTAAGCGAGGAAAACATGAGCTTCGTTGAACAATTTAAGCAGCTGAATTGGGATGACATCTCGATGTCGATCTACGCGAAAACGGCACAAGATGTCGAGCGAGCATTGAATAAACCCAAGCGTGATTTGGAAGACTTTAAAGCGCTAATTTCACCAGCGGCTGAAGCGTACTTAGAGCAAATGGCGCAGCTGTCATACTCGGCAACTCGCAAGCGTTTTGGTAATACCATGTCGCTTTATATTCCATTGTACCTTTCTAACTTGTGCGCCAATGCTTGTACTTATTGTGGCTTCTCAATGGAGAATAGAATCAAGCGTCGTACCTTGAATAGGGACGAAGTGGCTGCAGAAGTTGAAGCTATTAAACGCATGAAGTTCGATAGCGTATTGCTGGTGACTGGTGAACACGAAACCAAAGTGGGCATGAAATACTTTCGCGAAATGGTGCCGACGATTAAGCAACGCTTTAATTATTTGGCGATGGAAGTGCAGCCACTGGATCAAGACGAATACGCTGAGCTCAAGACATTGGGTTTAGATGCTGTGATGGTCTATCAAGAAACGTATCATCCTTCGACTTACGCCGAGCACCATTTGCGTGGCAATAAGATGGATTTCGAATACCGATTGGATACACCCGATCGTCTTGCAAAGGCGGGCATCGATAAGATCGGTATTGGTGCTTTGATAGGATTGGAAGAGTGGCGTACCGATTGCTTTTATGTTGCAGCGCACTTGGACTATCTTGAGCGCACGTATTGGCAGACTCGTTACTCAATTTCTTTCCCACGTTTACGTCCTTGTGAGGGTGCGCTCCAACCAAAATCAGTCATGACGGATAAACAGCTTGTGCAGTTGATTTGCGCTTATCGCTTGTTGAATCCAGAAGTGGAGTTGTCATTATCGACTCGTGAATCACCGAAGTTCAGAGACAATGCATTACCGTTAGGCATCACCAGTATGTCTGCTGCATCGAAAACTCAGCCGGGTGGCTATGCGATGGATGATGTTGAACTCGAGCAGTTTGAGATCAGTGATGAGCGAAGCGCAGGTTCTGTGGAAGATATGATTCGAGCCAAAGGGTTTGACCCTGTATGGCGAGATTGGCACTCGGCGTATTCTGGTTAAGTAGCAAAGAAAGCCACTGGTCATCGTTATGTTTCACGTGAAACATAGGCAAAAAAAGAGGGTTGATGCAAAACATCAACCCTCTACTTTTTTCTAGCTTCTAGCTTCTAGCTTCTAGCTGTGTGCTACTGGTAGCGTTGCTTGACGAAGCCACTCTTTCACATCACCTTCAACAAGTGGGCTGATCTCATCCCATACCTTCTGATGGTAATCATTCAACCATGCAAGCTCTGGACGAGTTAGCATATCAACATTGATGTTGCGCTTGTCGATTGGACAGCGTGTTAGCGACTCAAATGACAGAACAGGGAAGTCACCGTTTGTTGCGGTTTCAACAACAAGCTCTAGGTTTTCAATACGAATACCAAACGCATCTGCACGGTAGTAGCCTGGCTCGTTGGATAGCACCATACCTTCTGTTAGAGGCACGTCGATTTGCTTCTTCGAAATGCTCGCCGGACCTTCATGAACACTTAGGAAGTGACCGACACCGTGACCAGTACCGTGATCGTAATCGTAGCCCTCCGCCCACAGGTGCTGACGAGCTAGCGTATCGATTTGGTAACCACGTGTGCCTTTCGGGAAACGTGCACGTGCAACACCGATGTGGCCTTTTAGCGCGAGAGTGAATTGTTTAATCATCTCTTGTGAAGGCTGACCGATCGCGATGGTACGCGTGATGTCTGTCGTGCCATCTAGGTACTGACCGCCTGAATCCACTAGGTAAAGTGTGTTCAGTTCTAGCTTGCCAGGTTCAGGTTGGTTCTCGTGATTATAGTGACACATCGCCGCGTTGCCACCTGCTGCCGAGATAGTATCGAAGCTAAGATCCATAAGTGTCGGGTCTTCGCTGCGGAACGCTTCCAGTTTGTCTGCCAGCGTTGCTTCATCATGCAGGTTACCCGCAACGACTTCAGCATCTAACCAAGAAAGGAACTTACTCATCGCTACGCCATCACGGATATGACATGCTTTCATGCCTGCGATTTCAACAGCGTTCTTTGCTGCTTTTGGCATTAGGCATGGATCAGCTTTACTCACCACAGATGCGCCAGCGTTTTGTAGAACCAGCTTAAACCACGCGTTACTTGTCGCAGGGTCAACCAGTACATTCTTGCCAGTTAGGTTTTCTAGTCGTGCTTGCAATGCTTCTGGGTGATGAACCGTCACGCCGGCACCAACATGAGCGTCAAACTCAGCAGGTAGGCGAGCAGGATCTAGGAAGTATTCCACGCTTGAGTCTGAGTGCAGAATCGCGTGAGAAAGCAGAACTGGTAGACGTGAGACATCTAGACCACGAACGTTGAGCAACCAACAGATAGAATCAAGTGCTGTGATCACTGCGCTGTCTGCACCGGCTTTTTTCACGAGCTCTGCGATTTCTTGGCGTTTGCTTTCACTTGACTGACCAACTGCTTCTGTTGCCATTAGGCGAACATCAGAAACCACAGGAGCAGGGCGGTCGTGCCACAGTTCATCAATTGGGTTGCTATCGAGAATCTTAAGCTCAAGGGCACCTGCAAGTTTTGCTTGTGCCATGTCTAGCCAAGCAGCGTTGTGCATGCGAGGGTCGATTGCCACAGACGCGCCATTTGCAAGATGGTCTTTAATCCAATCTAGTGCAGGCTCTTCAATCAAGTGACGGTATTCGAATAGATCAGCAGGAACCTGCTTTGTTACTTGTACTGTGTAGCGACCATCAACAAAGATAGCGGCTTTGTCTTTGGTGATTACCGCAGCACCAGCAGAACCGGTAAAGCCAGTTAGCCAATGTAAACGCTCGTTGTGCGCTGGTACGTATTCACCCAAGTACTCGTCTTCATGAGGGACAAGTAGGGCATCAATATTATGTTGTGCTAGCCATTCGCGAATTGCATTCACGCGGCTTTGGGTATCGTTGTGCATCTGTGTTATTCCTTCAAATTACCGCTCCTTCATGCTCAGGTGTGGGAGCTGTTTCCATCTGCTTCATGCAGTTTACGATTCCATTGAGGTTCGCAATCACTTCAATAGAGTCGGAGTACAACTAGGCCATAGATGAGCCAAAAAGGACTACGACAGTTAAGCTACTCATTTTAGCCGCTAAGCGCAAATTGAGTGCGGTGTTTTTATCTAAGGTGATCGGTTTTTTGTGTGATCATCGTACGTAGCCAGCCTAATGCAGGGTCGTTTTCTCTATCTCGGTGCCAGAATAAAGTGTAAGCCATAGGTGGGAATTCTAACGGTAGTGGCAGCACGACCAAATCAAGCTGTTTGGCCGCAAGTTGCACAAAATGACTTGGCGCAGTAAAGATAAAGTCGGTGTATGAACATAAACTTGCGGCACTGTTAAAGTCGGGCACGGTGACGGCAATATCGCGGTCGGCGCCAATATCTGCAAGGCGATAATCCAGCAACCAACGGTCGTTGCCATCACAACGTACTTGTACATGGCGTAGGGCGAGATAGGCTTCCAGATTCCAAGGTTGTTTTAGCGCAGGGTGGTTTTTGCGAATGATGCACATTTGGTAATCACGATAAATTTCCAACTCGCAAATGTCATCGGGTGGTTGAAGAGTCAGCTTGGCATCGTTTATATCGATATCTTTTCCAGTTAAGCCTAAATCCAGTTCGCCGCGTTGAAGCATTTTAAATGTATTATCCGACCACGGGTGTGTGCTGATTGTCACGCCAGGTGCTTGTTGAAAAATCGCCGGTAAGAAATGGGGTAGAATGAGAGGGTAGACACTCTCTACCGCTGCTATTTGAAAACGGTATTCGCTGCTTTGCGGAGAAAACTCTTCGGGTTGAGTCAGCACTTCTAACTGATTTATCAACAGATCCAGTTTCGGTTTAAGAAACAATGCGCGCGGCGTAGGTGTTAATCCATGTGAGTTTCGAGTGAAAAGCGGGTCATCAAATTGAATGCGCAGTTTAGCCAGTGATTTACTTACGGCGGATTGGCTTAAGCACAATCGGTGGGCCGCACGAGTAACGTTTAACTCTTCAATCAGCACTTTAAAGCAGACCAATAGATTTAAATCGATACGAGCCAGTTTTTCGACGTTCACAGTGAATTTCCTCTGAGGAATAATGCTCATGATTATACATCATTTCCATTCATATCATCAGATGATTAAGCTTTACCCAAAGTTCTTTATCCAATTCGGAGTGTTGTGTGTCTAGCCAGTTTTCTAATAGTAAAAAACAGATGGCGTTATTGACCCTTTTGGTTCTTTTCAGTCCTTTAGCGATTGATATTTATCTACCTGCTTTACCTCTTATTGCTTCCACTTTTCAGGTCGATAATGCGCTAGCACAAGACACGATCACTTGGTTCTTATTTGCTATGGGTGTTGGTCAGCTATTCGCAGGTCCCCTAGCAGATAAACTCGGACGTCGAACTGTTGCACTGGGCGGTATCACCATTTACGCGATGAGCGCTTTATTGGCGTGGAGTGCTCAAAATATTGAGTGGATGTTGGTTTCCCGACTGCTACAAGGCTTAGGTGCGTGTGCGACATCGGTAGCAGCCTTTGCAACAGTTCGCGATATCTTTGGCCCGGAAAAAAGCGGCAAAATGATCAGCTACCTTAACGGTGCGATTTGTTTCATTCCGGCTTTAGCTCCAATTCTAGGTAGCTGGTTAACTCAGCAATTTGACTGGCGTGCTAACTTTAGCTTTATGGCGGGTTTTGCTGTGGTGTCTGGATCATTGATGTTTTTCATGATGAAAGAGACTAACCCGTCAACAGAAAAGCAAGCCGTGTTTAAGCTTAGTCGGTATTGGGCAGTGCTTAGCACACCATCTTTTGTTTTCCATGCGTCATTATGCTTGATGGCGATGGCGGTTATTCTTGCTTACGTTACCTCAGCACCGTCGGTATTGATGACGGGGATGGGGCTGTCGATGAATGAATTCACTTTCTGGTTTGGTGTAAATGCGGTGATAAACATTGCGGCATGTATGCTGGCGCCTAAGTTTATGGAGCGCGTTGGAACTCACAACACCTTGGTCACCGGGATCTCAACTCTGGGCCTCGCAGGTGTGATCATGCTAGTGATGAATGGTCAGAATACCGCGCTTTCTTTCATGCTACCTATCTTCATGTCTTCTGTAGGTTTTGCATTCATTCTGGGTGCAGCGGCAGGGAAAGCGTTAGAACCGTTTGGTGATAAGGCGGGCACGGCAGCTGCACTGCTTGGATTGTTCCAAATGAGTGGCTCTGGTTTGCTGGTGGGTACACTGCAACGCTTATCTCTGGATCCACAAACCTTGATCGCAATTCATATGTGGGTCCTATTACCTGCGTTGGTCGTTCTGTTTACAAAAGCAGGGAAGAACTGGCACTCGAGCTTTGCGAAAGCGTAAATCAGTGTAATTTAGTATTTTCCAATGTAAGTAAGGCGTGTATATTTGTCACTCAGACTTTTCCTGACACCATAACGGAACTCAAAAAGTAATGTCGTTAACCACGTATGAAATGGCTCGTATTCTAGAGCAAATGGAAGATTCACCAGAAAAGGTGATGTTTGGCAAGTTGCTTAATGAGCTGGGTAATCAAAGCTCCGAGCGTATTCGTAGTGCGGCTAAACAAGTACCTCTGCCAATTTTGCGTGATATCGTGTACCAATTTCAGCAAGTGATTGAGTCACGCAAAGATGAACAAGTCGAGCAGATGGCAAAAGACCTCGCTCAGCAAGGTATCTCAGCAGAAGAGCTACTGGCTTACTTGAATAAATAATAAAAAATCCCCGCATGATGCGGGGATTTTTTTAGCTCGTCATTTTCTTTTTCAGGATGTGGTCCAAAGACAGCGGTCCTGGCCCCCATACGATTATGATAAGAATCATCAATCCCCAAAGTTGGTGGTCATAAAAACCTTTCTCCCACAACAGTGGGTAAGAGATCACTGCGATGATGTTGAACACAAACAGCATTGCTGCCATCGGGCGGGTAATCAATCCTAGTGCCAAGAACACCGGTAGAACCAACTCCGCAGCCGTACCTAAATAAGCCGCCAATTCCCATGGCAAGATTGGCACTTGGTATTCCAGCTCAAATAAGTACAGCGTGCTATCCCAAGATGAGATTTTGATTAGTCCTGAATTGAAGAACACCCAAGCAACCCAAAAGCGGCAAAAGAGAAGTAGTAAAGGGACAAAGCCAGCTTGTAAGGTACTGATTAAATCGTCGTACCGATTCACTAAGTTTTTAACCGTATCCGTCATAGAGTGCTCCTTAGATTGATTGCAATGTAAAGCCGTCAACAATATCGAGTGCCATGATGCGATTGAGATGAGCGAGTAAAACTTCAGGTATTTCGCTCAAACTCTGCTTCTGCTCTAAACATTGCAGCAGTTGGAACACATCAGCATCGAGTGCGTGACACAAGGCTTCTCCATTGGCTTGAATCGAGATGACACCTTGCTGTAATTGGTTGATATTAAGTTGTTCGAATTGCCCAGTTTGAATCGCGCTAAATAGATCGAATACTGCGTAGTTGGAGTCAAAGCTGCGGCAGCCCTTTTTAAGGTGTAAGATTAAAGTGGGTTGTTGCTCTTCACTCACTTCGCCAAGTAACGCAAGCGGTTTTAATTCCGCTGCATTGGATTGCTCATACTGTGCTTGACGAGCTAGGTCGATATGCCACTCGAAGCGTGCGACTTCAGGGCTGTAAGGTGCTTGTGCGATCACCTGACTGAACTGCATGATGGTGTCTTGAAAGCCTTCGCCATAATGCACCACATTTCCTTCTTCTAATGGGTAAGAAAGAACATGCTGGCGAGCTATCTGTTCAAAGCATTCTTCACCAAGCAGCGCTTCAACCATCGGGTAGGTCGCGGATAACACCTCGCTTAAGCTGACGATAAAGTTATTGCGGTAAATCTGCATGCGTTCATCAGCGGTAAACGTATCACTGGCAATATCGCAATCTTCACCGAGTGCTTGATAGTGTAGGGCTTTAGCAAACTGGCTTTGTAAGGTGGCTAGATTCATGATGCCTTCCTTGGTTCGCTTTGTTCACTTGGAAGTGTGCCTTGCAACAGTAGTTGCGATGCTTTCAGTGCTTCTCCTAATAAGACTTCTGGCGCGGGGATATCCAAATCCCATTCAATCAACGTATGACGTGGACCGTGTTTTTTTGTCCACTGTGAAAACAACTGCCAAACTTCATCGCTAACTGGGCGGCTATGGGTATCAATCCATATCTCACCTTTGTCGAGTTGTTTAATGGTAAAACCTGCCAAGTGAATCTCATCCACTTTGTCGGCTGGAATCGCATCTAGGTATGTGTCGCAATCAAAACCGTGGTTGAACGCCGAAACATAAACATTGTTTAAATCGAGCAATAAACGACAGTCAGTGCGCTTTTGCACTTCGGTAAGAAACTCCCATTCGCTGATGGTCGAATGTTGAAACTTCACATAACTAGATGGGTTCTCTATCAAGATCTCGCGTTGCAAATATTCCTGCACTTCATTCACGTTACGAGTGAACACGTTGAGCGCTTCTTCCGTATACGGAAGTGGAAGCAGGTCATTAAAGTAGTGACCGCCGTTTTCACTCCAACTTAAATGGTCAGAAACAAGAATTGGGTCGATTGAGTCAATCAGTGACTTAAGTTGCGCAAGATGCTTTTGACTAACACGTTCCACCGAACCTAGCGACAAACCAATACCGTGGCAGCTAATTTGATATTGCTCGCGAAGCGTTTGTAGCTGATGGCGCTCTGCAGCGTTGGGTTGGAAATAGTTTTCACTGTGGATTTCTAACCAAGACAACTCAGGTTGGGATTGGCTAAAGTAATCGAGGTGAGGGGTTCTTAATCCAACTCCAACAAGGTCGTGGAAGGTGTGGTGTTTCACGTGAAACTCCTTTTCAAATCGTGCGGGAAGAGAAGGATGCGTCTTGGCTTTGCGTTGGTTGAGCGTCAACGCATCCTCACAATAGCTAGCGATAAAAGATTATGAAGAAGAAGTGCTACCGCCAGCGAGTTTGTCACAAAGACCTTTTGGTACGACTACGAATGCGTCTTTTTGGTTATCTTCTTTAGAAGTACCAGCGCATGAGCTGCTTTTTGTTGCACAGTCGTTTTTACCTGCTTTAGAAACGCCATAGCACTTTTCTTTTTCAGCAGCGACAGCTGGAGCTGCAGTTAGCATTGTGCCACCAAGAGCTAGAAGACCAGTAACAGCAGCAGTAACAGCTAGATTCGACTTTTTCATAATAAATTCCTCTGAATGATTTCCTTTACTTTAAGTTGGCAAGATGAATCACCTGTTTTGGCGTTTTTGTTATCAACTTGCTTAACTTAAAAGATAGGAAACTGGCTAAAAAACTTTCAGAAAAATTTCCGAAGTAAATGGGTTTGCAGGGTCAAATAGGTATAACTAATTGATGTGTTGGGCAAAAAAACATCGATTTTTTTATCAAGTTTTGTCTAAACAGCACCCGGTTGTTTAGGTTATAATCGGTTTTTATGTATAAATAACCAGTAGCTCTCATCATGATGGATCCATCTCTATTACTCGACGGTTT
Organism: Vibrio sp. 1288; assembly: GCF_033344475.1. Lineage (NCBI taxonomy): Bacteria > Pseudomonadati > Pseudomonadota > Gammaproteobacteria > Vibrionales > Vibrionaceae > Vibrio > Vibrio sp. 1288. The sequence goes on from NZ_JAWPOX010000042.1 coordinate 16,516, forward strand.
GAACGATAAACAACGTGAAGCCGTTGCAGCACCTCTAGAAAACTTGCTCGTTCTTGCTGGCGCAGGAAGTGGTAAGACACGCGTTCTTGTTCACCGTATCGCTTGGCTGATGTCGGTCGAGCAAGCTTCTCCGTTTTCAATTATGTCGGTAACCTTTACCAATAAGGCGGCGGCAGAGATGCGTGGACGTATCGAAGAGCTAATGATGGGCAGTGCAGGCGGTATGTGGAATGGTACTTTCCACGGCATTTGTCACCGTATTCTGCGTGCACACTATCTTGATGCGAAGCTACCGGAAGATTTCCAAATCATTGACAGTGACGACCAACAGCGTCTACTAAAGCGTTTGATTAAAGCGCAAAACCTCGATGAGAAGCAGTGGCCGGCACGCCAAGTGGCATGGTGGATTAACGGTAAGAAAGACGAAGGTCTGCGCCCGTCGCACATTGATGCGTACCATGATCCAGTAACCAAGACATATCTACAGTTGTACACCGCTTACCAAGAAGCGTGTGATCGTGCTGGTTTAGTCGATTTTGCGGAAATCTTGCTGCGCGCACATGAGCTACTGCGTGATAACAAGTTCGTCCGTGAACACTACCAAGCACGCTTTAAGCATATCTTGGTGGATGAGTTCCAAGATACCAACAACATTCAATATGCTTGGCTACGTATGATGGCGGGTCCTGAGTGTCACGTGATGATCGTAGGTGATGACGACCAGTCGATTTATGGTTGGCGTGGTGCAAAAGTCGAGAACATTGAGAAGTTTACGTTCGAATTCCCAAGCGTGAATACCATTCGTCTTGAGCAAAACTACCGTTCCACTAAGACCATTCTGGAAGCATCTAACACCCTGATTGCGAATAACACCGAGCGTATGGGTAAAGAGTTGTGGACGGATGGCGTGGTCGGTGAGCCTATCTCGGTTTACAGCGCTTACAACGAATTAGATGAAGCCCGTTTTGCGGTGAACAAAATCAAAGAGTGGCAAGACAAGGGCGGTGCTCTGAATGACGCTGCGATGCTTTACCGTAACAACGCCCAGTCGCGTGTTCTGGAAGAAGCGTTAATTCAAGCCGGTCTGCCTTACCGTATCTACGGCGGCATGCGATTCTTCGAACGTCAGGAAATCAAAGATGCCTTGAGCTACATGCGTCTGATTGCCAACCGTAACGATGATGCGGCGTTTGAACGTGTGGTGAATACGCCAACGCGTGGTTTGGGTGATAAGACGCTTGAAACCATCCGTTTTGCGGCTCGTGACCGTGGTTGCACTATGTGGGAAGCGAGTGTGGCAATGTTGGACGAGAAGGTGCTTGCTGGTCGCGCTGCTGGTGCTCTGAGCCGTTTTATCGAGCTTGTCACCGCGCTAGAAGACGACACCTTAGAGATGTCGCTGCATCACCAAACTGACCATGTGATTAAATACTCGGGCTTGTTCGCGATGTACGAGCAAGAGAAGGGCGAAAAGTCTAAGGCACGTATTGAGAACTTGGAGGAATTGGTGACCGCAACTCGCCAATTCGAGAAACCAGAAGAAGCCGAAGACATGTCACTGCTGACGGCATTCCTAACCCACGCAGCACTAGAAGCGGGCGAAGGACAAGCGGACGAATTTGAAGATGCGGTTCAGCTCATGACATTACACAGTGCGAAAGGTCTAGAGTTTCCATTGGTGTTTATGGTCGGTGTGGAAGAAGGCATGTTCCCAAGCCAAATGTCGGCAGAAGAAGCAGGGCGCTTAGAAGAAGAACGCCGTCTGTGTTACGTAGGCATGACCCGTGCGATGCAGAAACTGTACATCACTTATGCTGAAATGCGCCGTTTGTACGGTCAGGATAAGTACCATAAACCGTCTCGTTTTATTCGTGAACTGCCAGAAACATGCTTGGATGAAGTACGAATGAAGGCGCAAGTTAGCCGTCCTTCAAGCAGTGGTCGATTTAGCCAAACTGTTGTGAAAGAGAGCTTTAATGAAACCGGCTTTACGCTAGGTTCTCGTGTGATGCATCCAAAGTTTGGTGAAGGCACCATCATCAACTTCGAAGGCAGTGGTCCACAGAGCCGTGTACAGATTGCCTTTAATGGTGAAGGCATCAAATGGTTGGTAACTGCTTACGCACGACTAGAGAAACTGTAAGGCTCATCAACTTAAGAGCTGCTTCGGCGGCTCTTTTTGTTTGTGCAGTTTTGGTGTCGCTAACGCAGTAAAAAATGGAATGATAAATGGAGTACAAAAGCGCGACTTAACGATGCCGTTTGAAGTGAAAGGTGGGCGTTGTGGGTGAATGCCTGTTTTCAGCAGATCTACTGAGAAAAACTTTAGGCAAAGAAAAACCCCGAGGGCTTGCGCCCATCGGGGTTATAGTCTTACTCGCAGCAATCCAGCTACTAAGAGTGCTCCATGCATCTAATCCATGATAGTGTGCTGAATCCGTCAGCTTAATCCTTACGTCGCCTTCCTAGCGGTGTCCTTAATGACCTTATCCTGGTCTGCTAACTATCCTCGTTAGCTCTCATCACTTGTTCCCTGAGCGGTGTCCCTGACATCATCCTGATGTTCAAATCCTTGCCTCGTCCAGAGGTGTCCATTTCCCGTCCTTAGTAGCAACCATCCTAGTCACTATTGATTCCGTTCAATGTCCAATTTTGCAATCCATGCCCGACTATTCATCCTGAATAACCGTTTCTTCTTCCTGAAGCTCACCAAGTCCGTGGTGTTTCCTGTTCCGTGTCAGCATCCTTCCGACAGGTTTAATATTACGTGTTTAACGATTTCCAACAACGGGCTAATCTCACATTTTTTAACTCTCTTAGCGTTCAAAAAAGATACATGAGTATTAAATTCAATGGCTTATGCTCTTTTCTGTACGGTTTTACCATTAAAAAAGAGAGGTTTGCTCAACCCTTTGTGAGAGATCTCGCACAAGGGGTCGAGCGAAAGACTCTTACTGCCCGATAGCGGCACCTTCACGTCTTGGATCCGCAGCGCCTTCAAGACCGTCTTTTGTTATTCGTATCGCATGCAGACCAGAGTTCAAATCCCGAACATCGGTTTTAAAGCCCATCTTCTCCAGAGCAGGCTGTAAGCCCTCTGCGGCGGTACCTTGCTCAATATCTAAGGTGCCAAAACGGTTCAGCAATCGTGGCTGATTAATCGCGCTTTGGATGTCCATATCCCATTGCGTGTGGGCGATAATGGCTTGTGCGACGTAACCAATAATGCGGCTGCCACCCGGTGAGCCAATTGCCATGTAAGGCTTGTCATCCTTCATCATAATGGTTGGTGCCATAGATGAACGTGGGCGTTTGCCCGGTTCTAATCGGTTTGCGATTGGCACACCATCTTGATGCGTGCGGAAAGAGAAATCGGTCAGTTCGTTATTGAGCAAGAAGCCGCGTACCATCAAGCGTGAGCCAAAGGCGTTCTCGATGGTTGTTGTCATTGAAACCACATTGCCTTGCTTATCGACGATATTGAAATGGCTGGTGGAAGGCAGCTCGATCGATTGGTCCATGCTTAAGTTCATGGCGTGCGACCAAGGAGGATTACCGGCTTCAGCCTTACTCAAGGCTTTACCGACTTGAATGAGCTCAGCACGTTGTTTGAGATAATCTTTATCAAGCAAGCCTTCGGTTGGCATTGGCACATAATCTTGGTCAGCCATGTATTTACCACGATCCGCGAACGCAAGGCGCGATGCATCGGCGATCACTTGCCATGATTTCGCGCTTTCGGCTCCCCAACCTTTAAGATCGTATTGCTCGGTGATCGCGAGAATCTGTCCAACCGTCAATGCGCCAGAGCTAGGTGGTCCCATGCCGCAGATGTCATAGCTTTGGTAAGCCGCACAAACCGGTTCACGTTGCTTGATTTGGAACGCATCAAAGTCAGGTTGTGCCAATACGCCAGGATTGCCCGGTGCATTCTGTACGGTCTTGATGATGTCTGTAGCGATATCGCCTTGATAGAAAGCTTTTGCCCCTTGCTCTGCAATTGCCGTCAGAGTTTGCGCGTATTCAGGGTTCTTCAACAACGTGCCTTCGGTTTTTGGTGAGCCGTCTGGATTGAAGAAGTAAGCCTTAGTCGCAGAGAAGCGTGATAGGCGCTTAGCATCTTTCTCAATCAGACTCGCGAGGCGAGGACTGACTTCGAAACCTTGCTCAGCCAAGGTAATCACGGGTTGGATGATCTTCTTCCATTCCAACTTGCCGTATTTCTGGTGTGTGTCCCACAGCAGTTTCACTGTTCCAGGAGTGGCAACGGAGCGCCCGCCGACAACCGCATCGTAAAATTGTAGGGGTTGTCCTTTTTCGTCTAAAAAGAGTTTCGGCGTCGCGGCGAGCGGTGCGGTTTCGCGTCCATCATACGTAGTCAGTTTTTGTTTCTCACTGTCCCAATAAACTAAGAAGGCGCCACCACCAATACCTGATGATTGCGGTTCTACCAAGCCCAGCATCAGCTGCACGGCAACCATAGCATCAATAGCATTACCACCTTGGGCAATAACATCCGCACCAGTTTGGGTTGCAATTGGGTTAGCAGCGGTAACCATATAATCTTTCGCTTTGATCAATTGCTTTTGCTCGAAGCCAGTACTGTGCTCCGGCGCAACCGCATCTGCTGCTTGGTTAGCAAAGACTGAGGTAGATAAGATTAGTGGGGAAGTAAGAAAAAGACCCGTGGTCACGAGTCGGTTGAACGTCCAATGCATGATGACTCTCCATGTTGCCAGTTTTGTGCTTTGAGCTTGGCAGTTATGGAGAGTCACGTCGAGTCAGCAATCTTAGAAATGTCGATTGTGCTACGCTTTTAAATCAGTACTTTATCCGATAAAAGTATTGATAGTTTGGTATAGAATACTGCCGCCCACTAGAGTAAATACCACGCCGCATAGACCGTCGATGTAGATACCCGCTTGTTGCAATTTACGCTGTAAGCGCTGTGTCGACAGCATCCATGCAAGGCTAGAGAACCAGAATAGCGACAAGCCAAACAGGATGACCAGTGCAATACCTTTGCCAGTAATCGACATACCTGCTGGGACTAAACTCGACATCAAACTGACAAAGAACACCAGGGCTTTTGGGTTAAGAATGTTGGTCGCAAACCCTTTAGCAAACGCTTGACGCTTATTGCTGATCACTAGGTTATTTTGCTTCTTAGGTTGATCCGTCTGTGGGTTTTGGATCATCGAGATCACGGCACGCAATGCGCCAATTCCTAAGTAGAGCAGGTAACTACCACCGAGCAGTTGTACCACGGAATACAGCACTGGGTGCTGGTGGACGACAAAACTCACACCTGTCAGGCTGAACAAAGAGTGCAGCAAAATACCGACGGACAATCCCAACGCAATGTACAAGCCAGTTTGACGACCATGACGCGTCGCATTTTGTACGACCAGCGCAAAGTCCGGACCTGGACTCATTAGGGCAATAAAGTGAATGCTGGCGAGTGTCAGCAATATGGTGGATTCATTCATAACACATCTCAAATTTAACCAATGCGGCTATTGTCGTGGTAAGTCACCTGTGGCGCTTGTAAAAAACTGACAGCTTTCTCGGTAAATGAAATTAACGAGCCACTTGAGAAGGGGAAACGCCGTAGGTCTGTTTAAACGCTTTGCTGAAATGCGCTTGATCGTAGAAACCGATCTGGTGGGCGACGTCGGTACCACATTGACCAGCTTGCAGTAACTTCATGCCTTGTTCAAGGCGCAGGCGTGCGAACCACGCATAAGGCGTCATGCCGGTTTGCGCTTTAAAGTGGCGCTGGAACTGAGTTGGGCTCAGTTGGCACAGCTCTGAAAGTGAATCCAAACGCACCGCTTGGTCAAGGTTAGCCATTAGATAATCTTTTAACGTCCCAAGCGATTGGTTTCCTAGCGGCACCACTTTTTGTCGCTCAAGCGATCCGTAGCGATCAAAAAGTTGGTTAAATCCTTCAAAAGGAAGGCAATCTTTAGTGAGTTGGCTGAGGTTTTCACGACGAAGTAGCCCGTGTAAGTTACTAAGTTGTGAAAATATCTGGGGATCCGAGATGATCAGTTCGTTGAAGTGTATTATTTGACCGTTTTTCTTAAGATCGGCTAGATCGCTCAATAGGTGAGGTTCGATCGCAAACACATTTACTTCGTAGCCACTCTCGAGCTTAGATTGCCCGTCGTGCAGCTCATCCGGCGGCATAATCACAATTTGCCCGTGACCAACTTGGTGGCTGTTACCTTGGTATTGGAACTTCTGCGCACCATGCGTGATCAGGCCGAGATGAAAATCCAGATGGTAATGCCTTTGAAAAGCAAATTTCTGGTATTTCGCCTCTATTAGACTCAAGTTGTCATGGTCGGTTGCGTAGTACTGAATATGTTCCATTAAATAAAAAAGCTTGGTCACATTATGACCAAGCTTATCTGGCAATTTCTAACTTGTCTTGTAAAAAACGATCACTGTGGCTGAACGATTCGGCGTGAGCGACGGTTATTACGTAATCCATCAAAGCTAAACACGACTAGTGCTCCCCAAATAAAGACGAAAGTGATCGCTTTATCCATGGTAAAGGGTTCGCCATACATCAATACTGCAAGTAAAAACATTAAGCTTGGGCCTATATATTGGAAAAAGCCCAAAGTCGATAATTTGAGTCTTGTTGCTGCACCCGTAAAGCACAGCAGTGGCAGGGTTGTTATAACCCCAGCCGCGATCAACAAACTATTTAACGTAAGTGGATTCGTAAGCATATTTGAGGTTGGTGTATCGGCAATAAAAAGCAAATAAACAGCGGCCACTGGCAGTAGAAGTAATGTCTCGATAAACAAGCCAGTTTTTGCATCGACACTGACTTTCTTTCTTAATAAGCCATAAAAGCCGAAGCTCATTGCTAACGCCATCGCAACAACAGGTACGGAGCCAAATACAATCAGTTGCACGAGTACGCCACAACCTGCCAATACAACCGCGAACCACTGTAATTTGCGCAGTCGCTCTCCCAAAAATACCATGCCGAGCAAGACATTGATTAATGGGTTAATGTAATAACCTAAGCTGGCGTCGAGCATATGATTCGAGTTTACCGCCCAAATGAAAATCAACCAATTGCCGCCAATTAACATGGAACTTGCGATCAGGTAAGCGATTTTCGTTTTGTCTTTCGCGATGTGGTAAGCCGAGCGCCAGTGACGGCCAAAATGGAGGAGTGCAGCAAGCAAAAAGAAAGACCATATCACTCGGTGGCTTAGAATTTCCAAAGGAGATACTTGTGCGATGGACTTAAAGTACATCGGCGCAATGCCCCACATGGTATACGCACCAATCGCTAGCAAGATACCTTGCCGCGCGCGTTGTTGTTCGTCTTCTGGTGTCATGAAGTGTCACCTAATTGTGTGTTTTATAGAGCAGAAAATCAGTATACGAGTCGTGATGCGAAACACCTAACAATTTGCGGTTTTATTCACCATGAAACCCCATTACAATGTGCCCTCACTTTGTGTGCCAGTGGTATGCATAAGCACCTCTTTTTTAAGACCCAATCTGAGACTTTTCATGACCTCGACCTTGTTAGCCGAACAATCTGATTCGCCTGTAACGCCTCAACGTGTGTTGGAGGATGTGTTTGGTTACCAAGAGTTCCGTGATGGTCAGCAGTTGGTGATTGACGCTGCGGTAGAAGGTCGCGACAGCTTAGTTATCCTGCCTACTGGTGGCGGTAAGTCGCTGTGTTATCAAATCCCTGCTTTGGTTCGCTCTGGCATTACTTTGGTCATTTCTCCGCTTATCTCGTTGATGAAGGACCAAGTGGACCAGCTTAAAGCCAGCGGTGTAGCGGCTGAGTGCATTAACTCGACCATGCCTCGCGAAGAGCTGCTCAGCGTGTATAACCGCATGCACACTGGTCATCTTAAGTTGGTGTACGTCTCGCCAGAACGCGTATTGATGCGTGATTTCATTGAGCGCTTGGAAAACCTGCCGTTATCGATGATTGCTGTCGATGAAGCGCACTGTATTTCCCAGTGGGGACACGATTTTCGTCCAGAATACGCCGCGCTTGGTCAACTCAAGCAGCAGTTTTCCCATGTGCCATTTATGGCGCTGACGGCGACGGCGGATGACGCAACGCGTCGAGATATTCTTGAGCGTCTGCAACTGAATAATCCAGAGGTTTATCTAGGCAGCTTCGACCGTCCCAACATTCGCTACAACTTAGTTGAGAAGCACAAGCCGGTTTCGCAAATCGTTCGTTATCTTGAAACTCAAAAAGGTAATTGCGGCATCATCTATTGTGGTAGCCGTAAGAAAGTTGAGATGGTGACTGAGAAGTTGTGTAACAACCACATTCGTGCAGCTGGTTATCACGCAGGTATGGATGCCGATGAGCGCGCTTACGTTCAAGAAGCTTTCCAACGTGATGACATCCAAATCGTAGTGGCGACCGTGGCATTCGGTATGGGCATCAACAAACCAAACGTGCGCTTTGTGGTTCACTTTGATATCCCGCGCAATATCGAGTCCTACTATCAGGAAACCGGTCGTGCAGGGCGTGATGGTTTGCCTGCGGAAGCGATGATGTTGTATGACCCAGCGGACATCAGTTGGCTGCGTCGTATGTTGGATGAGAAAGACGATGGTCCACAGAAGCAGGTGGAAACCCACAAACTGAATGCGATGAGTGCCTTTGCTGAGGCGCAGACTTGTCGTCGTCAGGTGCTATTGAATTACTTTGGTGAGTATCGTGAGAAGCCATGTGGCAACTGTGATATTTGCTTAGATCCACCGAAACACTTTGATGCCACGGAAGAAGCGCGTAAGGCGTTGTCTTGTGTGTACCGAGTGAATCAGAGCTTTGGTATGGGCTACGTGGTGGAAGTGCTACGTGGCATGCAAAACATTCGTGTACGTGAAAACGGCCACGATAAGATTTCTACCTACGCGATAGGGCGCGACCACAGCCACGATTACTGGGTGAGTATCTTCCGTCAGTTAATCCACAAAGGGCTGCTGTTCCAAAACATCACGCGTAACTCAACGCTGCAACTTACCGAAGAAGCGCGTCCGCTGCTACGTGGCGATGTGACCCTAGAGTTAGCGGTTCCGCGTTTAGACACCGCAGCACGTGCGGCGAAGTCGGACAAACTGACCAGCAAGAACTACGACAAAAAGCTGTTTGCTAAGTTACGTAAGCTGCGTAAGTCGATTGCTGATGAAGATGGTTTGCCACCATACGTGGTCTTCAGTGACGCGACTCTGATTGATATGGCGGAAATTCTGCCAACGTCTTACGGCGAAATGCTTGCAGTCAGCGGTGTTGGTCAGCGCAAACTAGAGAAGTACGCCGATCCATTCCTCGATTTGATTCAAGAACACATTACTCACCACGGATAAGGAACCAAGATGCAAAAGGAATTTGGCTTAGCGGATTACATGGCACAAGAAGGGCGCTTAATCATTACCGCGCCGAGCTTTGACCTTGATAGCTTTCCTGCTTTAGGTGAGCGTTTAGTCGGCTTGCTTTCTGCTACTGTGGTGGAAAAACAGTGGGATGCGGACATTCACTCTTGGTTGATTGACTTTGAAGGTTGCCGACTGTTTATGAAAGCAGAGCATTACAGCGAAGCGATTTGGTTTGAAGCGTTAGCGATTGAAGAGAGCAGGGAAGAGTTGGATTATCTTGCAGGGTTGTTCCAGCGCGGCTTCTAAAAATAGAATTTTTCTAGAGAGGGTGTTTCACATGAAACACCCTTTTTTATGCTTAAACGTTTGCGTCAAACAGACGACTTGCGGCGAAAAGTGGTTAATGTATAATCGCCCACCGCTTCGCTCAGAAAGAGCCAAGCCAGTTTATTTTTCATTTTACATTGTTGGTAAGAGCCACTTTATTCAGTGACTCGATTTGGGTTCCCTCACCCCCAAACCAAACTAAAAAGGTATCGCATGAGTAACTTTACCCCTGCGCAGCAGCGCAACGCCCTTATCTATCTGGTTCTATTCCACCTAGTCATTATTGCATCTAGCAATTACCTAGTTCAGCTACCGTTTACTATCTTCGGTTTCCATACCACTTGGGGTGCATTCACTTTCCCATTTATCTTCTTAGCGACTGACTTAACTGTGCGTATTTTCGGTGCTCAGTTGGCACGTAAGATCATCTTCTTAGTGATGTTGCCTGCTTTGGCTGTATCTTACTTCTTATCGGTGGTGTTCTTCGAAGGTCAATTCCAAGGTTTTGGTCACCTAGGGGAATTTAACTTGTTCGTTGCTCGTATCGCGATTGCTAGCTTCATGGCGTACCTACTTGGTCAGATCATGGATGTGCATGTGTTCAACCGCTTACGTCAAATGAAGCAATGGTGGGTGGCACCAACGTGTTCAACGCTTTTCGGTAATGCACTTGATACTATCGCTTTCTTCGCCATTGCGTTCTACCAAAGCCCAGATCCATTTATGGCGGAGCATTGGACGGAAATCGCGCTGGTGGATTACGGCTTCAAACTGGTTATCAGTCTTGGTTTGTTTGTTCCTATGTACGGCGTATTACTGAATTACCTAATTAAGAAGCTGACTGAGGTGAACCCTGACTTTAAGGTGACGACAAGCGTTCAGTCTTAATATCAGTGGGAACCCCGAAAGCCGCTTGCTTAAATCAAGCGGCTTTTTTGTACCTGCTTACTGGGATTTAGAGGGTTTTGTACAGCGTGGGGAGCAATTAGATCATGGGTGTCCAAAAGCTCCCTGAGCTGTACGAAGGTAAAAATGAGCAGTAAAAAAGGTCCCGAGTGAGACCTTTTTATCGAAGTTACGGAACGTAGAGGAAGCTAGTTGGTGAAATGGCTAACGGAGCATCTTCTCAATCAAAATGGCTTTTTGCGCATCGAAGGCGCCAAGTTGCAGGCCTTTCTCCCAACTGATGCTTTGATTGAACATCGCCAACATCAAACCGAAACTGCGTTGATTGGCGTCCTGCCAGCAATCAGACTCGCTGTATTCTCCATCATTTATCGCGTTGCCATTAACGAGAATGGGCTCGAAACGCCATTTTTCGCCGACACGATAGTAGCCTTTGCTGGTTAAAGTCTGGTTGGATTGAATCGTTAGATTGTGCTCGATGCCCGGCTCACCTGTTAATTCAAATACAAATCTTAGCTGGTGGTCGCCACATTGCAGCTCAACGATCAGTTGGCCGTTTTCCTCAATCAGTGTTGACTGAGAGTAGTCTCCGAAGCAGTGCAGCAACCAAGAAATAGGGTGACTGGCTGTTTCAAGAAACCACTCTTTGAGTGTGAAGGTGCCCGGTAGGTTAACTTGGGTGATTAGATTGACCACACAAGGTTGGGTTTGCGAGGTGAGCCATTTCTCTATCGTCTTGGCGGTCTCTAGCTGAGCAAAGGCGTAATTAACCAATAGGTTGGAGTTCGGTTGCTGCCAGTGAGTGATGTCGGAATTCAATCCCACCAATGGCTTTTCACAAATCAGCTTGGTTGAACCTAACGTCTTTATGATCTCTGCATGAGTATGCGCAGGTGTCGCGATGGTCACGACATCGAGTTGTTTGAGTGCGCTGATGTTCGTTTCTGCCTTTAGGATTGCTTCCTCACTGCACGCTTGCTGAAGCGGTTCTATTTGGTTGGCGCATAACGTTGTGACCGATACACCATTGTTTCGATAGTGGGGAATGTGCGTGCGTCCCCAGTTGATTCCTATGATGCCAGCTTGTTTGATTTGCTCTGGCTTGTTGAAACGTTCACTCAATGGCGGCAAGGCAATTCGTTCATCTGTTAGACGTTGGTCATGGTGATAATCATTGCTTGGCAGCACTTGCCATGGCTTGTTGTAATGCTGCTTGAGTGCACAAACGAGTTCGTAGAAATTCCACTTATCCTTTAAGTTGCTATCAAAATGGTATAAACCTGCTTCGTTCCGCTCAATAAGCTGCAAAAAGGCGAGTGCAGTATCGTCCATATGAGAAGTCGCGGGATACCAAACTGTACTAGCGGTAATAACGCCGTTCTCTTCATATTGGCGGTCGAGATGCGCCAACATGTTATTGCCTTCTGCTTGGTGATGGAGCTGCCAACCAATTCGAGCAATCATCGCATCTGGATTTGCTTGCCAGATTGCATCTTCACAACGAACTTTGTATTTGCCGTATTCATCTTGGGTGTTTCTTTCTTCAAAGATGCCATAAGGCCCATTTTTTGTGGCATCAAATACCATTGCTGTACTGACAAAAAGATAAGGAATGTTGCGCTGTTTGCAGTGCTCACCAAGCCACGCTGCCCACGCTTCACTCCCCATCGCCATGTGGCACACCGCATCAATGTGGTGCCGTTGCCAAAATTGCTCACTTTGCTGTGGATCATCTGGTGGGATTTGGTGGTGATTCCATTCCAATACGTTCCAGCCACGGAGGTGGAACTGATGAGCAACTTTAGGGGCGAGGGTGCCAGTTAAGCCAGTCATTAAAACGGTTTTCATTATGGTGCATCTTGGTTGGCTAAATCGTGCTTATCAATAAAGCATGGCTGTTTTTCGATGTAGAGCGGAGAAGCTGAGATTTTTGCTGGGCAGCACGTTTTGTAGGGGAAGTAGAAGCAAAAAAGCCCAAGCGAACGCCTGGGCTTTAGTATTGTAAGGCAGTGATATTCGCTTATTTTGCTACGATATTTAATGGCCAGCCGATGTCTGTCTGACGGTTGGATTCAATTTCCAACTCAGCCGCAGTCAGTGGGTTTTTCTCTAGCCATTGCGCATCAATGTGTAACGTTAGATTGTCGCCTTCAACCGTTAGAGTCACATTTGGCTCTAGATCAGGATTGCGACGATGGCTGAGTAGAACCGCAAGACGCAACAGTCTCAATACTCGTTTGGCACTTGAGCCTGATAATGCATGCTGCTCAGGTAAAGAAGTGAGCTGTTCGCGATAGCGACGAGCCACTTCACCAATAAAGAACTTCTGCGCGCGCGTGTAACCAGGCAGATCCAAATTCTGCAGCAAGTAAGCACTATGCTCTCCGCCTTTTTTGAAATCGATAGTTAAACCAATTTCATGCAGTTTTGCGGCGGTCTCGAGTAATATCTTGCCCTGAGGCTCTGTAATCCACTCATCGCCCCCAGCTTGCTGTAAAAGCGTGTGTGCCAGAGTAGCGACTTGTTCGCCGTATTGGTGATCGAGCTGATAGCGATTTTGTACGCTAGCGATAGTGCGGGCACGAATGTCTTCTTGACGAAGCTCTTCAACCATCTCATACACTAAGCCTTCGCGTAGTGCGCCGCCAGCCAGTGTCATAGCATCGATTTCAAGCAATTCAAAAACGGCAATCAAAATAGAGAGGCCACTAGGGAACACTAATGCACGCTCAAGTGTTAAGCCTTCAATATCGAGCTCTTCTAAATGGTCGGCCAACATGGCTTGCTTCTGTAGACGCTTGAGTTTGGAGTGAGTGATTACTTCGTCCATGCCTTGCGCCAGCATTATCTCTTGCAATGCCTGAACAGTGCCTGATGCACCAACACACACATCCCAACCAATTTCTGTATAACGTTCTAAAATCGGCTGGATGGTCTGTTTCGCTCCTTCAATTGCCGCGTCAAAGTTACGAGCATTCAATTGGCGATCTTTAAAGAAGTTTTCAAGCCAAGTCACGCAGCCCATTTTTAAGCTGGTCAGTGCTTTGGCTTCGAAACCTTCCCCGATAATCAGTTCGGTACTTGCTCCACCGATATCGACTACAAGGCGACGACCACTACCGCCAGAGGTGTGAGCGACACCTTTATAGATAGTGGCAGCTTCTTCTTCACCAGTAATCACTTCGATAGGCTGGCCTAGAATTTGGTTAGCCTTTTCTAAAAACACATCTACATTGGTCGCGGTACGTAATGTTGCAGTACCGACGATGCGAATGTTTTGTTTAGGAATGTCCTGCAAGCGTTCCGCAAATAGACTTAAGCAGTCCCATCCTCGCTGCATAGCTTCCATACTAAGAGAATTATGTTCATCTAAGCCCGCTGCTAGACGAACTTTGCGCTTAATTTTAGCCATTGTTTGAACGCTGCCATCGATGTGACGCACAACGAGCATGTGAAAACTGTTCGACCCGAGGTCGATGGCGGCATATAGCGGTGATGATCCTGCTTGACTCATAAAACGAACTCAGTTTCCTATTACGATTGTTTTGGTGCCGATTGACGCGGTTGGCGTGGACGACGTCCCTGCGGCTTACGGTTACCAGAACCAGAACGGGTACCGCCAGTATTCGTGCGGCGCTGTTGGTTGCGTGGTGCACGCATACGAATCGGAGCTGGTAGATCTTGAATCAGTGCCGACGAATCGTACTCTGAAACTGGGATTGTATGCTCAATGTATTCTTCGATTGCTGGTAGGTTAACCGCGTACTCTTCACAAGCAAAACTGATCGAATGACCGCTCGCACCAGCGCGACCAGTACGGCCAATACGGTGAACATAATCTTCACAGTCGTCAGGAAGGTCGTAGTTGAAAACGTGCGTTACCTGAGGAATATGCAGACCACGCGCTGCAACGTCAGTTGCAACTAAGATGTCGACATCACCTTTGGTGAATTGCTCAAGAATCTTCTCACGCTTCTTCTGCGGTACATCGCCAGTAAGAAGGCCTACACGGTGTCCATCGGCAGCCAAATGACCCCAAACCGATTCACACTTATGCTTGGTATTGGCAAAAATGATAGCGCGATCTGGCCACTCTTCTTCAATTAGTGTTTGAAGCAGCGCCATTTTGTCTTCATTAGAAGGATAGAAAAGCTCTTCCTGAATGTGGTGGCCAGTTTTTTGTTCCGGTTCGACAACGACATGCTCAGGAGTATTCATGTGTTCGAATGCCAGTTCTTGAACGCGGTAAGAGAGCGTAGCTGAGAACAGCATGTTCAAACGCTCTTTTGGCTCAGGCATACGACGGAACAAGAAGCGAATGTCTTTAATAAAGCCAAGATCGAACATGCGGTCGGCTTCGTCCAGAACAACAGCTTGAATGTTGTTGAGGTTAAATACGCGCTGTTTGTAGAAATCGATGATACGGCCTGTTGTTCCGATCAGAATATCTACGCCGTCTTGCAGTTTCGCAAGTTGCTTGTCGTAGCTTTCACCACCGTAAGCTAGAGCGGTTTTTAGACCTGTGCTTTCAGTTAATGATTCTGCATCATTGTAAATCTGAATAGCGAGCTCACGTGTAGGCGCCATAATAATTGCGCGTGGCTGTGTAGGCTTACGACCTTCATGTTCCGGAGTCGTCAGAAGGTGGTTGAACGTAGCAGTAAGAAACGCGAGCGTTTTACCAGTACCCGTTTGGGCCTGGCCTGCGATGTCTTGGCCGGTGAGCAGGACCGGCAACGCCAAGGCTTGGATAGGGGTACAAAATTCGAACCCTTTTTTGTCCAATCCTTCAATAACTTGGGGCTTTAAGCCCAAATCGGCGAACTTTTGCTCTGTGATATGCGTCTTTTTCATGGCTATAGAATATCAGCTAAAGCTTGCAATACGAAAGTAAATACATTCCAATAGGGCATCTAATTACTGGTTATCATCCAACCAGTTTCGAAAAACACATTGGAGTGGAAGATGAGTGATAAGATTTTGCAGCTAACTGATGACGGTTTTGAAAACGATGTAATCAACGCTGCAGGCCCGGTTCTAGTGGATTTTTGGGCAGAATGGTGTGGTCCTTGTAAAATGATCGCTCCTATTTTGGACGAAATCGCAGACGAGTACGAAGGCAAACTCACTATCGGTAAACTAAACATCGACCATAACGCAGGTACACCACCTAAGTTTGGTATTCGCGGCATTCCAACGCTATTACTATTTAAAGATGGTAACGTAGCGGCAACGAAAGTAGGTGCTCTGTCTAAAACTCAACTAAAAGAGTTCCTAGACGCAAACTTATAATCACCAAGTGATTACAGATAAAACCGTGCAAAGTTACAATGCACGGTTTTGTTTTTCTAACTCTGGACTAGAATACTAATTAGTGCTAACTTATCGCGCGTTAATTGAACAAATTTCTCTTCTTGGTCGATCCTGAGACCAAATCCATCTTAACTAGAAAACAGATCTTATTTTGACTAAACAAGAATCCACCACCATGAACCTTACCGAACTGAAGAACAGACCTGTGTCTGACCTTGTAAAACTGGGCGAAAGCTTAGGATTAGAGAACCTAGCTCGCTTAAGAAAACAAGACATCATCTTCGCGATTTTAAAAGCGCACGCGAAAGGCGGCGAAGACATCTTTGGCGATGGGGTTCTGGAAATTCTGCAAGACGGCTTTGGTTTCCTACGCAGTGCAGATAGTTCATACCTTGCGGGTCCGGACGATATCTACGTATCACCAAGTCAGATTCGTCGCTTTAACCTACGTACTGGTGACTCTATCGCTGGTAAAATTCGTCCACCAAAAGACGGTGAACGTTACTTTGCCCTTCTAAAAGTCAATACCGTTAACGACGATAAACCAGACAACGCCCGTAACAAGATCCTATTTGAAAACCTTACCCCTCTACATGCGAATGAGCGCATGGTTATGGAGCGTGGTAACGGTTCAACAGAAGACATTACAGCACGTGTTTTAGACTTGGCATCGCCAATCGGTAAAGGTCAACGTGGTCTGATTGTTGCTCCGCCTAAAGCGGGTAAAACAATGCTTCTGCAAAACATCGCGCAAAGCATCGCGTACAACCACCCAGAGTGTGAGTTGATGGTTCTTCTTATCGACGAACGTCCAGAAGAAGTAACTGAGATGCAGCGCTTAGTTAAAGGTGAAGTGGTTGCGTCGACTTTCGATGAGCCAGCATCTCGTCACGTACAAGTAGCGGAAATGGTGATCGAGAAAGCAAAACGTCTTGTTGAACATAAGAAAGACGTAGTTATCTTGCTTGACTCTATCACTCGCCTAGCTCGTGCTTACAACACCGTAGTGCCTTCATCAGGTAAAGTACTAACAGGTGGTGTGGATGCAAACGCATTACATCGTCCTAAGCGTTTCTTCGGTGCTGCACGTAACGTAGAAGAAGGCGGCAGCCTAACTATCATCGCAACGGCACTAGTAGATACTGGTTCTAAAATGGATGAAGTTATCTACGAAGAGTTCAAGGGTACAGGTAACATGGAACTGCACTTGAACCGTAAGATTGCTGAGAAGCGTGTATTCCCTGCGATTGACTTCAACCGCTCAGGTACACGTCGTGAAGAGCTACTGACGAAGACTGACGAACTACAGAAGATGTGGATTCTGCGTAAGATCGTTCACCCAATGGGCGAAATCGACGCAATGGAGTTCCTAATCGATAAGCTGGCGATGACGAAGACCAACGATGAGTTCTTCGATGCGATGCGTCGTCAATAGTCTCAGATAAGTTATTCTGCGAAAAGCCACCGTATATCGGTGGCTTTTTTATTGCTTTCTCCCGATAGAAGTATCAGAATGAAGGAAATGTTATCGGGAGGTTAACATGCAACAAGGAATGTTGTCGTCATTACTCCTGAGCTTGTCACTTATCACTCTACCTGCGACATTATCTGCCAAGGAAATGCATGAGTCTGTAGTAGAGCAGTGGCTTCAGGATACTCAAATACAGGCTAAAGTCTCTGAACTGCTTGATTACGCTGTCAGAGATGAAGTCGACTCGCTTAAATTTGCCCTTGATAGACTTGCTTTGCCTCAACAAGAGGTGGTGCGCTTTCAATTATTGGAAAAGCTTGAAAAGCAAGATGTGATTCTCACGCCTCGAATGGCTCTGTTTGTTGAGTCCCAGATCCGTATGACCCCGACTTATCAAGTGTTAGAGCGAGGTGATGGGTATGAATTTAGTGTACCCGCTTTTAACTTTCCCGTTATTGCGAGTCGCTTGATTAAGCGTTGGAAACAAGACCAAAGTACCTTGGACTTTGTCTTACAAGCTGAACGAAGAGAGCTTAACTTAAAGCAATGGCTTACAGGGCCATCTCAACAAGCTCAAGCGCGTGAAGCGCTTTTGATTCGAGAGTTAGACAGTTTATCACCCAACGCGCTTGCTGCATTAGCGGCCCAGTTAACCAAAGCAAATGTGACCAGTTGGTTACCCTCGACGGCCGTGATAGTCAGGTTGGCACAAGTTAGTCAGGATGAGGAAGTGTACAACTTACTCTGGCGGATGAAAGCCGATTACAACAGCCAGTCCGAACTTGAGCGTTTAGCTGCGGTTGGAGACGTTTTTTCCATTCAGCAATTGATGAATGCCACAGTTAACCCATCACTCAAGCCAGAAGCTATTAGTCTACTTACAAAATCTAACCCTCTATCTCCGCAAGTAAAGCAGTTTCTAGTTAGAAAAATGGCGTTATCAGAAGAAGCAACCATGGTTGCTCGAGAGCTTGCTCAACAAGGGCATCAAACCTGGTTGGAAGAGTTAGTATCTTCGAACCATCAGGTAAAGACTCGGCAGATTGAACAAGTATTAAAGTAATCTTGCTCACATACCCACACAAAATAGGAGGATCTTAGCGTCCTCCTATTTGTTATACTGCGGACAGTTTAATCAGCCAGCATGAAGGCCTATGAGTTTTAAGGATTTACGCGAATTTATCGACCACCTAGAACAGAAAGGTCGACTTAAACGCATCACTCACCCTGTCGATCCCGCTTATGAAATGACAGAAATCAGCGACCGCACCTTGCGTGCTGGTGGACCTGCGCTGTTGTTTGAGAACCCAATCGGCTACGACGTACCTGTTTTGACTAACCTGTTTGGTACACCAGAGCGTGTCGCAATCGGCATGGGACGTGAAGACGTTAAAGAATTAAGAGAAGTCGGTAAGCTGCTGGCTTATTTAAAAGAACCTGAGCCACCAAAAGGCTTCAAAGACGCTTTAGAAAAACTGCCTGTGTTCAAACAAGTATTGAACATGCCGGCTAAGCGTTTACGTAAAGCACCATGCCAAGACATTGTTTGGCAAGGTGATGAAGTCGACTTGGATAAAATTCCGGTAATGAGCTGCTGGGCAGAAGATGTAGCGCCGCTGCTTACTTGGGGCTTAACCGTAACCAAAGGTCCAAGTAAGAAACGTCAGAACCTAGGCATTTACCGTCAGCAGAAAATTGCCAAGAACAAAATCATCATGCGTTGGTTAGCCCATCGTGGTGGTGCGCTTGATCTGCGCGATTGGATGGAAACCAACCCAGGTAAACCTTTCCCAGTTTCGGTCGCGTTTGGTGCAGATCCAGCAACCATTCTTGGCGCAGTAACACCAGTGCCAGATACGCTATCGGAATACGCATTTGCAGGTTTGCTACGTGGAAGCAAAACGGAAGTCGTGAAGTCAGTCAGCAACGATTTGGAAGTGCCAGCGAGCGCGGAAATCGTGATGGAAGGCTATATCGACCCGAACGAGTTTGCTGATGAAGGTCCTTACGGTGACCACACTGGCTACTATAACGAAAAAGAAAAGCACCACGTATTTACTATTACGCACATTACTATGCATAAAGACCCTATTTATCACAGCACCTACACAGGTCGTCCGCCAGATGAACCAGCTGTATTGGGTGTGGCATTAAACGAAGTGTTTGTGCCTATTCTGCAAAAGCAATTCCCAGAGATTGAAGACTTCTATCTTCCGCCAGAAGGTTGTTCGTACCGAATGGCCGTCGTCACCATGAAGAAGCAGTACCCAGGACATGCCAAGCGCGTAATGATGGGCGTGTGGTCTTTCTTACGTCAATTCATGTATACCAAGTTTGTTATTGTGTGCGATGAATCGGTAAACGCACGAGATTGGAATGATGTCGTGAAAGCCATGTCAGAGCATATGGATCCTGTACGTGATACCTTGATGATAGATAACACGCCAATCGACTCGCTCGACTTTGCTTCACCAGTGGTTGGGCTTGGCTCCAAAATGGGCTTGGATGCGACCATTAAATGGGATGCCGAGCTGGCGACGCGAACCGAGGTCACTGAGCGAGACAGCAAAACGATTACCGAAGCAGAACTAAATGAGTTGAAACAGCAACGCCCTGAGATTGTTGACGTCTATCTTCCAGTTACAGCAAACAACCAATTTGCTGTCGTGACTATGAAGAAAGACCAAGCTGGTCAATCCCAAGAATTGATGGAACATCTATGGGGCTTCTTTGCTCAGTACACGGATAACAAATTCATCATTTTGTGCGACGATGACGTTAATGCACGAGATTGGAATGACATCATTTGGGCGGTGACAACTCGAATGGACCCAGATAGAGACACGATTCAAGTGCTTGGTAAGACTGAGAGTTCATCCAAATTAGGACTGGATGCGACCAACAAGTTCGAATCTGAAGTCACGCGCGAGTGGGGTACGCCTATCAAAAAAGATCCTAAACTTGTGGCTAAAGTCGATGAGATTTGGGACCAGTTAGGTATTCTATGAGTCATCAAGTCCACCTTCTACCAATGGACGTTAGATTCCAAGTAAAAGAAGGGGAGACGGTGTTGGAAGCTGCGCTCAACAACAATATTCGCTTCCCACACCGTTGCCAAGTTGGCGCTTGCGCCATGTGCATGTGTAAAAAGCTAACGGGCGAGGTGAGCTATCACCTCGAACCTATGCTAACCGAAAAAGAGCAACAGCAAGGTTGGATATTCCCTTGCCAAGCCTATACAGAAAGTAATTTAGTGCTTACTTTTGACGAGTAAGCGAGAGGAACACCATGACCATCCAATGTAAAGTAAAGTCTATTCAGCCGTTAGCTTGTAATACTTACCAAATCCTTCTTCATCCAGAATCACCAGTGCCTTTTAAAGCGGGTCAGTACCTAATGGTGGTGATGGGTGAAAAAGACAAACGTCCTTTCTCTATCGCAAGCAGCCCTTGTCGTCATGAAGGTGAACTTGAACTGCACATCGGTGCGGCGGAACACAACGCTTATGCACAAGAAGTTGTCGAAGCAATGCAAGCGGCGCTTGAAACTGATGGTCAGATTGAAATTGATGCGCCACATGGCGATGCTTGGGTTCAAGAAGAAAGCGAACGCCCATTATTATTAATTGCTGGTGGTACAGGCTTCAGTTACGTTCGCTCGATTCTGGATCACTGCGTAGCGCAGAATAAAACCAATCCTATCTATTTATATTGGGGGGCGCGCGATAACTGCCAGCTTTATGCTAAAGACGAACTGGTCGAGATTGCCGACAAGTTTGCCAATGTTCACTTTGTGCCAGTAGTAGAAGAAGCTCCTGCAGACTGGCAAGGTAAAGTTGGTAACGTGCTACAAGCTGTAGCTGAAGATTTCGAAAGCTTAGAAAACTACGATATCTATATTGCAGGTCGTTTTGAAATGGCTGGCGCAGCACGTGAACAGTTCACTCAGAACAAGAAAGCGAAGAGCGAACGTATGTTCGCAGACGCGTACGCATTCATTTAAATACGGCTTTTAAGGCATAAAAAGAGGGTTTTTTACCCTCTTTTTTGCTTTTTTGATGAAATAGTCATCGAACAGTCATTTTTTTCCATTTTTTTTCAAAAAAGGGTTGCGAACGGTTCTGAGTTCCCTATAATGCGCATCCACCGACACGGCAGACGCGATAAGGCTTCAGCAAGGTCGGAGAGGTGAAAGCTTCTACGAAAAATAAAATTGAAAAAGTGTTTGACACTGTCAATTAAATCGCTAGAATGCACCTCCGCTTTGAGAGAAAAACTTCTCGCAAAGCAAGCTCTTTAACAATATAGACCTATCA
>NZ_JAWPOX010000428.1:0-749 GCF_033344475.1 Vibrio sp. 1288
GTGTGGTAGAGACTGTTCCAATAACCACAAATGCCAACGCCAAGAGAAGCATCCATGTATAGGTTTCACTGATGGTTTTTCGCATCCAGTTTTTAATAAAAATCTGATCGAGAAAAAACAGTAAACAAAAGCCCAGCAGAGCTTTTCGTTCTTGAGATAACACGAGTAGCGCAAATGCAACTAGCATCAAAAAAGGGAACAGGCGAATTTTGTCGCGATACAAATAGAGTAGCGAGCACAACACTCCAAATCCGTATTTACTGACCCCGAGTAATTTAAATCCGCTTTGATAGCCTTGGGCGAAGTGCCATGCTGCGACTAGAGCACAGATGATAAAAAGTAGGTAGGTGAAATAGACCATCACTCGCTCATCATCAAATGCTCCGTAAGCGTAAAGTAAGCTCAGTAGACAAAGAATGGCTAGCCACTGAACGGTTTCGATCAATAGTGGGGCCAAAGGCACTCTGTTCAACAAACCATTGATAAATACATATCCAGTAAACAGCACCAAGAATCCGATACATGGATGCAACAGTTGCTTTGCTCTTCCTTCTAAAATGATCAAGGCGATTAAGCCAACAGAAAGCAAACTTGCGATATCGGAAGGCGCAAGTGCCACGCCACCTAAAGCGAATTTCACTGGGACAAAAAACAATGCCAGAGTAATAGCTGCAAGGAGTGGAACGGTATTACTTATCGGTACAGAGCTGTTGGTAGATTCCATAATAGCCCTCTCGAAATTTGTCGAT
>NZ_JAWPOX010000429.1:0-749 GCF_033344475.1 Vibrio sp. 1288
TAGCTTCGTTTTTTGCAGCACGAGCCCCATGAAAACAAACAGCGGTACGGCCATCAGCACCGTGTTTTCCATGATGGATTGAATTCGATATGGCATGAAGGCAAACATGTCCATGCCCTCTGCCCAAACACCAAAAATAAGAGCAATACCGCCGAATGTGAACGCGACGGGAAACCCGAGCAGTAGCGCAAAGAGCGCCACAAAAAACATCACTATACCGATCATAATGACTTCCTTTTACGACTTACCGTTGCTACCGGCATAGATAAGATGAGGGTTAACGATTTTATTGACTGAGTGCAGCAGCAAACCAACGCCACTCACCGCCATAAATAAGAAAGAAACCGGGATCATGCCTTTGATTATCCATCGATACGGTAAACCACCTGGGTCACCAGACGTCTCGCCCAAGGCATAACTCTCTTTCGCGAAATCAATACCAAACCATGCGACCAACAAACAAAAAGGAAAGAGGAAAAACAGGGTGCCGATGATGTCGATGATGGATTGCGCTTTATATGACAGTCGCTCATAAAAAATGTCGACTCGAACGTGACCGCCGGATTTGATGGCATAAGGCACGCCAAGCAAAAAGACAGCAGAGAATAAGTGCCACTCCATTTCTTGAAACGCGATAGACACGTCGTTAAACACGTAACGCATCACAACGTCATACACCACGTTCAACAACAACAAAATGAAGAGGATGCTGGATAACCACCCCAGAAAATCACCAAAGCGGTTGAAGA
>NZ_JAWPOX010000430.1:0-748 GCF_033344475.1 Vibrio sp. 1288
GATTAAGAAAAAGCTCGCCGAAGGGCTGGGGTTAGATCAAGCGCGAGTTTTGGGTTGTGGTTCTGCTCCGGTATCACCCGCACTATTAGATTGGTACCACAGCGTTGGCCTAAACATCACCGAAGCATGGGGGATGACGGAATCCTTCGCTTACAGCACCATAAACTATCCATTTAGGGCAGATAAAATTGGTACCGTGGGTAACGCAGGCCCCGGCATTGAGTTAAAAATTGCCGATGACAGCGAAATCATGGTGCGCGGTAAAGGATTGTTCTCTGGCTACTACAAGAATGACATCGCAACTCAAGAATCTTTTGATTCAGACGGTTGGCTGCACACCGGCGACATTGGCGCAATTGACAAAGATGGCTACCTCACCATTCAAGGTCGCAAAAAAGACACGTTCAAAACCGCCAAGGGCAAATTTGTCTCTCCAGTACCGATTGAGAAAAAACTCTTCGAGTACAGCCGTGTAGAAATGATGTGCCTGATTGGCTTAGGTTTACCTGGCCCTATTCTTCTCGTAGTGCCGCATGATTTTCCTCATTTCGACAAGGAGCGTTATGCTCGTACGACAAGAAAAGTCATTGCGCGCATGAATCAAGAATTGGCCTCTCATGAGCAGATCAAAGGCGTATTGATGATCAAAGAGCCATGGAGTATTGAAAATGGTGTGTTGACACCAACACTTAAAATCAAACGTCATGTATTGGAACAAAAATACCACGAGCTTGGCCACAACTGGCCG
>NZ_JAWPOX010000431.1:0-748 GCF_033344475.1 Vibrio sp. 1288
CAAACGCCACTCGTTTAACGTAATGACGTTTGTCATGGACAACAACACCTATCTGGATGAAGCAGACAAGCGTGTTGCGGTATCGTACCAATATCAATTTGAATAATGGAAACACAGCGCTAATGCGTTTGTGACGTCCAGTCCGTCAACACAAGCTAGCCTGTGATTCGAGCGTGTCACTGACATTATTTCAGCCCTTGCTCAGCGATGAATACTGAGGAAATTCTCAAGCAGCAATGCGAGAGATAGCACAGCATGAATTAACGCCAGTGATAACGTTCAATCGACTTACGCTTGTTCTTCAATACTCTTCTGGTATTGATGTTTCAAAACGTACATGCGCTTCACGTCACGATAGCTGCCATTAATGAAGTACTCTTCGATAAGATGGCCTTCCTCAATAAAGCCGCACTTTTTATACAGATGGATGGCAACTTCGTTCTCAACCGCAACCAATAGATAGATTTTGCGTAAGTTAAGGATGGAGAAAGAGTAATCCAATGCGCGATGAATCATTTCCATCGCATAACCACGGCCTTGATGGTCTGGTGCGATGATGATTTGAAATTCCGCACTGCGGTGGATGTAGTTGATTTCAATCAGCTCCACCAAACCAATCAAAATGCCGTCAGCGTCTTCAACGACAAAGCGTCGTTCTGCGTCATCGTGAATGTGTTTGCGGTAAAGTTCCTCGAGCTCGTCATAGGACTCGTAAGGTTCTTCAAACCAGTAGGCCATGATATTGCGA
>NZ_JAWPOX010000432.1:0-747 GCF_033344475.1 Vibrio sp. 1288
TGAACAAGCGCTTGTTGAATGAGCACGGCTTAAATACGCCACCAATGATGAAGGATGAAGCGGATCAATTTGTCGTTTCACCAACGAATTGGGCTGGGATCATTGACCAAGCACTCGCACCACCTCGCACTCGTAAAAGCTATCAGAAATCCATGGTGTCGATCTCAGGCACCAAAGCGGTGATTGAAACGCGATCTTCCAAAAATATCATGACAGTCGATGATCTGATGACGCTGTTTGCGTTGTTTACTCTGACAGTGCAATACCATGATCATCATAAAGATCAATATCAAATGGATGCCGCGCACGTTCCGAATAAAACGCCGCTCTACATCACCGATATTTTGTCATTACGTGGCAAAAAAGACAGTGGCCCAGCGCGTGATTCCATCCGTGACAGTATCGATCGTATCGAGTTTACCGATTTCCAACTGCATGAACTCACTGGTCGATGGCTCAGTGAAAATATGCCTGAAGGCTTTAAGAGTGACCGCTTCCGCTTCTTAGCCCGTACCATCACGGCTTCAGAAGAAGCGCCCGTTGAAGGCAGTGATGGCGAAATTCGTATTAAACCCAACTTATACATCTTGGTGTGGGAACCGTCGTTCTACGAAGAACTACTAACACGCGATTATTTCTTCTTGTTCCCACCAGAAATCCTGAAACAGCACATGTTGGTGTTCCAGCTGTATTCGTTTTTCCGTAGTCGTATGGTGCGCCGACACACAGATTTCATTCTGTTGAGCG
>NZ_JAWPOX010000433.1:0-746 GCF_033344475.1 Vibrio sp. 1288
ATCGAGCACCTTTATTGATTTGCACTTATTAAGCATGTGTTGCTACCGGTAGGAATATTAGACATTAGTAAAAGAGCAACAAAACCCTCACTTATTAAACATTAATTTAACAATGCATTAGTGTGCGTTGATCTTGTATGAGTTGTTTTCTCAAGGTAAGTCAAAGGGAGAACGGTCGTCGCTCCAACTTATGTTTGTTAAAGACTAAATTTTTTGGGAACGTAATGGTTGCTATTGAGGTACGTTGTCTATTTTGCAGTCAGCTTGAAGCCATTAGAACTAATAGTGTGAAAGGAATTAAATAGAGTTTCTGACTCTGAATGATTTTGGGCAAGAAGTAAGTGAATCATGGTAAGCCAATTCGTGCTTACCATGATTTCTGCTCGTATGTGCTGGCGTTCAAGAAACTCGAAAGTCAGCTCATGAGCTCTGGGTAGAGGCTATGTTCTGTAGAGAACCTTGACCACATGCCAGCCAAATTTTGTTTTGACTAAGTGCGGAGTTAACACTTCACCAGAAAAACAAACTTTGTCGAATTGAGGCACCATTTGACCGCGACGGAACTCACCAAGGTCACCACCACGTTTGCCAGACGGGCAAGTTGAATATTTTTTCGCTAGTGTTTGGAATTTAGCGCCTTTTTTCAATTGCTTGATGATGTCTTCAGCTTGTTCTTTGTGCTTAACAAGAATGTGCAATGCGGCTGCTGTGTTTGCCATGTGTTTATCTCTCACTATTCTGGTGGC
>NZ_JAWPOX010000434.1:0-745 GCF_033344475.1 Vibrio sp. 1288
CATCCCAACCGAAATGGTCCACGGTGTAACCAAGAACCGCGTTCGCAGCCACCGCACCGCCTAAGTAACCAAACAAGCCAGTTAGACCAGCAGCAGTACCCGCTGCTTTTTTCGGCGCCAATTCAAGTGCATACAAACCAATCAGCATGACAGGGCCGTAAATCAAGAAGCCAATCGCGATAAGAGCCATCATATCGATTGTTGGGTTGCCCGCTGGGTTGAACCAGTAAACCAATACCGCCAACGTTACCAATACCATGAACAAGATGCCTGCAGGTGCACGACGGCCTTTGAACAGTTTGTCCGAAATCCAACCACACAATAACGTGCCAGGAATACCCGCCCACTCGTATAGGAAGTAAGCCCAAGACGATTTATCTACCGAGAAGTCCTTCGCTTCTTTTAGATAAACGGGTGCCCAGTCCAACACACCGTAACGGATCAAGTAAACAAACGCGTTTGCAATCGCAATCGACCACAACAGTTTATTGTTGAATACGTACTTGAAGAAAATTTCCTTCGCCGTCATTTCTTGTTCATGCGACTTGTCGTAGTCATCTGGGTAGTCATCTTTGTACTCTTCAATCGGCGGTAGACCACAAGACTGAGGCGTATCTCGAACCGTCATCCAAATGAACACCGCAACCAAAGTGGCGAAAAATGCAGGTACATAAAATGCGGTGCGCCAATCATCGTTAAATGCCCACAGACCCAAAATGAATAGTGGACCAATCAAACCGCCACC
>NZ_JAWPOX010000435.1:0-745 GCF_033344475.1 Vibrio sp. 1288
TTCGGCTGAGTAGCGAACAACAAAGTACCATTCCTTGGGTGGTGTGGTCGACAGAACAACAGGAAGTGATTGCCAGCGGTGAACTTGCCGGATGGGAACACTTGGATGAGTTGGTATCGTATGCCGGCCAGCGCCAAGTCATCGCTTTACTAGCGAGTAATGATGTGGTGTTAACTCAGGTGGACATTCCGCCTGGTGCCACACGTCAGTTCGACAGCATGTTGCCTTATTTGATTGAAGATGAAGTCGCGCAAGATGTGGATAGCTTGCACTTCACCGTATTGGGTAAGCAAGCGGATAAAGCACAAGTGTGTGCGGTCGAGCGCGCATGGGTACAAACCGTGCTACAGCGTTTTGCTAGCCAAGGGTTGACCATCAAACGCATCTTGCCAGATGTATTGGCATTGCCTGTCAGTGATGACAACAGCAGTGCGGCACTGATTGGTGAGCAATGGCTAATTCGTCACTCAGAGACGGAAGGCGCGGTGGTGGATTCGGCGTGGCTGGACCTTTATCTCTCTTCTTACCTGCAAAATCATGAAGGTTGGCAACTCGAATGCTACAGTTCCGTGCCAGAATCGACTGTTGAGAGTGTATGGGTTCCTAAGCCAGAAGAAATGACGATGGCGTTGCTCGCAAAAGGCGTCGCGAGTAGTAAAACGAACCTGTTAACTGGCGAGTTTAAGCCGAAGTCTTCTTGGGGTAAGTACTGGAAAGTTTGGCAAAAGGCGGCTATCGCTGCGGG
>NZ_JAWPOX010000436.1:0-745 GCF_033344475.1 Vibrio sp. 1288
GGAATTGATTGCAGAATGTGTATTGGCGAATGCTGGCACCTTATTTAATCCAGTCATGTGCGAAGCCATGGTTAAGCTCATCATGACCGACGGATTTTGGTTCGCGATGGAATCAGAAAACATCGAAACCATTGGTCTGAATTTTAAGAGCATTGATTGGTTACAAAAACAGTTAACCATTTGGGACATGAACAGCCTTGGATTATTTCTGGCGCGCATTGTCGATGCGAAAAGCCCATTTACTTATCAACACTCGCAAAAAGTTGCTGAGTTGTCGCGCTATTTGGCGGGCAAATTAGGACTCGATGAACACGACCAAGAAATGCTGTTTATTGCCGGTTTGGTTCACGACATAGGTAAGCTAAAGACGCCAGATGAAATTCTACATAAGGAAGGCGCGCTCAGCAAGCAGGAATACACGCGAATCAAACGACATACGATAGATACTCAACTTGCGCTGCATAAGGTGTTCCCAAACGCCAAAAGCGCAGATTGGGCTTCAAATCACCATGAACGCTTGGACGGCTCAGGCTACCCTTACCATAAAACATCAGAAGAACTCGACATCCCTTCTCGCATTATTGCCGTTGCCGATGTGTTTCAGGCACTATCGCAAGATCGCCCTTATCGAGGACGAATGAGCCAAACACAAATTGCTGAGATCATGGATGACCTAATTGAGCAGAATAAACTCTGCGCTCACGTCTATGAAGTGTTAGAGCAGAATATGACGGCTTGCTACAAC
>NZ_JAWPOX010000437.1:0-744 GCF_033344475.1 Vibrio sp. 1288
AAGCTCTTCAGCCAATACCGCAAATACAAAGTCGGTGTGCGCTTCTGGTAGGTATTCCAGTTTTTGAATTGAGTTCCCTAACCCTTGGCCAAACCATTCTCCGCGACCAAACGCCATCAAAGATTGAGTCAACTGATAGCCGCTACCGAACGGGTCTTCCCATGGGTCAAGAAACGAAGGAACACGGCGCATACGGTACGGTTCTACCAAGATCAAACCGACGACAGCGCCAATGCCAGCAATCATCAGAGCCAGAAACTGGGTTAGCTTCGCGCCCGCGATAAATAACATACCAAACAGAGTAACCAGCATTACAACGACGGTACCCAAATCCGGCTGACCAAGTAACAAGACGGCGAAGAAAGCAAACACCATGATTGGCTTCATAAAGCCGCCAAAGAAGGTCTGGCGCACTTCATCTTGCTTACGGACTAAATAACCGGACATGAAGATGAACAGCGATAGCTTCGCAACTTCGGCAGGCTGTAAGTTGAACAGACCAAGCGGAATCCAACGAGAAGCGCCATTTACTGACTTACCTGCGAGAAGTACAACAATCAGCAAGCCGAATGAGACCCAAAGCAAGTAATGACTTTTCTTAAACCATTGCTCTAAAGGTACTTGAAGTATCACCGCAGAGGTCCCGATCGCCAACACTAAGAAGGTGGCATGACGGAACATGAAGTGGAACGGCTGATCGGTCAATCGTGAGCTGATTGGGAAAGACGCAGAGGTCACCATAAT
>NZ_JAWPOX010000043.1:0-37679 GCF_033344475.1 Vibrio sp. 1288
TGTTTTACCGTGGTCAACGTGGCCGATAGTACCAACGTTAACGTGCGGTTTCGTACGTTCAAATTTTTCTTTAGACACGATCGTGTTCCTTCCTAGTTATGATTCGTCGTGATCATTATTGATCGACGACGCGCCAGAAATTGTTATTTTATGCGCCAACGCCCGTTAGCGCAATATTTGGACGCCCTGATCTCGCAAAAAGTCGTAAACTTTTTGCAGTTCAATCGTCAATTAGTAACCACGCTCTGCAATAATTTTATCTGCGAAGTTTTTCGGCACTTCAGCGTACTCGTGAAACTCCATAGAGTAAGACGCACGGCCTTGAGTTGCAGAACGTAGATCAGTTGCGTAACCGAACATTTCGGATAGTGGTACTTGAGCACGGATGATCTTAAGACCAGCCACACCTTCGTCCATGCCTTCAATGATACCGCGACGACGGTTTAGGTCACCAACAACGTCACCCATCCAGTCTTCCGGAGTGGTTACTTCGACATTCATCATAGGTTCTAGAATCACAGGTTGTGCTTCTAGTGCACCTTTCTTGAATGCCATCGAGCCAGCGATCTTAAACGCCATCTCGCTTGAGTCTACATCGTGGTAAGAACCATCAAATAGTGTAGCTTTAATATCTAGTACAGGGTAACCCGCTAGAACACCACTATTCATTTGCTCTTCGATACCTTTCGATACCGAACTGATGTATTCCTTAGGAATCACACCGCCCACGATTTCGTCTACGAATACGAAACCTTCACCAGGCTCAGAAGGCTCAAGTTTGACCCAAACATGACCGTATTGACCACGACCACCTGATTGACGAACAAACTTACCTTCAACTTCCGCTTTACCACGAATGGTTTCACGATAAGCAACCTGAGGTTTACCAACGTTACAATCAACGCTGAATTCACGCTTCATACGATCAACGATAATGTCTAGGTGAAGTTCACCCATACCTGAGATCAGAGTCTGACCTGATTCGTCGTCCGTTTCCACGCGGAATGATGGATCTTCCGCTGCTAGTTTACCTAGCGCGATAGCCATTTTCTCTTGGTCTGCCTTAGAACGAGGCTCTACAGCAATCTGAATAACTGGTTCAGGGAACTCCATGCGTTCTAGAATCACTTTGTGGTTCTGATCACACAGTGTGTCACCTGTTGTTACGTCTTTCAGACCGATAGCAGCTGCAATATCACCAGCGCGAACTTCTTTCACTTCTTCACGCTTATTCGCATGCATCTGAACGATACGACCGAAACGCTCTTTCTTCTCTTTTACTGAGTTGTAAACAGCGTCACCCGAGTTTACAACACCGGAGTAAACACGCATGAAAGTTAGCGTGCCCACGAATGGGTCAGTCGCAATCTTAAACGCTAGCGCTGAGAAAGGTTCGTTGTCGTCAGCATGACG
The DNA here is from genome assembly GCF_033344475.1 of Vibrio sp. 1288. Classification (NCBI taxonomy): domain Bacteria; kingdom Pseudomonadati; phylum Pseudomonadota; class Gammaproteobacteria; order Vibrionales; family Vibrionaceae; genus Vibrio; species Vibrio sp. 1288. Next base: position 1,414 of record NZ_JAWPOX010000043.1, read on the forward strand.
CTCAACTTCATTTTCTCTTTCGTCGACACCTTTAATTGCAGGTACGTCAACAGGCGATGGCAAGAACTCAACTACTGCATCCAGTACCGCTTGAACACCTTTGTTCTTAAACGCACTACCACAAGTAGCCAGTACGATTTCGTTATTTAGTGTGCGAGTACGTAGAGCTTGTTTGAGCTCAGCTTCAGTCAATTCACCTTCTTCAAGGTACTTGTCCATCAGCTCTTCGCTAGCTTCAGCAGCGGATTCAACCATGTGGTTGCGCCACTCTTCAGCAAGTTCAATCATGTCAGCTGGGATGTCTTCGTAAGTAAACGAAGTGCCTTGATCGGCATCATTCCAGTTGATCATTTTCATCTTGATAAGGTCGATGACACCTCTGAACTCATCTTCCGCACCAACGTTCAGCTGGATTGGAACAGGAGTCGCACCAAGACGATTCTTAATTTGGTTCACAACGCGTAGGAAGTCTGCGCCCGCACGGTCCATCTTGTTTACAAATACCAAACGTGGAACGTGGTATTTGTCTGCTTGACGCCATACAGTTTCAGACTGAGGTTCAACACCAGATGAGCCACAGAACACAACCACAGCACCATCAAGTACACGAAGAGAACGCTCTACTTCGATAGTAAAGTCAACGTGTCCAGGGGTATCAATGATGTTTACGCGATGCTCAGGGAACTGTGCTTCCATACCACGCCAGAATGTAGTAGTCGCAGCGGATGTGATAGTGATACCACGCTCCTGCTCCTGCTCCATCCAGTCCATGGTTGCTGCACCATCGTGAACTTCGCCGATTTTGTGAGAAAGGCCAGTGTAGAACAGAATACGCTCAGTTGTGGTTGTTTTTCCTGCATCTACGTGAGCACAGATACCGATATTACGGTATAGCTCAATAGGAGTTTTACGAGCCACGATTGTATCCTCTTACTAAGGTGTACCTTAGAGTATAGAAAAGTGCTGCGAGAGAACCTCGCAGCACAGAAGGTATTACCAACGGTAATGAGCGAACGCTTTGTTTGCGTCAGCCATGCGGTGAACGTCTTCACGTTTCTTAACCGCAGTACCTTTGTTCTCAGACGCGTCTAGCATTTCAGCAGCTAGGCGTTGAGCCATAGATTTTTCACCACGCTTGCGCGCAGCTTCAACCAACCAACGCATAGCAAGTGCGTTACGGCGAACCGGACGTACTTCTACAGGTACTTGGTAAGTTGAACCACCAACACGGCGAGATTTAACCTCTACCGCTGGGCGAACGTTTTCAAGAGCTTCTTCAAAAATAGCTAAGTGGTCTTTACCAGACTTTTCAGCCATAGCATCTAGTGCAGTGTAAACGATTTTCTCTGCAGTAGATTTTTTACCGTCAACCATTAGGATGTTAACGAATTTTGCCAGCAATTCAGATTTGAATTTTGGATCTGGAAGGATCTTACGCTGACCAATGACGCGACGACGTGGCATGGATTTATCTCCGTTGTCTTCTTCAGGTTTTATCCAAAACTTTTCAGTTTTTTCAAAAAATTAAAAATAATTTAGTGTTTGGCCTTACTTAACGGAATCCATTAAGACTTAGGACGCTTCACACCGTACTTAGAACGACCTTGTTTACGGTCATTTACGCCAGCACAGTCTAGTGCGCCGCGAACAGTGTGGTAACGCACACCTGGAAGGTCTTTAACACGACCACCACGGATTAGAACAACTGAGTGCTCTTGAAGGTTGTGACCTTCACCGCCGATGTACGATGTAACTTCGAAGCCGTTTGTCAGACGTACACGACAAACTTTACGAAGTGCTGAGTTAGGTTTTTTAGGTGTAGTAGTGTAAACACGAGTACATACACCACGTTTTTGTGGGCACGCTTCTAGTGCAGGCACGTTGCTTTTAACAACTTGCTTTGCACGTGGCTTACGTACCAACTGGTTAATAGTTGCCATTAACTAGCTCCTGATTTACTTGAAAGTAAGCTTTGTGAAAAATCTATCCCCAACTGCCAATGCAGTTAGGGACGCAAAATTCTATGCAGCAGTGAGAGGTGTGTCAAGAAATATACGGATCTTTTTTGTTCAATTAGAACAATTCATCCGTAAAGCTTTGTCGACAGCAAATCTTGTTCAATCCCAAGTTAGGGATTTATCCTGTTTTGCTGTTAGTTCAACGAAGCCTGAGTAATTCACAATCGTCAGCGATGGACTGATACGATTTGCAATACCGCGAGCTTGCGCATCGCTCTCTAACACAAATACGCTGCGGTTTTTTAGGTAGGAACATGCTTTATGTTGCGAGTTAGCAGCGTACACTGCATCTTCTATAAGTAAGATGTCATCCTGTTCACTGCATAAGGGCATGGCGTCTTCTAGAGCAGAGACTGTTTTTATGATGTGTAACATAACTTCCTCAAAAAGACAGTAGCTTGCCAGCGTGTTGTAACTTATCTTTGAGCTGTTCTGAGCTTAACGCTTGGGCTTCAATGACTAAATCCGCTTGCGCCAAACCTCGCTGGGTTAACGACTCTGAACACACAAAGACTTGTTCGATGTCGTATAAATCGAAAAGCTTTAACATCGGCGCGTAATCTTTACTCAAAATATTGTTGGGGTCTTGTCCGAGTAGAAGCTGGTATACCCCGTCACCCATGAAAATGACGCTGATATCTTCACAGTAAGCCGACGCGGCTAACAGTGCATCCACACCTTCACGACCAGCTGCACTGCCATGTGGCGCACTACGAAATAGATAAGTTAACTGACTCAAAACTGTACCACTCTGTCTTGGGTTAACATCGCTTCAGCTAGGCTACCTAAGCCTGCTTGTTCAAAACCATCGGCTAGATTGTTCTGAACCAAACCATGTTGATTCGCTTCTTCTTCACTTACAATCCCGCGACGCAAAGCGGCCGCGACACAAGTTTCTAGGCGAACACCATGCTCTTTAGCCAAAGACTGCCACGCCTTATTGAGATCAAATTCATCGTTGGCTGGCACACTCAAAGCAGTACCATTAGTCACACCATCTTGATAAAAGAAGACGCTCACTAGCTGATGGCCTTGCTCTATCACCACTTTGGCGAACTGATAAGCACTGCGCGCTGACTGGCTGCCATAAACGGGACCATTCACCACTAACGTGTAAGTCAGTTTACTCACCTTTCATCATCCTCGGTTTTACGTTGACGAATGTACAAGTAAACGGTGTGTTTTGAAATATTAAGGCGATCCGCGACACGGTTGATGGCATCTTTAATATCGAAGATACCTTTGTCGTACAACTCCATCACGATCTGGCGATTTTTGGTGTTGTTAGACACGGATTTATCCGCATTGATCTCTTCGATGGTGCGTTCAACAGTTTGGTCCACCAGCTCTTCTACGTCACTAGCAAAGTTGACCGAGGAAGCCGCTTCTTTCGCTTCTTGCGTCGGCATGAAAGACTGAAGGACTTGCGAGAAAGGCGCATCCAAGTTGACGTTGATACACAACAAACCAATCACGCGATTTTCGCCATTACGAATGGCGACAGTAATCGACTTCATCAACACGCCACCTTTTGCACGGGTAAAGTACGAACGTGAGAAGTTGCGCTCCGAGCCTTCGATGTCTTTTAGCATCTTAAGCGCTAAATCAGTGATTGGTGAGCCGACTTGGCGCCCCGTGTTTTCACCGTTAGCGATTTTAATTGCAGAGGTATTTAAGTCTTCTAGAGAGTGAAGAACGATTTCACAAAATGGACCTATCAGGCTGGCGATACCATCCACGACCGCCTCATAAGATCTTAAAATGATTTTGTCGTGCTCGGTAAACGGCATCACGTTAACGGATTCCATTTCGAGCAACATCTCCGCGTTTATTGTTTCTGTAGTTGTCATAAGCCTTCGAGCGAAAAATCAACAAATTGGTGTAAGTTTATCAGAAAATTTGAAAAGCAACCTAGCAAACTCACCAACTAGTGACCTAGAACAAAAAAGGCCCGTTAAACGGACCTTTTTCAATAACTTATCGCAGCTTATTGTTATTGCTCTGCGTTGTCGTTCTCAACTTTTAGCAGCTCAACTTCAAATACTAGCGTTGAGTTAGCAGGAATGCTTGGTGTGTCTTGGTCACCGTATGCTAGCTCTGGCGGGATAACGAATTTGAATTTAGAACCCACAGGCATTAGCTGAACACCCTCTGTCCAACCTGGGATTACACGGTTAAGTGGGAACGTTGCAGGTTCACCACGATCGTATGAGCTGTCGAACTGAGTACCGTCGATCAGAGTACCTTTGTAGTGTACTTGAACCGTATCAGTGTCTTTTGGCTTCTCACCTTCAGCTGGTGTCATTACTTGGTATAGAAGACCTGTATCTGTCTTCACTACGCCTTCTTGCTTCTCAAACTCAGCACGGAAATCATCGCCAGCTTTTTTCGCTTCAGCTGCTTTCTCAGCCGCTTGTGCTTGCATCTTTTCTGCAACACGCTTGTCTAGAGATTCTAGTGCTGCACGTGTTTCTTCTTCATTCAATTCAGCATTGCCTTTGAAGACGTCTTCGATACCTTTTAGTACCAAATCTTTGTTAAGATTAATGCCGATTTCGCTTGGCTTGTCGATGCTTGTGCTTAGGTAGTTAGCAAATGAAACACCGATTGCGTATGCCGCTTTGTCGTCGTCGGTTTTAAAGTGAACCGCTTTACCGGTTTCTGCTTGAACTTGTTCTGCTTGAGGTGCGGTTTCTGTTTTAGTTTCTTCTTTCTGACAACCTACCGCTAGCATAACTGTTGCAGCAAGTAGCGACACTTTTAAAACTGATTTCATTAAATTCTCCCAATAATGGCTCTGCCATTGGTTGTTGTGCACAAATCTTCTATGAGACTAGTGAAGACAATCGTTATACCAATATACTAGCTATATGTCTTAAGACACAAACCGGATTATTAGATGTGATGCAAAGAATTTTTCATTTATTCCTATATTTAATTGTCATCACCACGTTAAATGGTTGCTTTTTCGCCGAGCGTGAAGTGCAGCGTTGGCCGATAGAACCTCAAGGTGCGACGAGCTTCGCACTTAGCAGAGATGGACGGTTTGCTCTGCTCTATTCTCAACAACGTCATTTGATGTTGTGGGACCTAGAGCAAAATGAACAACTAGCCAATCTGGGTGAACTCGATGCCGATGCCAATGTGGTTTCCCATATCCGCATATCTGACAATGGTCGCTACGCAATTACAGCAAGCCAAATGAACTTCGCAGTTTGGGACCTAGGCTGGACGCAATCCGAAGGCCTTTGGTCTATCTCTGATGCGCTCATTCGCGACGTTGATATCACCAGTAATGGTGAACAAGTTCTGCTTGGGTTATCCAACGGTAAAGCAATTTATGTCAACTTAGTCACCGGGCGTCGCATGGAGTTCCTTGCGCATCGTGAAAAAGTCAATTCCGTGGCCATTTCTCCTAATGGGCGCTTCGCCCTAACCGGAGGTAATGACTATAAAGCGTATCTGTGGGACACCGAAACCGGACAAGTACTACGAACTTTCGAACATGAACAACGAATTGTTCGCGTGGCCCTGCAAAGAGATGGAAAATTAGCAATGACATCTGATGGCGGAAACCAAGCGATTGTTTGGGATTTAAAAACTGGACAAGAAGTCACACAGTTGAGCAGTTGGTCACGCCAATTAATTTTCTCTACCGCACGATTTTCTGACGACGGGACTCAACTAGTCACAGGAAGCCCTTCTGGCCGTGTGTCAATATGGGATACTCAAACCGGAAAACGAATGAGTGGATTTGAAGTGGAGCCCAAAAAAGACACTCGCCCTCCCCGTGCGGTCGTGTATGATGCAGCTTTTGATTCAAAACAACGCGTAATTACTGCTACTTCAGCAGGTATTGCCCAAGCTTGGCAGTTAGAGAACGGATCATGACAGAAAAAATCATTCAGCAATTGGAAGCACGCATTAATGACTTAGAATGTCAGCTTGCGTTCCAAGAACAGACTATTGAAGATCTGAACGGCGCTTTATCGCAGCAACAACTGCAAATTACCAAGATGCTCGATCAGATGAAATATGTGGTAGGTAAAGTAAAAAATATGGACTCGTCGAATTTAGCCGATCCGTCAGAAGAAACCCCACCACCGCATTATTAAAATGCAGGCTCAAATAGCATAAAGCCCAGAACATGTTCTGGGCTTTGTTGTATTAATTACTTAAGAAGGTACTCAAGAGGAAGCTATTCGTCGGCGTAGATTTTAACGCTCAGCTCGCCTTGCGTATTAATGCCTGCTCGGTACATGCCAGAACTGTTCATCGCAAAGTGCATCTCACCTTTAGCATCAATGGCAATCAAACCGCCCTCTCCGCCCATCTGTTTGAGATCACCTTGGATAATGTGTTCACAAGCCGTATGAATATCTTCTTGTAAGTAACGCATACGTGCTGCAACGTCTTCCGCAACACGTTTACGAATAAAGAACTCGCCGACACCCGTAGTGGAAACTGCCACGACGCCATTTTCGGCCACCGTACCACAACCAATAAGAGCAGAATCTCCGACTCGGTTGTATTTCTTATTCGTCACGCCACCCGTACTGGTGGCAGCGGCTAAGTTGCCTTGTTGGTCCAATGCCACCGCACCAACCGTACCGTGCTTACGGTCATCTGGGTAACGAGATTCCGACAAAGCAAACAGTCCTTTCTCACGCATAGACAGCAACTGCTCATAACGGCGATCAGTAAAGAAGTAATCTTGCTCGGTATACTCATGGCCTTGCTCAAAAGCAAACTTCTCTGCGCCCTCACCCACCAACAGCACATGATTGCTGTTTCGCATCACGTCACGAGCGAGCTCAATTGGGTTTCTGATATGACGAACACCGGCAACAGCACCTGCCGCTTGGTTTCTACCATCCATTACAGAAGCGTCCATTTCGACCATTTCGTTGTTGGTCAGCACTGAGCCTTTACCCGCATTAAAGTTAGGAGAGTCTTCCAATACTTTCACTGCCGCTACGACGGCATCTAAGGCTTCACCGCCCGTTTCTAGAATTTGATGTCCCGCTTTTACCGCAGCTTCTAAATCCGCCAAGATGGATTGTTGCAGCTCATCGCTCATCTGTTCACGCAAGATGGTGCCCGCACCACCATGAATGGCAATCGAGAAAGGTTTCGTCATCACTTTGTCCAACTGTTATTCCTTGTATGGTTGGCACTACACCTTAGATAAACAAAAAGCGCAAGTTGAAAACTCAACTTGCGCTTTTCAAAGCTTTGCTAGATAAGATTATCTAGTGAAGGAGCTTATGATTAGTGAGAACCACAGCTACCGCCGCCACAGCAGCCGCCTTCTTCTTCGTGATCGTGGTCATGATCGTGACCACCACAACAGCCACCACCTTGGTGGATGTGACCGTGTTCGATCTCTTCTGCTGTTGCTTCACGTGTAGACATAACTTCTACTTCGAAAGTTAGTGTTTGACCAGCTAACATATGGTTACCGTCAACAACCACTTCGTTGCCGTCAACTTCTGTTACTTCAACAGGGATTGGACCTTGGTCAGTGTCAGCTAGGAAGCGCATGCCCACTTCGATTTGCTCAACGCCTTGGAACACGTCCGCAGGAACGCGCTGTACTAGCGCATCGTTGTGCTCACCGTAAGCTTCTTCAGGAGCTACCGTTACTGAGAACTTGTCGCCAGCCACTTTACCTTCAAGTTCTTTTTCAAGACCTGTGATTAGGTTGTTGTGCCCGTGAAGGTAATCTAGAGGTGCTTCTGCTGTTGATTGATCAACAACGACACCGTCTTCCATCATTACTTTGTATGCAAGGCTTGCAACAACGTTCTTTTCAATTTTCATACTAACTCCAGGGAGATTAATTGACTTAACCTGAATGGGGTTAAGTACTGAGATATCTGGGTGTATTATGGGGATCAATTATCGAAGTTCAATTACTCCGGCTTAAAAATTCCGATCATTTCCTGATCTGAGTGTTTATTTTTCTCTACAGATTGTGGTTTACGCTGCTCTGTAAACTCACACTCGACACACTCAACTAATTCGATGTTATTTTCAATCCACCAGCGCAGGGTATCTTGCTGGCTGCAATTTGGGCAGCTAGCGCCGGCAATAAAACGTTTCTTGATTTTCACGCTATTTCCTTAGCTTGAGTCTTGGCTCAAGTACTACTTCCAATGATTAGGTGACTGATGGTCGCTCTCCATTTCACGACCAAATATTTCTTCTAGCTCTTTGCGGGCCTCTTTCGCTCTTTGAGCTAATTTCTTATCTTCATTGTGTTGAGGCAATAAGTCCTTAAGCATAGCATTATCTAACTTGCGAAAATGTGCTTCTGCCCGCTTTGCTTGATAAGGATGCATACCCAGTTCTACGAGCGCTTGGCGACCGAGATCTAGCGCCCCTAAAAATGTTTCACGAGAGTAATTCTCTACACCATGACTCATTAACTGGTAAGCCTCGACACGGCTTCTTGCTCGGGCTAACAACTTAAGTTTCGGGAAGTGCACGCGACAAATGTCCACGATGGCCATCACCTCATCAGGTGAATCAGTACAAATAATCAATGCTTCCGCTTTATCAGCGCCAGCAGCCCTCAATAGGTCAATTTGTGTAGCATCGCCATAAAACACTTTGTAACCATACTTACGTAATAGGTGGATTTGGCTGGCATCACTTTCTAATACTGTCACTTTGATTTTATTGGCATACATTAAACGTCCGACGATCTGACCGAAACGTCCAAAGCCTGCAATGATAACGCGTGGTCGGCGATCCACGACTTTCGTGGTCATGCCCTCTTCTTCTTGATTCAGGGTATGAGCAAACCACTTCTTTTGTCCCATCAGCAAAAGAGGAGTCGTCACCATGGATAGACTGACCACCACCAACAGAAACGCCACTTGCTCTTTGGACAAAATGCCCTCTTGGCTCGCCGCGGTAAATATGACAAAGGCAAACTCACCGCCTTGGCTCAAAATTGCAGCCATACGGCTTCTCGCTTTGGCTCCGACACGGGCAGCTCTCGCCAATGCATACAAAACCAAACCCTTAACCACGACCAAAGCCACCACCGCACCGAGAATCTCTAAAGGGTGTAATGCCAATAACCCCAAGTTTACCGCCATGCCCACCGCAATAAAGAATAACCCCAACAACAGACCTTTAAATGGCTCGATAGCGATTTCCAGCTCATGGCGATACTCACTCTCTGCCAGCAAAACGCCTGCTAAAAAAGTCCCCAATGCCATCGAAAGGCCAAGCTTTTGCATCACGACCGAAATGCCAAGCACGACTAAAAGTGCAGCAACGGTAAAGAGCTCACGAACGCCGCTCATCACGACAAAACGAAATAGCGGACGTAGTAAAAAGTGACCTCCAATCAACAGTGCTACCACACTGCCTAAAATAGTGAAGACATCCAACCAACTTCCACCACTATTATGCCCGCCTGCTAGCAAGGGCAACATCGCCAGCATCGGGATCACTGCAATATCTTGAAAGAGCAGCACCGCAAAACCAGATTGCCCCGTTTCGGTACCATTAAGCCCTTGCTCTTCAATGACTTTAAGCGCAATCGCCGTCGAGGACAGCGCCAACCCCATCCCGATCACCAAACTCACTTGCATGCTTACGCCAAACATACTGACGACACTACCAATCACGGCGGTCGTGACCACAACCTGCGCACCGCCTAAACCTAAAATCGGCCCTCGCATCTGCCACAATTTTTTAGGGTTTAATTCCAGCCCTATCAAAAACAGTAACAACACAACCCCAAGCTCGGCAAAATGCAAAATGGCATCAACGTCGCTAATTAAGCCAAGCCCCCATGGGCCAATCAACACACCAGCGAGTAAATAACCTAAAACCGAGCCAAGCCCAAGGCGCTGAGCAATCGGCACCGCAATAACCGCAGCCGAAAGAAAGACCACACTGCTTTGAAGAAACTCACTGGTGATCGCCATACTGACCTCCTCGATCTGCCGCTTGCCAGTTTTCAAGTGGGTTACTCAGCCATCCACGGTATAACTCGGCATGTTCGTAGCGTTCAATATCCGAAACATTTCTTGACCAATACAACACCAGAGGTTCAATCCAGTGCATTTGGCATAGGGCTGCCGTCAGTTCAAACGGTTGCAAGATTTGCTCAAGTGGGTATTTGTTGTACCCCTTCGCGCTGAAGGCTTCTTCTTTACCACCTGTTGTAATGACACTGCGCCAGTATTTTCCTTCTAGCGCCGCACCTCCGCCAAACGCAAAGCCTTTACCTAAAACTCGGTCTAGCCACTCTTTTAATAGGGCTGGACATGAATACATATAAAGTGGGTGGTGAAATACAATCACATCGTGAGCGAGCAACAACTCATGTTCGTAATTCACATCAATAAAGAAATCGGGGTAAACACCGTAAAGATCGTGCACAGTGACGTGATCAAGCGACTGAGCTTTTTTTATCATCACTTGATTGGCAATCGAGTTATGTGGCTCTGGATGAGCATAAATGACCAGAACTTTTGGGAGAATAGACGGTGCAACAGCCAAATGGTCGTCCTTGTGGTTATTTTTATCCGTTATCAAATTGTTATACTTTTTTGTACAGCATAATGCAATTAAAGCGAATCAATCGACTTTTCCGGCCAATACCCCTACTATTCACCGCTAGATATATACCCAAGTGGCTTTAAAAACGATTGAAACCACTTCGCTATGTAACCAAGCAACGCGCACTGCGCAAAGTGAATGAAAACTTTATGATTACCTTCTCTGATATTCAGTTACTGCGTGGCGGTAAACCTCTTTTAGACCAAGCTTCTGCGACTATTCACCCTGGCGATAAAGTCGGTCTTGTGGGCAAAAACGGCTGCGGTAAATCAACGCTGTTTGCCCTACTGAAAGATGAACTGTCAATTGATGCTGGCTCATTTAGCCAACCTCAACACTGGGAGTTGGCCTGGGTCGCACAGGAAACGCCTGCGCTAGAGCGCACTGCACTGGAATACGTCATTGATGGTGATCGCGAGTACCGCGCTCTCGAAAAGCAGTTAGCTGAAGCAGAAACACAAGACAACGGAACCCTAGTTGCCGAGATACACGGTAAAATTGAAACCATTGGTGGTTACAGCATTCGCGCTCGCGCGGCAGAACTGCTCGATGGTTTAGGGTTCAGCCAAGAGCAAATGAGTTGGAGTTTGACTCAATTCTCAGGTGGTTGGCGTATGCGCCTTAACTTAGCCCAGGCGCTATTGTGCCGTTCTGACTTATTGCTACTCGATGAGCCAACCAACCACTTGGACTTAGACGCAGTGATGTGGCTTGAACGTTGGCTACAAAACTACCCAGGCACACTGATCCTGATCTCGCACGACCGTGACTTCTTGGATCCGATCGTTGGTCGCATCATTCACATCGAGAATCAGCAGCTGAACGAATACACGGGTAACTACTCGTCATTCGAAAACCAACGTGCACAAAAAATGGTGTTACAACAAGCGATGTTTGAAAAGCAACAGAAGCAGATGTCGCACATGCAAAGCTACATCGACCGCTTCCGTTACAAAGCATCAAAAGCACGCCAAGCCCAAAGCCGTATCAAAGCTTTGGAGCGCATGGAAAAAGTACTGCCAGCTCAATTCGATAACCCATTTAGCTTTCAATTCCGTGAGCCAGCTGCGCTGCCAAACCCAATCATGATGATGGATGAAGTATCTGCAGGTTACGGTGACAACCTCATCTTAGAGAAGATCCGCTTGAACTTGGTTCCTGGCAGTCGTATTGGTCTACTCGGCCGTAATGGTGCGGGTAAATCGACCTTAATCAAGCTGCTCTCTGGTGAACTTAACGCGCAAGGTGGTGACCTAACTTACTCACAAGGCGTGAAAATTGGTTACTTCGCTCAGCACCAGTTAGAAACGCTTCATCCTGAAGAAACGCCGCTGCAACACATGATGCAAATCGCACCCGATCAAACCGAACAGCAGCTACGTGATTACCTAGGTAGCTTTGGCTTCCAAGGTGACAAAGCACTAGAAAAAGTTGCGCCGTTTTCTGGTGGCGAAAAAGCCCGTTTGGTGTTGGCTTTAATTGTGTGGCAAAAGCCAAACCTGTTGCTACTTGATGAACCGACCAACCACTTAGACTTGGACATGCGCCAAGCACTTACGATGGCACTGCAAACATTCGAAGGTGCGATGGTGATTGTTTCGCACGACCGCTATTTACTGCGCGCTACGACCGATGACTTGTATTTAGTGCATGATCGACAAGTTGCTCCGTTCGACGGTGATTTAAATGACTATTATAAATGGTTAACCGAACAACAAAGAGCGGAACGCAAAGAAGCGCAGGCTGCGCAGCCAAGCAAAGATACGGCCAACAGCGCAGCTGCGAAGAAAGAGCAAAAACGTCGCGATGCAGAGTTTCGAAAACAGACAGCGCCAATTCGCAAAACGCTGACACAACTAGAAAATAAAATGGATAAGTTAGGTGCTGCACTGGCCGAAGCTGAAGAACAATTGGCGGACAACTCACTGTATGCGGCCGAAAATAAAGCTAAACTTAACCAAGTGCTGGCACTTCAAGCTTCTAGTAAGGCTGAGCTCGAAGAAATTGAAATGGAATGGATGTCTGCTCAAGAAACGTTGGAGCAGATGGAGCTAGAGTTTAATCAATGAGTAATCAACACGCTGAATACACACTCACCCTAGAACACCTTTGGCAGTTTAGTCTGCAGTTTTATGGTGTGCGAGAAGTGAAAGAGGCGTGCTTATCATTGCAAAACAACTACCACGGTAACGTGAACCTACTCCTGCTGCTCAGATGGCTCGATGAGCAGCAACTCATTTTCCAAGAAAAAGACTGGCCCTTGGTGCAAGACTGTCTAGGTAGAAGCGAAACTTTACTTCACTCCTTTCGCGACCTTCGTCGCCACCTTAAGTCTCAAGTCAATGACGCTTTGTATCGTGAGACCTTGCAGTTTGAGCTGCAACTAGAAAAGCAGCAACAAGCGGATTTGGTGGACTGCATTAACTCACTTGCACTACTCAAAAATGATGGTGACCCACTGACGTTGAGATACTGTCGTCAACTCGGTGGGGAGCATTTGCAGCAAGCCTTTGCTATGCCGGTGCCAAACATTCAACCACCAAAACGCCCATAAATCTGTAGAATACCTATAATCTTTATAAAGGATTATATTAATAAGTTCTTCAACGGACACCGAAGGACCGCATAAGAGCAGTTAGGTATGACACAATTTTTCGCAGCCGCCGGGATCAAAAACCCGCATCTCCAAACGCTTTTGCCGCGTTTTATTCGCAAAAAAGCGTTGTTTACGCCGATTTGGCAAACCCTCGATACATCCGATGGCGACTTTCTCGATCTCGCGTGGAGCGAGGACCCAACCCAAGAGCCTGCACAAAAAAAGCCGATTTTTGTTTTATTTCATGGGTTAGAGGGGTGCTTCTATAGCCCTTATGCCAATGGGTTAATGAATGCATTTGCTCAATCTGGATGGCTGTCGGTGATGATGCATTTTCGTGGCTGCAGCGGTAAACCAAACAAAAAAGCACGAGCTTACCATTCGGGTGAAGTGACGGATGCTCGTTACTTCCTAGAGCACCTTGAACAACGTTTTCCTGATAATCCCAAAGTTGCAGTTGGTATTTCTCTTGGCGGTAACATGTTGGCGAATTATTTAGCCCAATATAAAGACCACCCTATTTTGAATGCAGCGACTATTATCTCTGCGCCTTTAGACCTAGCGGCGTGTGCGAACCGTATTGAACAAGGCTTTTCGAAAGTGTATCGCCGTTATCTGCTTTCTTCACTGAAACGTAACGCGTTACAAAAGCATCATCTATTGCACGGCGAGCTTGCGCTGTCCTACAACTCAATAAAACGTGTCACACGATTGTATGAATTCGATGATTTGATCACGGCACCACTGCACGGCTTTAAAGACGCACAAGATTATTACGACCAATGCTCTGGCTTAAGTAAACTACAGCAAATCACGCTACCGACACTGATCATTCACGCCAAAGACGATCCATTCATGACCGACGATGTGATCCCGAAATTTGTTCTGCCAGATAACATTGATTACCGTCTCTTTGAGCACGGTGGCCATGTTGGCTTCCTGACAGGAACGGCGTTAAAACCTAAGTTTTGGTTGGAGGAAGCGCTGCCTGCGTATTACGAAAGTATCGCCGCAGATTACCTTTCTGCTGTATCCAAGCAACGAACGCAGTAAACTAGCCGCTCATCATAAAAGTTAGAGGTATTTATGATCATTCCATGGCAAGACATTGCGCCGGAAACATTGGAAAACTTAATTCGTGAATTCGTCTTACGCGAAGGAACGGATTACGGAACCGTCGAGGTTTCTTTGCAAGACAAAATTGATCAAGTTAAAGCTCAATTGGAAAAAGGTGAAGCGGTTATCGTGTTCTCTGAGCTACACGAAACCGTCGATATTCAACATAAAACAAAATTTTAGACCCTTCACATTTTACCGTATCCCACTCGATGACAAGGTATTGTTACGTGCTATAGTGGGATATCGACCGTGCAGTAGTAACTCTACTGCACATTACAGGTAAGTAATTTTCGACAAGGTTTGTCATGTCAGCTAAACACCCAATTATTGCGGTTACTGGTTCGTCCGGTGCCGGCACGACCACTACATCTGAAGCCTTCCGTAAAATGTTCAATATGATGAACGTTAAACCCGCATGGGTTGAAGGCGATAGCTTCCATCGCTTTACTCGCCCAGAAATGGACATCGAAATTCGCAAAGCCCGCGAGCAAGGTCGACACATTAGCTACTTTGGCCCACAAGCTAATGACTTCCCGGGATTAGAAGAGTTTTTCCGTAAGTTCGGGCATGACGGCACTGGCAGCGTGCGCCGTTATCTGCACACGTTTGACGAAGCGGTTCCCTACAATCAAATGCCAGGCACGTTTACACCGTGGCAAGACTTACCCGAAAACAGCGACGTGCTGTTTTATGAAGGGTTACATGGTGGCGTGGTCGATGGCGATGTTAATGTTGCTCAACATGTGGATTTCTTAATTGGCATGGTGCCGATTGTGAACTTAGAGTGGATACAAAAATTCGTACGTGACACTCGCGATCGCGGCCATTCGCGTGAAGCGGTAATGGACTCAATCGTGCGATCCATGGACGATTACCTCAACTATATCACTCCGCAGTTTTCTCGTACTCACATCAACTTCCAGCGCGTACCGACCGTTGATACTTCCAACCCACTTAATGCAAAAGGCATCCCTAGTTTGGATGAGAGTTTTGTGGTGATTCGCCTACGCGGTATCAAGAATGTCGACTTCCCATATCTGCTGGCCATGATTGATGGCTCATTCATGTCACGCCACAACACGATTGTCGTACCCGGCGGTAAGATGAGCTTTGCAATGGAGCTCATAGTTCGGCCTATCCTACAACAGCTCATCGAAACAGGGAAAATTGGCTAAAAACCTGCCTGCGAAGATGTTTACTTTTCATACCGTGATCATGTGCACAGTTTTGCTTACAAAATCTCAATCATGGCACGATTAAAATCAAGAAATCGTTTTCGAAAAAGGATACTATTTCTTACCGAAACACAAGAGAGCTTGCAGCATATAAAAAGTGCTCTTATTCTAGTAGGCCTAATTCAGGCTTAGCTAAAATATGGATAGCGCAAGCGTACCCTGCAGAGGAAGTGAGATATTATGGTTCTAGGTAAACCTCAAACCGACCCAACATTAGAGTGGTTTCTTTCACACTGTCATATTCATAAGTACCCTTCAAAGAGCACGCTAATTCACGCGGGCGAAAAGGCAGAAACTTTGTACTACATCGTTAAAGGTTCTGTTGCGGTTCTTATCAAAGACGAAGAAGGTAAGGAGATGATCCTTTCTTACCTAAACCAAGGAGACTTTATTGGTGAACTTGGTCTATTCGAGGAAGACCAAGAGCGCACAGCTTGGGTTCGTGCTAAATCTCCTTGTGAAGTTGCTGAAATTTCTTTCAAGAAGTTCCGTCAGCTTATCCAAGTAAACCCAGACATCCTAATGCGTCTTTCTGCGCAGATGGCTCGTCGTCTTCAAGTAACTAGCCAAAAAGTGGGTGACCTGGCGTTCCTAGACGTAACTGGTCGTATCGCTCAGACGCTTCTGAACCTTGCAAAACAACCAGACGCAATGACTCACCCAGACGGCATGCAAATCAAGATCACTCGTCAAGAAATCGGTCAAATTGTTGGCTGTTCTCGTGAGACAGTAGGTCGTATTTTGAAGATGCTAGAAGAGCAGAACCTAATCTCTGCTCACGGTAAAACCATCGTGGTTTACGGTACTCGTTAATCTCAAACTAGAGTGACACGAACAAAATTATAAAAGCCACCAATGGCAACATTGGTGGCTTTTTATTTACTCATGACCAAATAAGATAGGGTGCAGCGAACACTAATGAGTAAGCTTAACAGGTTAACCCTAAAACTTAGCCATTCGTACTTTCAAAGATTTTGTCAGCTGAAGCGGCCACGAAACCTGGGTACAAATCACCATTTTCCATCGGATAGCGCTTAGCAAATTCATAAAACCCGCCAGGGATAATTTCAGTGCCTTCGCTAAAACGAACCGCTACTTTATCTGCCATGGTCGATGACTGCTCTAGCAACACCTCAGGAGTGCCCTTCACTTCACCACCATTTTCATTAATGGTAAACCCAGCGGTACGCAGATGATCGTTTACCTGCTTCACTTCTTCATATTCATTGAGTTGGTTAACGCTCACCGTGAAGTGGTTTGCTCCGTAACCATGCGCCGCAAGCCAAGATGCGTACTCACTTTCTTTAGCCAACGTTTGGTAATCAGCAAAGCTTAAATCCCACAAGCGTCCACCATGTAAGAATGCGCTATCGTTCAGCTTGTCAGCATCGACTTGTGCCACCAAATTTTTCACAATCTCTTGTAGCTCAGGCGAGCACTCTTCAACTTTTAGCTCACTAATAAATACTTTAGGTTGCTTCGGATCTGGGTGCTCATAGTGCTTAGCAACCAGCTTTTTGCTTTCGAAAACGTAATCACCACACGCCTTGTAACCAATAGCTACAAATGGCTTAGCTAGAGTTTCAATACCAAGAGGCGCGATATTGAAGGTACGTAAAGCTATATGATCATTAATCAGAGGCTCATCTTCTTGAAGCAGCTGATGCACTTTAGCCGCCGAAGGGCAAAGACGTTGAATGTAATCTTGCCATAGCGATTCAAATAACACATCGGGCGTCATAACGACTCCTTGTTACGAGATGTAGAGTTTAAAGGTAAGCGGAAGTTGGCTGCTCGTTCACAACAAAAGTTGTCCAGAATAATGAACGAGCAACCATCAACCTGTGACGGTAAATGCCAGTCAGTCAACACGCTTTTCCGAGTCTTTGCTCACTTTTCGTGTTCTGCCAACGATCACTACAACCCATACCTAAATGATGCGCCGGCAAGGTGAGCCGCAATGCATAGTTGCGACTCTATTATTAAAACTTATAGCACTACACCTGGACTCAATGTTGCAGGCAAGACAGTTTCTTGACCTTCCATTGATGCCATTGGGTACGCACAGTAATCTGCTGCGTAGTAAGCGCTTGGGCGCAAGTTACCCGACGCCCCCGGACCACCAAATGGCGCATCACCGCTTGCACCAGTAAGCTGGCGGTTACGGTTCACGATTCCTGCACGAATGTGGTCAACGAAGTATTCCCATTCTTGGTCGTCGGTTGAAACCAAACCAGCAGATAAGCCAAAGCGCGTATCGTTTGCTAGCGCCACGGCTTTGTCTAATCCTTCGTAGCGCACCACTTGCAGAAGTGGGCCGAAGTATTCTTCATCTGGTAACTCAGCAATGTTCGTTACATCAATGATACCAGGAGAAACAAACGCCGCCTCTCCTGCTTTCGCTTCAATCAAGCTTTCACCGCCAAGAGACTGTAGATTAGCTTGTGCATCAAGAATAAACTTGGCTGCCGCGACCGAAATTTGCGGTCCCATAAATGGCGCAGGTTCTGCAAATGGTTGGTCTACGCGAATATTGCGTGTCGCTTCAACGAGTTTGGTGATAAGCGCATCGCCTTTTTCACCCAATGGCACATACAAACGACGAGCACACGTACAACGCTGCCCAGCACTGATAAACGCTGACTGGATGATGGTGTAAACCGTGGCATCCAAATCACCATATTTATCAGAGATCACCATCGGGTTATTACCACCCATTTCTAGTGCGAGCATCTTGCCTGGTTGACCCGCAAATTGACGGTGTAATACATGCCCCGTATTCGCGCTACCCGTAAACAGTACGCCATCAATGCCTTTTGCGTCAGCTAGGGCGATACCAGTTTCTTTCGCGCCTTGAACAAGGTTAATCACGCCTTTCGGCAGACCGGCTTCTTCCCATAGCTTCATCGCCAATTCACCCGTCCATGGCGTTTGCTCAGACGGTTTGAAGACTACCGTGTTACCAGCCAGTAGCGCAGGCACAATGTGACCATTTGGTAGGTGGCCTGGGAAGTTGTAAGGACCAAACACCGCCATCACGCCCAATGGGCGGTGGCGCAATACGATTTGGTTGCCTGCTGCTTCACGGCTCGCCTCACCAGTGCGGTCATGATAAGCGCGAATCGAAATGGCAATTTTACCTGCCATGGCTGCTGCTTCAGTGCGCGTTTCCCAAATCGGCTTACCGGTTTCTTTGGCAATCACTTCGGCGATTTTTTCGCTGTTCTCTTTTACTTTCTCCGCAAAAGCCAACACGATTGCCTCACGCTCTGAAAATGGACGCTTTTTCCAGTCAATAAACGCTTCACGCGCTGCAGATACCGCCTGGTTCACCTGCTCTGCCGTTGCACCTTTGCCTTGCCAGATCACTTCTTGGTTGTACGGCGACAGAGACGTAAATGCTTCACCCTGACCTTGTACCCATTCACCTGCAATCCAATGTGTCATTGTTTCTATCCTTAAATTCTGTCGTCTGTTACTGCGGAAGAAGGCGAACGAAATCCCCTTCTTCAACCGAAAGTGCATCCGCAACGTCTGGTGCGATCATTACGCTTTGTGTTTCTGCGTCATACGCCGCTTTAGTGACTGTCGCACGGAAGTTCTCGAAAGATGAATTACACATCAAGAAGTCTTGTGTGCTGGAATGTCCAGAGATTTTGACTTGCGCGCGGAATGAATGACGTACCGACTCAATATTACGCAGATCACACTCAACCGTTGGGCCACCATCGAAGATGTCGACGTAGCCTCGGTTGGTAAAACCTTCACGCTCAAGCAGCTTCAGCGCTGGACGCGTGTTGTCATGTACTTGACCAATCACGGCTTGCGCTTCTGGGCTGAGCAGGTTGATGTAAATAGGCAGTTTCGGCATCAAGTCGGCGATAAAGCCTTTCTTGCCGATGCCTGTCAGGTAATCTGCAAGCGTGAAATCGATAGAGAAGAAATGCTCTTGAAGCCATTGCCAGAATGGTGAATTACCCTCGTCGTCTGAAACGCCACGCATCTCCGCAAAGATCGTTTCAGAGAAGCGCTCTGGGTGCTCTGCCATCATTAGGAAACGACACTTCGACATTAGACGACCATTCAGACCTTGGCGGAATTTCTCACGCAAGAACAAGGTACAAATTTCGCTGTTACCCGTGTAGTTATTACCAAAAGTAAGCAGTTTAACGACGTTGTTAACGCCAAGCTTTGGCGACGAGTGCACGACTTTACTAATGTGATATGAGTAAAATGGGACATCCCAGCCGATAGATGCTTCGATTCCGGTGGTACCCGCAACCTCACCCGTTTCAGAGTCAAAGCCAACCATCAGGTAGCCTTCATCGCCTGGTTCTGCCACATCTGGCTTACCAAAGCTGTACTCTGAATGTTTGATTCGATTGGTTAACAGTTCTTCGTTAACCGGTAGAGATGTAAATCCGTGACCAGACTCCACCGCACAAGTGTGCAGTGCGTCGTAATCCGACATCGCGATAGGGCGAACTACTAGCATCAATACTCCCTCCAGATGCAAGAAGATCCTAACTATATTGTAGGAACAATTCCCCCATCAGAGATCCTTGACGGGGGTGTCTGCGTTGACGTTTAAACTGATATCGCGCTTAAACTAAAGTCGCGATCGCTTTATCCAGTTTCGCCAAGCCTTCTTCAATTTCTTGTTGTGTGATAACGAGTGATGGTGTGAAACGTACGACATTGGCACCCGCAACCAATACCATGAGACCTTGTTTACCTGCAGCAACCAGCACGTCACGCGCACGGCCTTGCCATTCTTCATTTAGTGCAGCGCCAAGTAATAGGCCTTGACCGCGCACTTCTGAGAAGATGTTGTACTTCGCGTTGATCTTCTCTAGACCTTCACGGAACAATGCTTCGCGTTCTAGCACACCAGCCAACACCTCTGGCTTAGTAACTTCATTTACAACCGCTTCTGCAACCGCACACGCTAGTGGGTTACCGCCATATGTAGAACCGTGAGTGCCCACTTTCATGTGCTCTGCCAATTTTGCTGTCGTTAGCATTGCACCGATTGGGAAACCGCCACCAAGTGATTTCGCAGTACTTAGAATATCTGGCGTGATACCTAAACCTTGGTAAGCGTAGAAGTTACCTGTACGGCCATTACCAGTTTGCACTTCATCGAAGATCAGTAAGGCGTTGTGTTTGTCACACAGCTCGCGAACCGCTTGAGCGAACTCAGGCGTTGGTGGCACGATGCCGCCTTCACCTTGTAGTGGCTCCATCATGACCGCACAAGTACGATCAGACATGTGCGCTTGTAAAGCTTCGATATCGTTGTAAGGAAGGTGTGTCACGTCGCCTGGCTTAGGACCGAAACCGTCAGAGTATGCAGCTTGGCCACCAACCGTTACGGTAAAGAATGTACGACCGTGGAAACCTTGTTTGAATGCAATGATTTCAGACTTCTCAGTGCCATGAACGTCTGCTGCATAACGACGTGCCAGCTTCAAAGCGGCTTCGTTTGCTTCTGCGCCAGAGTTAGCAAAGAACACTCGCTCAGCAAAACTCACTTCTGTTAGCTTTTTCGCCAGACGAAGGGCTGGTTCGTTCGTCATAACGTTACTTAAGTGCCAAAGCTTGTTAGCTTGCTCTGTTAGTGCGTCTACCATTACTGGATGACAATGGCCAAGACAGCTCACTGCAATACCACCAGCAAAGTCGATGTATTCATTACCTTCCTGATCCCAAACACGTGAACCTTCACCTTTAACAGGGATCATTTCCATCGGGTTATAGCAAGGTACCATTACCTCATCGAATAAACCGCGCTCTACTTTAATTTCCGTTGTCATTGCACATTCCTTCTTGATACCGCATGCGTAGCAGATAAGCGAATTTAACCGGCTCTCTTTGCCAGCAAATAATGTTTTGCATTTAAGCTATTGCGGCATTGTATTTACATTTAATTAACCATTTCAATAGTGATTTATTCTTTTCGTTCTCGAAAGCAACTTCCATTAATCACTGCTTATGACTATTTATGCATCAAGAAAGTAAAATAGAGAAGTGATTTTTTATAAATGTTATGTAATACAGGGGATAGAAGGTTTAAAAAGACATGAATAGACAAAGAGACTCGAGAGAATCGCATAGTTTTGCAATCCGCTCACCTCAGCAAAAAGATGAATGATTTGTTAAGAAAAGTGATCGCGATCAGATCGCTTTGCGTGCTAAAAAGTTCGCAAGCAACTCGTGACCTTGCTCAGTTTTGATTGATTCTGGGTGGAACTGCACCGCATCAATTGGCAAGGCTTTATGTTGGTAACCCATTATTTCATCCATGCTTCCGTCCGGCAGTTCTGTCCATGCAGTCAGTTCAAACACGTCGGGTAAAGTACCGTTTTTCACCACAAGAGAGTGATAACGGGTTACCGTGAGTGGGTTATTCAGATTTTTAAACACACTGCGACCGTTGTGACGAATTGGTGAGGTCTTGCCGTGCATCACTTGTCGAGCACGTACCACTTCCCCTCCAAACACTTGTGCAATCGCCTGATGACCAAGACAAACTCCTAGGATCGGCAACTTACCAGCGAAGTGTTCTATCGCTTTCAGTGAAATACCTGCTTCGTTCGGCGTACATGGCCCTGGCGAGATCACCAAATGAGTTGGGTTGAGCGCCTCAATGCCTTGGATATCGATTTCATCGTTACGCACCACCTTTACGTCTGCACCAAGCTCGCAGAAGTATTGGTAAAGGTTGTAGGTAAAAGAGTCGTAGTTATCGATGATCAACAACATAAAGGGTCGGTTGCTCCAATCCGTTTTGGCAATGCTTACGTAGTGAATCGCCACGTTCGTGACAATCAAGGGCGGTATTTTGCTATACCAAGCAAGAAAGGCAAGTTTTTGCTGAATAAAAAGGCCAGCATAGGCTGGCCTTTGGTCTTTACAGTTATTTAGGAACTGTTTGTCAGGAAGTAAATTCGCTTAGCGGCGACGGCGGAATAAGCCGAGACCTAGCAGCGCAAATAGCGCGCCAAAACCAAACGAACCACCATCTGAATCCTTCGACCCTTCTGTTCCAGTTTCAGTTTGCGTCATTGAAACATCACGAACAGAGCTAAACTTCACAATATTACCTGTCGAGTCAGTCACTTTCTCTTCTAACTGATAATTACCTTGCTCTGGCGTTTGTTCAAACTCAATATTCACGCTACGCGCATCAATATCAGCTTGAACTAAAGTTTGGCTAGCCGAGTAAGCTTTCGTATCGCTGCTTGCCGCAGCCGCTTGTGTGGATGGCGTTAAGTTCACCGTAACAATATCGCCCACAACCGCCGTTGGTGGTAAACGGACATCGACGGCTAAGTTGTCACCTGCTTTCGGTAAATCGATGTCATCATCTGGTAAATCAATCGCGATGATCACTGGATCGTGATCAGAGGCAGAGAACGCATCTTTGTACTTCGGCATATCACCTGTGTACTTGCTGCTGTATTCGAACAAGTTACTCTCTAGTGAGTTGATGTGCCAATCTTCAATTGCTACCACTTTTTGCGCTAGGCTACTGCTTGCCAATGCGTGGTCCAAATTACCCAGCTCGCCCGAATAGGTGTAAGAAAACGTATCAGTGCCGTGCAGCAACGTGTTTAAGTTGTGCAGACCGTAACCTTTTTCAATTTTGGTCTTCTCTACTTGAAGTTCACCATCACCAATGGTTGTGTAAGCAGCAGTATAAATGTCACGGCCGTATTTCTCTTTCGAGTAATCAGTCAGTGTCAGAAGTGGGTCTTCCATGCCATAAGCATTGAGGTCGCCCATGAGCAATACATCGCCTTTCACCTCTTTCAACGCTTCACCCACTGCGTGCGCAGCAGAAACGCGGAAGTTGTTACAGTTGCCTTGCAGATCCGCTGGCTCAGAATCTTCTACACCGGCAATCCACTCTTCAATACACTCAGAGCCTTTCGACTTAAAGTGGTTTACGACAATAGACAAATCTTCACCCGTCTCTTTCACCGTAAAGGTCTGAAGTAGACTGTGGCGTTGGTACTTATCGTAAGCAGGGTTACTTTCTGTGCCCTCTTTACGAGTAATTGTGTTTTCTGCAATGTGCTGCTCTGGCGTGATGATCACTTTTGCAGCGTCTTTTGGCGTTACTGCGTTAGCACGATATAAAATCGCCACCATGATCGCATCACTGCCAAAGTATTCGTCTTGGTATTTGTCTTGCTCTTCGATTTCGACATACGTGTAATGATCTTCAGCGTCATCAATCTCAGCATTTAGGGCATCAACTAAGTTTTGGATAGCACTGCCATCACCAAAGCCGTTGTTTTCCACTTCCATCAAACCAATGATGTCAGCGTCCATCTTGTTCATCGCCGCAACGATTTTCGCTTGTTGGGTCAGGAACTCGTCTAGGTTAGTCGCACCACGGTTTTGTCCGGTTGGGTTTTCATGACCACTGTCAGCCACGGAGTTGAAGTAGTTCAGTACGTTGAAGCTTGCAATACGCAAATCTGAGTCCGCAATCGCTGGGGCATCTTTACGAGCCACGTCGAAGCCTTCACCTGAAGTTACGAAGTTGGTGTTATTGACTTCATTTGTCGCAATCAGGCGGTATTCGTTGTAGCTGTAAGCCACGACACCCTGTAGACCTTCTACTCGAGAACCAAGGCGAATGTGCTGCTCTGAAGAGCCATCTTGATCTGCATCTTTAGCAAAATCTGGGTAGTATGGGATTTGGCCGTTTGGTGCTTTGCCATCTGATTCTAGGTATACGCGGTTCGCTGCGTTGTCTTTTGCTAGCTCAACGGCTGCATCGCTCTCTGCCGCGTGTAATTGAGTCGGCTTTAACAATGGCGCTTCATGAGAGAGCATCATATTGTTACGACGTGAATCGTAGTCGTAAGAGAAGTTTCGAGTTACAAACAAGTCACTTGCCGAGGTTAACTCAACTTGCATCCCTTCATGACGCTCAAGCGCATCACGTAGTGTCTCACCTTCTTTGATAACAAGATCGGTAACTCGAGGGGTTTCAGAGGTGCCTGTTTTCACATAGCTGTTAGCATCAGAAGCTAGCTGAGTATTGCTGTAGTACTCTTGAACTTTACCTTTCACACAAACAACGTCACCAGCTTTTAGCTCCGTGTCTGCCGCGTCAGTATGAATGAACAAGCCTTCTGAGGTCTTGTCGTTGTTGTCGCTTTCTAATGCTTGTAGGTAGAAACCTTTGGTTAGGCCAGTGGTAACAGCAGTCACGACACCCGTTACGAAATGATCTTCGTCAGTAATGTATGGGTAACCATCAATGAATGGAGACGTATCGCCTTCACCTTGAATATCTTGGATGGTAGTGAAGTTAGGTTGCTGACCGTCGACTTCACAAGCGAATGGTGCTGGTGGCTCAGTCGCATTTAGCTCACCAAGGCCGTCAATGTTGTCTTTCTCAAATGCCGTCCACTGAGATGCATCATAAGTAGCAGAAGGGGTTAGTGCATCACTGTTACGAACTAATGTGGTGTCTTTACCAAAATCTACGTCACCCATCACACCGATGATGTCGTGCACTTCACCATCTTTAAGCAGTGCGATCGGGTCGTCACCGTTAAAGTTCGCAACGCTTTTATCTGTGATATCCGAGACAGCTTTGATGGTATCGCTCGCGTCACCATGCGCCAGTACATACACTTGGTTAGCTTGTAGCGTCACTTGGCTAAGGTCGAATGTGCTACCCCAAGTACCACCACCGTTTGATGATTTCGCCAACTCGTAGCCAGTGAGTGTCACCGCAGTATCACCCGTATTAGCGATCTCTACCGCTTTATTATAAGCGCCGCCTTCTACGTATTGGGAAATAATAATCTCTGCGTTCGCGTTTGCACTAAGTGCACTGGCGATGGTTAATGCGAGTATTGAGGGTTTGATTAACGTGTCCATTGTCGTACCTGATATTTATGTAAATGCAAATTTAGCTCTGGTTAGAGCCTGCCATTTGCGTCTACTATCAGGTTTATTTATGAAATAAATAAGAATGAGCAATTAAAGCCGTGAAATGAATCACATGTGAATATAAGAAAATATGCCAGAGCATCCCATTCAAACATTTTTTGTAATAAATACAGAGCGCTATTGATAAACAAATCAGAATTTAGATTGATTACTCAGTTTACTTTTTCACTTCATGTTAAGGAGTAGAAAATACATCACTTGTTGAGTTGCTTATTAACCCAACCGTTCCTGTTACAAATAAAAAATATAATTAGTCACTAATTTAGAATGCTTTAATTTTCACTTGTATCACTGTTCAAGCCCAAGAATCTATTACTCGCTTCGTTCTCTCTTATACAGGCCCCTCATACTTCAAAGTTTTCATGATTTATTCAATAACTTTTCATTACTCACTAGCCAAAAACATACACAAAAGATATAACACCTGCGCGAGACAATAAGATCTCATTAGCTGTAAACCCAGGAACGACAAATGAAAACAATTCAACGCAGTGTGCTAGCTCTCTCCCTACTTGGCTTGATAGCGGGGTGTCAGTTGACCGCCAGTGAGCCACTTCAACCTACGGCGAATCAAGACATCATCGAATCAGCCAAAAATGAACTGGATGGTATTGAAGAGCTAGAAGTCAGTGACGAGGGTGTTATTACCTTTACTCAGCGTCTAAGAACGCCAGGAACCTACTGGATTCCAGCGAGAATTAAAGAACTCAGCTACGATATATCATGCGTACAGCTTAGTTACTTCATTGATAGAGGCATGGTTGTGAAGTCTGCCTTTCTAGGGGCTCGAGGACGTGTTGAATATTACGACATGGAACGCTGTATGAAAGACACACCATTTCAGTAATACAGGCATAAAAAAAGCTCCACCAAAGTGGAGCTTTTTCGTATTCGTTCTTAGCAACTATGGGCGAGCTACAAAACCTACTGCTTCGTATGCTTTCTTAAGCGTTTCAGCCGCTCGTGCCGAGGCTTTCTCAGCGCCTTGCTGCATTACCTCGTCCATGTAAGCACGATCAGCGCGAATACGGCGATATTCTGCTTGAATTGGCTCAAGCATTGCTACAACTGCCTCACCAACATCTTTCTTAAATGGGCCATACATTTCTACGCCTTGGTACTTCGCTTCAATCTCTTCGAAGCTCATGCCTGTCGCCGCAGAGTACAGACCCATTAGGTTAGCAATGCCCGCCTTGTTCTCGATATCATGACGGATACTTGGTGGCGTTTCGGTATCGGTTTGCGCTTTGTTGATCTTCTTAAGGATCGACTTAGGCTCTTCCAGCAGCGTGATAACGTTCTTACGGTTGTCATCAGATTTAGACATCTTCTTCGTTGCGTCTTGAAGGCTCATTACACGCGCATTTACTGTCGGAATGTAAGGCTCTGGAACTTGGAAGATTGGCTGCTCTGGCGAGTAAATATTGTTGAAACGCGTTGCGATATCGCGCGCTAATTCTAGATGTTGCTTCTGGTCACTGCCTACAGGTACTTGGTGTGCACCGTAAAGCAAAATGTCAGCCGCCATCAACACCGGGTAGTCAAATAGACCGACGTTTACGTCATTCGCGTAACGAGCCGATTTGTCTTTAAACTGAGTCATACGGCTCAGCTCACCCATTTGAGTGTAGCAGTTAAGAAGCCAACCTAATTGAGCATGCTCTGGTACATGTGACTGAACAAATAGCGTGCTCTTCTTCGGGTCAACACCAACTGCCAGACAAATTGCCAGTGCGTCTAGAGTTGCTTCATGCAGCGCTTTAGGGTCCTGACGAACCGTAATCGCGTGAAGGTCTACCACACAATATTGGCAATCATAATCGTCTTGCATCTGCTGCCATTGACGTAGAGCACCCAAGTAGTTACCGATACTTAGTTCACCTGAAGGTTGAACACCACTCAATACAATGGGTTTGCTCATTAGAATGATTCCTTTGACTTCTTAATCTAATTAAATGAAAAAAACCGTGCAGTAATAGGTGCACGGTTTACTCAGTGTACTCATTAACGAGTATTTTGGAAGCTCTTTTGTAGCCGTTATGCAGAAACCGCTACAACGTCCAATAATTCTGCCAAACTGTCAGCGACGAAATCTGGATTTGATGCTGAAATAGGTTCACCGTGGTTGTAACCATATGTCAGACCAAATGAGGCACAGCCTGCATTCTTTGCTGCGAGAATGTCGTTTTTCGAGTCGCCAACCATCAGCATTTCACTTGGTTGGATTTGGTGCTTTTCCATCAACCAGTTCAATGCTACTGGGTTTGGTTTTTTCTCTGGGAATGCATCACCGCCAAGGACATCAACGAAGTATTTTGCGATGTCGTGCTTTTCCAAAACGTCAGGCACAAACTTTGAAGGTTTGTTAGTCACCAACGCCATAACAAAGCCCGCTTTGTGCAGCTCTGCTAGTGTCTCTTTTACCGTTGGGTAAAGATGACTTAGCTTGTGACCGCTTTGCTCGTAGTAGTCATCAAACAATACACGCGCTTTAGCACGAAGCTCTTCACTCAGCTCTGGGTTGATGGTCAGGCTTTGGCTTAATGAGCGACCAATAAGCACGTCTGCGC
This sequence comes from Vibrio sp. 1288, assembly GCF_033344475.1. NCBI lineage: Bacteria > Pseudomonadati > Pseudomonadota > Gammaproteobacteria > Vibrionales > Vibrionaceae > Vibrio > Vibrio sp. 1288. Next base: position 29,519 of record NZ_JAWPOX010000043.1, read on the forward strand.
CGTTACCCACATAATCACGAACTTGTTCTTCTGAAACCGATGGAAAGCCAAGCGCCTGTACTGCTTGGTCTGCCGCGACAGCTAGATCTGGCACGCTATCAAGCAAAGTACCATCTAGATCGAAGGCGATGAATTTAATGTCTTGTTGAGTCATAACTTCCCTGAGGATTTTTATTTATAAATCGGTGAAAACGACAAAGGATGGCACCCCATCCTTTGTTTTTATCATTATGTCTAATTCTACAGTAACTGTTTGTTTCGTCGTTACTTTGCAGCAATACGCTGACGAACTGCCTCAAACAAACAGATGCCGGATGCCACAGATACGTTCAAGCTTGAAACGCTACCAGCCATTGGGATCTTAATCAAATCGTCGCAGGTTTCACGAGTTAGACGACGCATACCGTCACCTTCTGCCCCCATTACGATAGCAAGGGGTCCAGTCAGTTTGGCTTGGTAGATGTCGTGCGTTGCTTCACCCGCAGTACCAACAAACCAGATGCCTTTCTCTTGCAATGTGCGCATAGTACGAGCCAAGTTAGTCACTCGGATCAATGGCACGACTTCAGCTGCACCACAAGCGACTTTACTTACCGTCGCATTCATTGGCGCAGAACGATCTTTCGGTACGATGATCGCCGCAGCACCTGCCGCATCTGCGTTACGTAAACACGCACCAAGATTGTGTGGATCGGTCACTCCGTCTAACACTAATAGCAGTGGTGATTCGTGCTGCGCCAGGATGTCATCTATATCGTTCTCATTCAGCTGCTTCGCTGGTTTCACACGAGCGATGATGCCTTGGTGATTTGCACCGCGCGCTTTGTCATCCAAGGTTTTACGTGTCATCTGCTGAATAGAAACACCACAAACCTGAAGATCATTTAGGATTGGCATTAGGCGATCATCTTGACGACCTTTTAAAACGTACGCCTCGATAAAACGCTCTGGTTCGCGCTCCAATACCGCCTTCACTGCGTGAATGCCGTAGATAAATTCGTTACTCATTGTTTAACCTGTTGTTCTGGTCGTATTGCCTGCGCCAACCAAGTTTGAACTAAGTTGGCGCTTCAACCTACTGCGCTTCTTTTTTAGTGCGCTTGGTTTTCTTCGGCTTACTGTGCGGCTTCTTTTTACGTGCTTTTTTCACTTTAGGCTTCTCGTTGCCTTCAGCGTCACCACGTTTTGGGCCATTACGCTTACTCGTTGCGCCCGTTTCTTCTGGGCGTTTAGTTGGCTCTATCGCAGGAACTGCACGAGCCGCGCCACCTTCCTTCGATGAAGAGCGAGTCGCAGCGCGTTTTTTATCTTTCGCTTTGCGTTTTGCTTCCGCTGCGCGTTTCTTCGCAGTCTTACCTTCGCCGCGTAGCTTACGACTTGTTTCGACCAATTCAAAGTCAATTTGCTTGTCATCGAGGTTAACAGCCAGTACTTTTACTTTTACTGCATCACCTAAGCGGTAGATGTTACCGAAACTTTCACCAATAAGTCGTTGACCAATCGGGTCAAATTGATAGTAGTCGTTCGCAAGGGTAGAAATATGTACCAAACCATCGATGTGCAAATCCGTTAAACGTACAAAGAAGCCAAAGCTAGTGACATTAGCGATAACACCGTCTAGTTCGTCACCGACGTGGTCTTGCATATATTCACACTTCAGCCAATCCGCAACATCACGTGTTGCATCATCAGCACGGCGCTCTGTCATCGAACATTGTTCGCCGTAAAAATCCATGTCGTCAAACGAGTAATGATAGCCACCTGTTGGTGTCCAGCGATCTTGATTACGACCTTCTTCTTTAGCAATCAGATACTTGATTGCACGGTGAAGTAACAAGTCAGGGTAACGACGAATTGGCGACGTAAAGTGCGCATAGCGTTTCAATGCCAACCCAAAGTGCCCCGCGTTATCTGCGTTGTATACCGCTTGCTTCATTGAGCGTAGCAGCATGGTCTGAATCAACTCTTGATCTTGACGCCCGGAGATTTGACGTGCGAGATCAGCATAGTCCGTTGGTGAAGGCTCTAAACCACCTTTTAGCTCAAGACCAAGTTCACTTAAGAAGTCACGGAAACCTTGCAGGCGTAATTCACCTGGAGATTCGTGGATACGATAAAGCGCGGGCTCTTTCGCTTTTTCTACCAGCGATGCCGAAGCAATGTTGGCTAAAATCATACATTCTTCGATGATCTTATGCGCGTCATTACGAATTACTGGCTCAATGCTTTCGATTTTACGTTCCGCATTGAAAATAAATTTGGTTTCAACGGTTTCAAATTCGATTGCACCGCGTTGATCTCGTGCTTCTTTCAGCACTTTGTACATCTTGTGCAACTCTTCTAGATGAGAAACAAGCGGCTGGTAGCGCTCACGTAGTTCTTCATCCCCTTCTAGAATCGCGCTCACTTTGCTATATGTGAGACGAGCGTGCGAGTTCATCACCGCCTCGTAATGCTTGTAACCAGACAGCTTACCTGTATCGGAAATGGTCATTTCGCACACCATACACAAGCGATCTACTTGCGGGTTAAGCGAACATAGACCGTTCGACAGTACTTCTGGCAACATTGGCACAACTTGCGAAGGGAAATATACTGAGTTACCACGATTGATCGCTTCTTTGTCCAACGCAGAGTCAGGACGAACGTAGTAACTGACGTCAGCAATCGCTACCCATAAACGCCAACCACCTTCTTTGTTCTTTTCACAGTAAACGGCATCATCAAAGTCTCGTGCGTCTTCGCCGTCAATGGTCACTAGTGGCAAATCACGTAGATCCACACGACCAACTTTCGCTTCTTCTGGTACTTCTTCGCCTAAGTTTTCGATTTGTTTATCGACGGCTTCTGGCCATTCGTGAGGGATTTGGTGTGTACGAATCGCAATTTGTGTTTCCATACCTGGTGCCATGTTTTCACCAAGGACTTCAACCACTTTACCCATCATGCCGCGTGAGCGTGAGCCACGATCAGTAATTTCAATTACGACTACGTTACCCATGCGTGCACCCGCTTTGTGCTCATTTGGGATCAGGATATCTTGGCTGATACGCGAGTCATCTGGGACAACATAGGAGTATCCATATTCAAGGAAGAAACGACCAACGATTTGATCATTACGCTCCTCTAGCACACGCACCAAACGTCCTTCACGGCGGCCGCGCTTGCTGTTGTCTGTAGGTTGCACTAAGACAAAATCACCGTGGATGATGTTCTTCATCTGATGGTGCGGTAACAGAATATCATCATCCTTGCCGACGCTGCCTTCTGGACGTACCCAACCATGGCCATCACGATGACCAATCACGTAACCTTTCACCATTTCAAGTTTTTCAGGCAATGCATAGCACTGACGGCGGGTAAACACCAGTTGGCCATCTCGCTCCATCGCACGTAGCCGACGACGCAACCCTTCGTATTGCTCTTCGCCCTGAAGCTTTAGTGCCTCAAACAAGTCGTTACGATTCATTGGAACGCCCGCTTGCTCTAGAAACTCGATGATAAACTCTCGGCTTGGAATTGGATTTTCGTAATTTTTGGATTCACGATCTGCAAAAGGATCGTTTGGAATATTGTCTGACATAGGCACGCCTATCTAGCAAGGAAGGTATATGGCTAGTATATCTGAGTCTCTCGATAAGCTACAGAATTGCTTTGAAAAAAGAATGATCGAGATCGACTCTAGGCATGCAAATGAGTTAAGGACGAGCCAGCAAGATCAAAAGTTCAGAATTGTCACTGAGCAAGGATTCAATCGTGCAGTCATCCAACTCCGCCAGAAAGGCACTTTTTGCTTTCGCCAATTTATCTTTGAGGCGGCAAGCAGGGGTAATATGGCAAAAATCCACACCACAGTTGACTAAATCTAACGGCTCTAAATCGCGCACAACACCACCGACTGTGATTTCAGAAGCAGGTTTCATCAGCCGAATACCACCGTTTTTTCCACGCACGGTGTGGACATAACCTAGTTGCCCTAAACGGTTGATAACTTTGACCATATGGTTACGTGACACACCAAATAAATCCGTCACTTCGGTAATGCTGGTTAACTCATCTTCCGGCAACGAAGCCAAGAAAATTAAGGTTCTCAACGCATAATCAGTGAAACTAGTTAACTGCATATTCTCTCCCAAAGTGCGACTCAATAACCCGCTGGTGATGCTAAAACCCCAAACTTGAGCTATCGATAAAAGTGTAAATCTTTTCTTGATCGAAAGATACATTTGAGATACAACTTTAAACATGTATTATAAATACAACTTAAAGTAGGAAGCCCTTATGCTCAGCAATCAAACTATCGAGATCGTCAAAGCGACCGCACCACTCATCGCCGAAACAGGACCAAAACTGACCGCGCACTTTTACGAGCGTATGTTTACTCATAACCCTGAGTTGAAAGATATTTTTAACATGAGTAACCAGCGTAACGGCGATCAGCGTGAAGCATTATTCAACGCTATCTGTGCCTATGCTGCCAATATTGAAAATTTGCCAGCTCTGCTTGGCGCAGTAGAGAAAATTGCGCATAAGCACACGAGCTTTTTGATCACAGAAGATCAGTACCAAATCGTTGGTAAGCATTTACTTGCGACAATCGATGAGCTTTTTAATCCAGGTCAAGAAGTGTTGGATGCTTGGGCTGAGGCTTACGGCGTACTTGCGAATGTATTTATTCAGCGCGAAGAACAAATTTACCAACAAAATGAAGCTTTGGAAGGCGGCTGGCGCGGTCTACGCGAATTTGAATTAGTCGATAAAAAGATTGAGAGCGAACACATTTGCAGCTTTGTGTTCAAGCCAACCGATGGCCAAAAAGTGGCGCCGTATAAACCGGGACAATACCTTGGCATCTACATCAACAGTGACCAGTTAGAAAACCAAGAAATTCGCCAATATAGCCTGTCTTCTGCGGTCCAAGAGAACACCTACCGTATCTCAGTAAAACGTGAAGAAGGCGGAAAAGTGTCGAACTACCTGCACGATAGCCTGAACATTGGCGAAAAAGTGCAGCTTGCAGCCCCTGCCGGTGATTTCTTTATGGATGCCGAACCACAAACACCCGTTGTTCTAATTTCTGCTGGTGTGGGACTTACTCCAACGCTGTCAATGCTAGAAAGTCTCTCAGCACATCAAGCACCTGTAACTTGGGTTCATGCAACCGAAAATGGCCAACAGCATGCTTTCAAGCAACACGTAAACCAACTCGTTGCAGAAAAAGAAAATATGAACGCGCTCGTTTGGTATAACCAACCAACGGCAGAAGACAAGCTAGGTGAAGACTTCCACTTCACGGGCTTTGTCAATCTGTATGAAATTGAAGCTGCATTAAAGCAATATAACGTGCAGGTATACTTCTGTGGTCCTGTAGGATTTATGCAGCACGTAGCGAAACAGCTATTAGAACTTGGCGTACCAGAAGAGCAATTCCATTACGAATGCTTCGGTCCACACAAAGTGGTTTAAGCGTTACCAACTATCGGGAAAACAACAAAGCCCACGTGACGTGGGCTTTGTTGTATGAAGTTGTTTGCAATATTGAAGCGTTACCAAAAGGTGTCTCGCCGTTTAGCTCGAGCAATAACGTTTTGTGGCATGCGCTGTTCAAGGCCGTTTCTCAATACAGTTATGCGCTTATGCTGCCGCTTATCTGCTGTGACAGAGTTATATAACCAACGATACGCATCTTCGTAATCGAGTGGACTGCCATAATCACGTAAAAGCAACTCGGCCAGATGAATACGCGCGTTTAGGTTTCCCATTGACGCAGCTTCTCGCAAATATGGAATTGCACGTTCTTTATCTTGCTGTACTAAAGTGCCACGCGAATAGTATCGGCCAATCTGCTCTAGTGCAGCAGGTAACCCCTGATGCGCTGCATTTTCGATGTAGTAAAGACCCAGTTCGACATCTTGCTCGACACACACACCCCAAGCCAACATATCTCCGTATAGAAACTCATAAGCGGGTAAGTTAATTCGAGTCGCACGAGCTACGATATCCTCCACCAGCTGGCAGTTATCAGCGCGCACACGTTGTAAGTGCTTATTTTGCTCAATAAGCTTTATCAGCTCTGCTTCGGTATAGATCGGAACTGGTGCCCCCACATCGGCAACATTGGCTTTCACTGTGGTAGCAACCAAGGTCAACAACAGTGAAGCAGCCACTGTTCGTAACTTCATAAACGTACCCTTAAGGTATCTAAGAAACCAAAGATCGGTGAAGGATCTCCTCTGCTTGATAACCTTATCGGCAAAAAACAGCTAAGCTTTAGACAATTTTTGCCTCTGATTTAGGCTCAGCGGCAAAAGCTTGCCATATGAGAGTCACGCTGTTTTTGTTCAGATACAAAAAAGCCGACCAGAAGGTCGGCTTTTGCAATCTTTAACGGCTATCAATTAAGCTTCGAATGGGTGAACTTTGATGATAGTTTCGTTACGGTCAGGACCTGTAGAGATGATGTCTACTGGAACGCCAGTTAGCTCTTCAATACGCTTGATGTAGTCAAGAGCTGCTTGTGGTAGAGCATCTAGTGACTTAGCACCAAATGTGTTCTCAGACCAACCAGGCATTGTTTCGTAGATTGGCGTTGCTTTTTCGAATGCTTCAGCAGCCATCGGAGAAACTTCTAGCACGGAGCCATCTTCCATCTTGTAACCAGTACAGATTTTTAGCTCTTCTAGACCATCTAGTACGTCTAGTTTAGTTAGACAGAAACCAGATACAGAGTTGATTTGGATTGCACGACGCATAGCAACAGCATCGAACCAACCTGTACGACGTAGACGACCAGTTGTCGCACCGAACTCGTGGCCAACTTCACCTAAGTGCTTACCAATTGGATCTTGCTTATCTAAACCGTCGTATAGTTCAGTCGGGAATGGACCAGCACCAACGCGAGTACAGTACGCTTTTGCGATACCCAAGATGTAACCGATGTGACGAGGACCAAAACCAGAACCTGCAGCAACACCACCAGCAGTCGTGTTAGAAGACGTTACGTACGGGTAAGTACCGTGGTCGATATCAAGTAGTGTACCTTGTGCACCTTCGAACATGATCTTGTCGCCGCGCTTACGTGCTGCGTCTAGTTCGTCAGTTACGTCGATAACCATTGAAGTTAGTAGCTCAGCGTAGCCTTTCGCTTGCTCAAGTACTTCTTCGTAGCTTACTGGCTCCGCTTTGTAGAAGTTAACTAGTTGGAAGTTATGGAACTCCATGACTTCTTTTAGCTTCTCTGCGAAAGTCGCCATATCGAATAGGTCACCAACGCGTAGACCGCGACGAGCAACTTTATCTTCGTATGCTGGACCGATACCACGACCAGTAGTACCGATAGCTTTTTTACCGCGAGCGATTTCGCGAGCTTGGTCCATTGCAACGTGGTAAGGAAGAATTAGCGGACATGCTTCAGAAATGAAAAGACGCTCGCGTACTGGAATACCGCGCTCTTCAAGAGGCTTCATTTCTTTAAGTAGAGCTTCAGGTGATAGTACAACACCGTTACCGATAACACATTTTACGTTATCGCGAAGGATACCTGATGGAATTAAGTGAAGAACGGTTTTTTCACCGTCAATTACGAGAGTGTGACCTGCGTTGTGACCGCCTTGGTAGCGTACCACGTATTTTGCATCTTCAGTTAAAAGGTCTACGATTTTACCTTTACCTTCGTCACCCCATTGGGTGCCTAGAACGACTACGTTATTTCCCATCTTTCCAAGTCTGATTGCTAGTTAAAAATGGATTCTAGCACCGAATCTCACTTCTTGCAGTCATTTTTTGTTCACAGAGTCGCTACCAGAATGTCATCTTGCCGCTTTGTTCATTTTGAAATCAGCATATCACTGATAGTATTTAGCTTTCTCTATTCGACTGGAAAGCGCTATGTCTGAATCCATATGGTTGGCGATTGGGCTCGTCTTGATCGTGGAAGGCATTGGGCCGCTGATTGCTCCTAACGGTTGGCGGAATATGGTGGCTCAATTAAGTGAACAACCCAACAATCAGCTACGACGCATCGGTGGCTGCCTAGTAATTGCTGGAGCCGTCATCGCCATCATGATGAGCTAGCACTTAGCATCATGACCCGTCCTGATATGGGTTGACACTTTTTAACTAAAACGCTCGATGTACTTCATCGGGCGTTTTGTATTTTAAA
>NZ_JAWPOX010000438.1:0-743 GCF_033344475.1 Vibrio sp. 1288
GGTCAGTGCTGCTGCTAACTGTGCCATTGGCCTATATTTTCCTATCGTTAGGTTATCCCCCTTACACCGTTATCGTTGTTTCCATTTTTATGGAGGTAGTTTCTTGTGGAATGAGGCTCGCTTTTCTCAAGCTCAAAGCCGGGTTATCCATTATGAAATATATATTGTTTGTAATCAACAAAGCGCTTCAAGTACTAATACCAACGATAGCCGTATTGTTTTCATTAACGATAAGTTTCGAGCAAAGTATTTTAAGGTTTATTTCTACCACTTTGGTTTCATTCGGGATGATTAGCTTTTTAACGTATTGGCTGGTGTTAGGTGTAGAAGAAAAGAAAATGATAAGACTAAAGGTATAAGAGCATGACAGCGAAAAAGTTGGTGATGGTTGGCTATACACATGACACAAACCTTGGTGATCAAGTGATAGCAGATAGTGCAGAATATCTTATAAAGAAGAATATTATAGATAATGAATTCTCTGTTGAAAGGTTTAACCTAAATTATTCAAACGAATTTAATAGTTTTAAAAAATCAAAAAGAAAAGTAATAAATAAAATTTTAAGCAGACTATCTTCTAGCTCATCGTTTGATTATAAAGTTGGCTGTTATAAACGAGATTACAAAAATAAATTTAATGATGCGTCTGCAATTGTATTTGCCGGCGGAGGAATGATTAAGTTTAAGTACCAAGATTGTTGGGCGCATATTTCTGCTTTAGTTGACACGGTTGCGAATAAGCC
>NZ_JAWPOX010000439.1:0-742 GCF_033344475.1 Vibrio sp. 1288
TATTTTGATGCGCTCAAGGCTATCGAGTTCGATCAGTCTGCCTTGTTTAAATTGCTCTATCAAAATGAATATGGAATGGCCGGAGGAGAACCCTTTGGTGTGGTTGTTGGTGATTATCAATTACGTTATGACCCGAGAACAAATTATTTTGATAGAGATATCTCTGTGCTAAGCAAGATATCTCAGTCTGCTGCTGCGGCATTTAGTCCATTTGTAATGTCTGCGTCTCCTGAAATATTCGGTGTGAACACATTTGCCGAACTTTCGTCGACTCGAGACGTTGCTGCGCAATTTGAACAAATTGATTATGTCAAATGGAGACAGTTGCGAGATAACGATGATACCAAGTTTATTGGCTTAACCGCTCCTAACGTTCTTTTTCGACAACCCTACAAAAGTGATGGTTCTCGAAACGATCAATTTGAATTTCAAGAGAATATTGACGATTCAAATAACGATTTATTGTGGGGAAGTGGAGCCTTCTGTTTTGCTGCTGTTTCGATAAGAGCATTCCAAGAGCACGGTTGGTTTACTCATATGCGAGGAATAAAGCAGGGGGATTATAGTCAAGGAATTATTGTTGCTCCTACAAGAAACAAAACGCGCATTAATGGCAAAAATGACAGAGATAGATGCCCTTTAAATCTAAAAGTCTCTGAGCGTAAAGAGCAAGAACTGTCTGATTGTGGGTTCATTCCGATTTCACCAGTTCCTGAAACAGACATGGTCGGCATAACTTCCA
>NZ_JAWPOX010000440.1:0-742 GCF_033344475.1 Vibrio sp. 1288
TTTTGTTGGGTTCGGTCATCGCTACCCACTGGCTTTAACAAGAACAGCGCGACTTTACCTTTGCCAAGTTTTTGCAGCTCATCATCCGTCGGTTCACGCACCGAACGCGACCCCATGATGCCAAACTCACTTTCTTCTAAATTGGAAAACTGTGGGGCACTGAGGGTACTTACGATGACGGTTTGTTCGCTATCAAGTTGTGTGTATTTATCTGCAACACCCGATTCTGCCCAACCGACATGAACCGTAACTCTTGTTCTTGGTAACGCTTTGTAATCTCGCGATTCACTCTCAGAAATATCCAACGCAATAGAATGATATTGAGAGTAATTAGTTAGCGTCAACTCAGCTTTCGCATTGTCTAACGTGGCAAGCTCTTCGCTCACGGTATCAGCAAATGAGTAAGTGCGAGTGCCTACCGTTTTACCAAAGTCCAAACTAATCGTCTTAAATGGCGTAAATTCCACAGTTTGAAGCTTCGTCGTAAGACCTGGATGATCCGCTTTATTAATGGTGCCGTTAACCAATACGGTTTTAGTTGTATAGTTACGTGCAGTTAACGTCACTTCCACTTGGTAGTCGCCAGCATGCAGCACTTTCAAACGACCAGAATCTGAAGATAACAACTCAACCACCGGCTCAGCTTGGTTAATCAGACGGTAGCTTGCTTTGGCTTCTCCCCCACTCATCACAGGTGTGATAACCGCACCAGCAGAAAAGTCCAGAGTTGGATAAGTAATAG
>NZ_JAWPOX010000441.1:0-742 GCF_033344475.1 Vibrio sp. 1288
TCGAACAGCTTGAGTAGCATCTTATTCAACTCTGCCACACGACGAAGGGTACGGTAGAACTCCTTCATCATCATTTCGACGCCGCGATTGCCTTCACCAACATAACCGAGGTTTTCGGCCACTTGTGCTTGATGTGCGAAGGTCAAACGGTTGTCGTATCGGCGAAGTTCAATGTGCAGCGCAAAGCGGACACGCCACAAGAAGTCCTGACACTCCACCAGTTCGCGGTATTCCGCATCGGTAAGAAAGCCGTAACGGCTCATCTCTAGCAGAGATGTGGCGCCAAAGTGACGACGCGCTACCCAGCTCAAAGTGTGAATATCGCGAAGACCTCCTGGGGTCGATTTGATATCGGGCTCTAAGTTATAGGTCGTATCGTGGTAGCGAGCATGACGTTCGCGTTGTTCTTGGATTTTTGCGCGGTAGAAGGTTTCGCTCGGCCAGAAAGAGTCGGATAGCACGACTTTTTTTAAAGCTTGGAATGTGTCTTCGCTGCCACAAAGCAGACGTGCTTCTTGTAGGTTAGTGGCAACCGTTAGATCGTCACGACCGATTTGTGCACATTCATTGACAGTGCGAACCGCATGGCCAACTTCCAGTTTTAAGTCCCATAGTAAGGTAATAAATTCGCTGATTTTCGCTTCTAACGCAGTCGGCAGTTTGTTGTTAGAGAGAACAAGAATGTCTATGTCGGACAACGGATGCAGTTCACCGCGACCATATCCGCCCACGGCCACTAATG
>NZ_JAWPOX010000442.1:0-741 GCF_033344475.1 Vibrio sp. 1288
CGGCATGCACCAAGACGTACCACTAGAAGACGTGGTAATCACTGGTACTACAATCGCAGAGTAATTCTTGCGAATTATTCCCAAGAGATAAGTAATTGGGGAGGCTTCGCCTCCCCTTATTTCTATGACGACATTATTTATATCAGACTTGCACCTTACGCCGTCACGTCCTGACATCACAGAATGTTTCATTACATTCATGCGTACGGAAGCCAAAAATGCCGAAGCTCTTTATGTATTAGGCGATCTTTTCGAGTTTTGGGTTGGTGATGATGACAAAACACCGTTTGCAAACCAAATTCGTACCGAGTTCAAAACGCTCACCGACCAAGGTGTCCCGGTTTTCTTTATTCAAGGCAATCGTGACTTCTTGTTGGGCGAACGCTTTTGTAAAGAGACGGGCATCACTTTGCTTGATGACGTTTGCACCATCGACTTATATGGCACAAAAGCGGTGATTTTACACGGCGATACCCTGTGTATTGATGACGTGGAATATCAGAAATTTCGTAAAACTGTGCATCAACCTTGGTTACAATGGATCTTTAAACGCATCCCATGGTATTTAAAGAAAAAAATTGTCTCTAAAGTTCAATCAGACATTCGCGACGATAAACAGATGAAGTCTTTAGATATCATGGACGTGAATCAAAGCGAAGTTGAAAAAGTGATGTCTCAGAATTGCGTCAACTTGATGATTCATGGCCACACTCATCGCCCAAATACACATTTTTTTGACGC
>NZ_JAWPOX010000443.1:0-741 GCF_033344475.1 Vibrio sp. 1288
GTTACCTTTCAACCATAAATCGAATGGAGAGTTTGGCGTACGCAGCGTTTGTTCAAATGTTGCGATAGCATCGGTCACGTTATCAATGGTGATATTGTCGCTGCCATAAGCTTGTTGAAACCACTTGCGGTATTGAGGGATAGATTGAAGAGTGTCGACCGCGAGTTGGTGGGTAAATGCCATTTCCAATGGGTTTTCGATAGGGCCTGCGGCTTGCTCTTGCAGATCTTTCGCTCGCCCATTCCAAAATTGAACGAAATTCAAATCTGAATTAAACACCGTAGGTGAGTTGATTGGGCCAATTGACCATTTGTGACCAATTGAGCTTGGTAAGTTATCAACGCCACCTTTAGCGATGTTATGGCAAGAGTTGCAAGAAATGGTGTTCGACGCCGACAGTCTCGGTTCAAACCACAGCGTTTTACCCAATTCAATCTTTTTACTGTCGAGCCCAGAAATGGGTTCGATGACCTTGATGGGTTCGTTGGATTGACGTTCAGCATGGGCACAGAAAGACAATATAGATAAAACACTCACTGCGATAAGAGTTTTCATAATAACTTCCTTTTGACGTGATTTTCGACTCTCACTAGAGCGGCGCACTTCTTATGAAACCGCTGATAAAACAGCCGTTGGTGCGCTCGAAAATTACGGTATAGGAAAGGTGTTATTCGATAAAATGCAAAAATTCGATGGTTTTTATGGCAAAAAACGATGTTAAAAGTGATGAATTTTTGTACG
>NZ_JAWPOX010000444.1:0-740 GCF_033344475.1 Vibrio sp. 1288
CATTGCTATAGACATGCTATTGCGAAACGCTAATGCGTCGGCATCAGGCATCGCACCCAACAACTGATTTAGCGCATTAGCGTCATTTCGATAGCCTTGTTGGTTAAACACCGCGGCCACTGTCATCAACTGTGCCGCAGTTAAGCTATCGCGCTTTTTATTCAAAATGAGGTGCATATCGTGATACGTCGCTTCATCTCCAGTCAAAGCACTGGCTTGCAACATGCCAATTTCTGCTTGAGTTTTAAATGGCTCAGGCTTTAAAGAAACTTGTTCATACAAATCCAACGCAAGCTTAGGCTGTTGATTAACAAGCATCAGATCCGCTTGACTCAACAGTCGACGGGTTTTGAGTTCATCAAACTGTAATGCTTCCGAAGCACTTAAATCTTGTGTTGCGGAGTTTAATGCTGAGCTCGCATACCAACGATCAAAATCTTCAAAGTGATTCAAGCTTACCATCATGCTGCCGTAAGCCAGTTTGTCATCGGTTGACCAATCTTCTGAAAGCGAAATGTTTTGGAAAATCCTCTCAGCTTCCTTAACTTCATCAATGTCTAACCACGCACTCACTAGACGAGCGAGCGGTTGAATTTGACCTTGATAATCCGACTCTAGCGCACGTAATGTCGCCATTACTGATTCGGGAGAAGCTAAGTAACGCGTTTGAATGTCTCTCAACTGAGCATCAAGCTTCAAGCGGGTTAAATTGCGCTGCATTGCGTCTGTCATGTCATGTT
>NZ_JAWPOX010000445.1:0-739 GCF_033344475.1 Vibrio sp. 1288
GCAAGTACTGAAGCAGTTGATAGAGAAAATGGAGGTTGCAAGTCAGCAACTTCGGTTTGAAGACGCGGCAAAGTTTCGTGATCAGATACAAGCGATAAGACGAGTCCAAGAACAGCAATATGTATCGGAAGACAGCATGGACGATATGGATGTGCTGGGTTTTGCGCAAGAGAACGGCATTGCTTGCATCCACATATTGATGATTCGTCAGGGTAAAGTGTTAGGCAGTCGCAGTCATTTCCCTAAGATTCCTCAAAACACGAGCCAACAAGAGGTATTCGATAGCTTTTTGACTCAGTACTACCTGAGCCACAATGAGGCGCGAACAATCCCATCTCGAATAATACTGAACCAAGAGTTGGCCGACGATCTCGAACCCATTCAAAAAGCACTGAGTGAAGTCGCAGGACGTAAGGTTCATTTTCATACTTCTCCGACTGGTGCGAGAGGGAGATATCTTAAGCTGTCTAATACCAATGCACTTACTGCCATCACGACAAAAATCAACCATAAGATGACGATCAACCAACGTTTCAAAGCACTTCGCGAGTCGCTGGGAATGGAGTCTATTATGAGGATGGAGTGTTTTGATATTTCCCATACGATGGGCGAGAGCACTATCGCATCGTGTGTGGTCTTCAACAACGAAGGTCCGGTAAAGCAAGAATACCGACGCTATAACATTACTGGAATCACGGGTGGCGATGATTATGCAGCGATGGGGCAGGCGTTAGAGCGG
>NZ_JAWPOX010000446.1:0-739 GCF_033344475.1 Vibrio sp. 1288
TGCCTACGTCTTTCTTATCGCCGAGTAAACCGTCTGGGTCCTGCAGCTTGAAAGCTAGACCAAGAACAGTCGCAACAGGTGCAAGTGTGATGTAACGCTTGTTCCAGCTAACTCGAACACCAAGCACCTCTTCGCCATCGTGCATGCCGTAACACACCACACCCTGGTCAGGAATGCCGCCCGCATCTGAACCTGCTTCCGGTCCAGTCAAAGCAAAACAAGGAATGTCCGTACCATCAGCAAGACGTGGTAACCAGTAATCTTTTTGCTCCTGAGTGCCGTAGTGAGAAAGAAGCTCACCTGGACCCAACGAGTTAGGAACCATTACCGATACCGCAACACTAATACTGCGCGTTGCAATACGAGACACAATCGTTGAGTTTGCCAATGCAGAAAACTCACGGCCACCGTACTCTTTCGAGATAATCAGTGAGAAGAAACGTTCTTTGCGCAAGTATTCCCACACCTCCGGTGGCAAATCACGATCTTCTTTCACGATTTTTTGATCGTCTAACATGTCTAAGAGCGTTTCAAGTTCATTATCCATAAACGCTTGCTCTTCAGCTGTTAACGTCGGCGCTGGGTAATGGTGTAGCGTCGTAAAGTTTGGCTTGCCAGAAAACAACTCGGCATCCCACCATACACTACCGGCTTCCATCGCTTCTTTTTCTGTACTCGACAGCGGAGGAAGAACTTTCTTAAACACTTTAAATGCTGGGTCACTAATCCATTTTCTTCG
>NZ_JAWPOX010000447.1:0-739 GCF_033344475.1 Vibrio sp. 1288
AATGGAACCAAGTACAGCCCCTTCGCAATTTTCCAAGCCATTAAGCCGGTTCGCATTGGTGGCGTTTTCGCAATGGTCGCCGCTGCGAATGCGGTTAAACACACTGGTGGCGTAACGTTACTGTCTTGCGAAAGCCAGAATATGATCAAATGCGCGGCCAACAATGCCAAGCCAACCGCCTCTAAACCCAAACTTTGCTCTAGTAGCGTTTCAACAAAATCAGCAGGAACCATCGACAGCATTTCTTTCGCCGTTTCCAGCGCCATTGGCGCATTGAGAAGTTCGAGCTTATCTGGTGCAGCTAGCATGAAGATCGCTTTCGCTTGCTCAGGTAATTGCCCTGAAACCATCAACTCTAAAAGTTGGTTCTCGGCAATCAACTTATACAAGGCAGGGGCAGACAAAGTGCCCAGAACAATATACGCCGCTGTCACAGGTAAGCCCATACCTAAAACCAACGATGCCAAAGCAATCAACACGAGCATGATGAACAAATCACCATTCGCCCAACCATTGATCATCAAAGAGAAAGTATTGCCGATGCCTGTGGTACTGATTACGTTGATCACTAAACCAATACCCACCAGCAAGACAGCGGTGGTTGCCATGTTCTTCGCGCCTTGAGACATCGCCTCGATGATCGCTTTTGGTCCCATCTTGTGATCTTTCGAAAACCACGAAGAGACAGCAACAGAAATGATGGAAAGGCCTGCCGCATAAGTGGGTGTAAAACCTTTCA
>NZ_JAWPOX010000044.1:0-36900 GCF_033344475.1 Vibrio sp. 1288
GTCTACGTTTCGCGATCCGTGAAGGTGGCCGTACAGTAGGTGCTGGTGTTGTTGCTAAGATCTTCGACTAATTCATAACGAATTAAACGAAATCTTGCACTGTTCTTCTTTTTGAAGAAAGCGCATCGAAAAGGGAAGCTTAGGCTTCCCTTTTTCATTTCTAGATTACATTTAGTTATAAGTGTTGAAATAAAAGACGTCACTTTTTCGATTTAAAAACAGAGTTTTACCGGCTTTGTTTCTTAACGCTTTTACTCACCCCTCTTAACCCTTTGATCTTTTCCTGCAGCGGTAAAATCGTTATAACCAAATATTCTGAGCGGACACCATAATGCGACTGGTAACAAGAACTATTCTTGTTTATATTGTTTGTCACAGATTAGTTTTATAGGTTTTTTGAGTATGTACGTTTGTCTTTGCCATGGTGTCTCCGACAAAAAAATTAGGAAGTTGGCGATAGATGAAGGCGTAACAGATATTAAAGGAATCAAAAAGTGCACGGCATTGGGCAGCCAATGTGGTAAGTGCATCAGACAGGCCAAGGAAATTTTAGCGGAAACTAGTTACACGGAATTTAAACAAGCCAGCTAATTGCTGTAAGTATGCAGTAATTATTTGCCTTACATTTTGACACCTTCTCATTTGCTTCTACATTTAAATGAAGCCAAAGAGGAGGGTTTTGTCATGAAAGGCGATCCAATCATCATTCAACATCTCAATAAAGTGCTCGGTAACGAGCTCGTCGCTATTAATCAGTATTTTCTTCACGCCCGAATGTATAAAGACTGGGGCTTAAAGCACCTAGCAGACAAGGAATATCACGAATCTATCGATGAGATGAAGCATGCCGATCATCTAATTGAGCGTATTTTGTTCCTTGAAGGCCTACCGAACCTACAAGATTTAGGTAAGTTGATGATTGGTGAAGATACCAAGGAAATGCTCGAGTGTGACTTAAAGCTTGAAATGGCGGCTATTCCAGATTTAAAAGATGCGATTGCCTACGCTGAAGACATTCGAGATTATGTGTCTCGAGATCTCTTCCAAGATATTCTTGAAGATGAAGAAGAACATGTTGATTGGCTAGAGACGCAACTTGGCTTGATTGAAATGTCTGGTATTGAGAATTATCTCCAAGCGCAATACGTGGACGAAGAGTAACGATACTTTCTAAGTTTGCATACTCCAATAATAGTAAGAAGAAAGAGCACCTGACTCGAAAATCGGGTGCTTAACCCCGTTATCTGGTCTAATCTCTTTTATTATCGGCTTTTTAAGGATATTGCTCGCAATCTTGCCTATGAAGTTTGATTTCTATCCGATAGAATTTATGCCCCCTTACCTAAAAATAAAAAAGAGAAACGTCCATGTCTGAAGACAACCACCAAGCAGCCACTCCAGAAGAAGAACATCGCCAAAAAGCATTGGATTACCATGCTTATCCAACTCCAGGAAAGATTGCTGTCGAACTGACAAAGCCTGCGGAAACGGCGGGTGATCTTGCCCTTGCATATAGCCCTGGTGTTGCAGAGCCAGTGCGTGAAATCGCACAAAACCCGGATAACGTGTACAAGTACACTGCAAAAGGGAACATGGTTGCTGTTATTTCTAACGGTACCGCTATTCTAGGTCTAGGTAACCTAGGTCCACTTGCATCTAAGCCAGTGATGGAAGGTAAAGCGTTACTGTTTAAGCGTTTTGCAGGTCTTGACTCTATTGATATTGAAGTTAAGCACCGCACGATCGATGAATTTGTTGATACTGTTGCGAGCATTGCAGACACTTTTGGCGGTATCAACCTTGAAGATATTAAAGCACCAGACTGTTTTGAGATTGAAAAGCGTCTGATTGAACGTTGTGATGTACCAGTATTCCACGATGATCAACATGGTACTGCTATTGTAACGGCAGCGGGTATGCTGAATGCAATCGAACTTCAAGGTAAGAAACTTGAAGATTCAACAATTGTTTGTCTTGGCGCTGGCGCTGCCGCTGTAGCGTGTATGGAGCTTCTGATCAAATGCGGCGCAATGCGCGAAAAAATCTACATGCTAGATCGCAAAGGTGTGATTCACACTCGTCGTGATGATCTTAATGAATATAAGCAGCTATTTGCGAACAATACAGATAAGCGCACACTAGAAGACGTGATTGAAGGTGCAGATCTGTTCCTAGGTGTATCTGGTCCAAACCTATTGCCAGCGGAAGCGTTGAAGTTGATGGCAGATAAGCCAATCGTATTCGCATGTTCTAACCCGGATCCTGAAATCAAGCCGGAACTTGCTCACGCAGTTCGTGATGACTTGATCATGGGTACTGGCCGTAGTGATTATCCTAACCAAGTTAACAACGTATTGTGTTTCCCATTCATTTTCCGCGGTGCTCTTGATGTGCGTGCAAGTGAAATCAATGATGAAATGAAACTTGCAGCCGTTGAGGCGATTCGTGAGCTAGCAAAAGAGCCTGTACCTGAAGCCGTATTGAAGGCTGCAGGTGTTGATAAGCTAGAGTTTGGTGCGGACTATATTATTCCAAAACCAATGGATTCACGTTTGCTACCACGTGTTGCAAAAGCGGTCGCTCAGGCGGCGGTTAATTCAGGTGTAGCTCGTATCGAGATGCCTGAAAACTACATGGCAGAGTAATATATCTTTCAGATGTGATACATAAAAAATGGGACGCTATTGCGTCCCATTTTTTATGTCATTCATTTGGCTCGAGGCAAGAGTTATTACCTGAAACCTCTTATCAGGCTTTTTTATTCTTCGTCGAATGACTCAAATTCGATGCCCATTTCCGTCATCAGCGCTTTTACTTCTGTTGGAATATCATCAGGACGGTCTTTACGAAGGTCTTCATCTGTCGGAAGTGGCTGACCTGTGTACGCGTGCAAAAATGCCTCGCATAGCAATTCGCTATTGGTTGCATGGCGTAAGTTATTGATCTGACGGCGAGTACGCTCATCAGTTAGCACCTTTAAAACTTTTAGCGGGATAGAGACGGTAATTTTTTTTACTTGTTCGCTTTTTTTGCCGTGCTCTGCATATGGGCTAATGTATTCGCCATTCCAGTCAGCCATTGCACACCTTCATTTATGTAATCGGTTAAAAATAATTTAGGTGCTGATTTTAGCTGCATTTACCGCCATAAGCAAAGACATATAGACGTCTAGAAGTGTTGACGTCTCATTTTTTGACGAGTAAAGTGAACATAACAGCAAAGGAAGCGTGTTGATCACTTTATGTTACTCATTAGATATAGCGCATTCCTATTTAGAAGTCATTACCCGTGAAAGGATACACCCATGAGCACTCGCAAACCTGCGACCATTGCAGTACGCACTGGTATTGAATCAGACAGCCAATATCATGCTGTCGTTCCACCTATTTATCTTTCCACTAACTATGGTTTTCCTGCTTTTGGTGAAGTGCCCAAGTATGATTACACACGATCTGGTAATCCAAACCGCGGACTGTTGGAAAGTGCGCTATCTGAACTCGAGTCTGGAAAAGGAGCGGTTGTTACTAACTGTGGTACGTCGGCATTAAATTTATGGGTTTCCGCTTTTCTCGGCCCAGATGATCTCATTATTGCTCCTCACGATTGTTATGGTGGTACCTATCGTCTTTTTAATACCCGAGCTAACAAAGGCGATTTTAAGGTTCAGTTTGTCGATCAATCAGACGAACAGGCTTTAGATGCTGCATTGGCACAAAAACCAAAACTCATTTTGCTAGAAACTCCGTCAAACCCTCTGGTTCGCGTAGTGGATATTGCAGCTACTTGTGAAAAAGCGAAACAAATCGGCGCGTTAGTTGCGGTGGACAATACCTTTTTGACACCCGTGTACCAAAAACCTTTAGAGCTAGGTGCGGATTTTGTTATCCACTCCACAACAAAGTACATCAACGGTCATTCGGACGTAATTGGTGGGGTAATCATCACCAACACAGAAGCGCATGCAGAAGAGCTTGCATGGTGGGGCAATTGTATTGGTGCAACGGGCACACCTTTCGATAGTTACATGACGCTGCGAGGTATTCGTACGCTTGGTGCTCGTATGCGAGTACATGAAGAGAGCTCACAGCAGGTACTGGCTTACCTACAGAAACAAGTGTTAGTTAAAACTATCTATCATCCAAGCCTGCCGGAACATCCAGGTCATGACATCGCTAAAAAGCAGCAAACGGGCTTTGGCTCTATGTTGAGTTTTGAGTTTGCTGGTTCGTTTGAACAGTTAAAGGTGTTTGTGAAAGAGCTCCAACTGTTTTCATTAGCAGAGTCATTAGGTGGTGTAGAAAGTTTGATTTGCCACCCAGCATCCATGACGCACCGTGCAATGGGTGAGGAGGCACTGGCGGAGGCTGGGGTCTCTCATCAACTATTGCGTTTGTCTGTCGGTTTGGAAGATGCACAAGACCTCATCACAGATTTAGAACAAGCGTTCGCTAAAGCTACCCAGTAATAGGAGACAATAACAATGACTGTACAACGTCAGCTGCATAAGTTTGGTGGCAGTAGCTTAGCAAACCCAGAATGCTACTTACGCGTTGTGGGTATTCTCAAGGAGTATTCGACAGAAAATGATCTGGTGGTCGTCTCTGCTGCAGGAAAAACCACTAACCGCTTGATTGAGTTTTTGGAAGGGTTAAATAAAGATGGCCGAATTGCGCATGAAGCGCTTCAAAGCTTGAGACAGTTCCAAACTGAGCTAATAGAAAGCTTGTTGGAGAGTGAAGCAAAAGAAGAGCTGTTAGCTTTATTACATGATGAGTTCAGTACTCTCTCGGAGCTGACTGCACCACTCACTAATGCGCAAAAAGCCGCGGTACTGGGGCACGGAGAAGTATGGTCTGCTCGCCTATTGGCCGCGTTATTATCTCAACGTTCTATCCCTGCGGTTGCACAAGATGCACGAGCGTTTTTACGTGCAGAAGCGGGAACTCAACCAGAGGTTGATCGCGCTCGTTCATACCCTTTAATTAAAGAGGTCCTCGCGCAGCATAACCATAAACGTGTGGTAATTACTGGCTTTATGGCTCAGAACGAGGCAGGAGAAACCATTCTACTTGGTCGTAACGGCTCTGACTATTCTGCAACGGTCATAGGCGCGCTTGCTGAAGTCAGTACTGTCACGATTTGGAGTGATGTTGCTGGTGTTTATAGTGCCGATCCACGTTTGGTGTCTGACGCTTGTTTATTACCGTTACTTCGATTGGATGAAGCCAGTGAACTTGCTCGCTTAGCTGCCCCAGTGCTACACAGTCGTACGCTTCAGCCTGTGGCGCAAAGTACCATGGACCTTAATCTCAAGTGTAGCTATCTGCCAGAGTCGGGTTCTACTCGTATTGAGCGTGTATTGGCATCTGGTCGTGGCGCTAAAATTATTACTTCACTGGATGATGTTTTATTGGTGCAGTTGTCTTTCATGCATGGGCACGACTTCGAAAAAACACAGAGTGATGTATTACAAGCGTTGCAGCGCGCGCAATTAGAGCCACTGGCATTTGAAGCTCAATCCGATCAGCACACGCTACGCTTGGCTTACACCGCAGAAATCGCCGGTGGTGCATTGAAACACTTGCAAGAGCTTGCGGTAGAGGCTGAAATTAAGCTAAAAGAAGGTTACTCGCTCTTAGCTGCGGTAGGTGCAGGCGTTACGAAAAACGCCAATCATTGCTTTGGCTTTTATCAGAAGCTAAAGCACTCTCCGGTAGAATTTATCTCTGAAACAGACTCAGGGCTGAGCCTAGTCGCTGTTTTGCGCCGTACTGATACCGAGGCGTTGGTTCAAACGATTCATAGCCAGTTGTTCCAAGCGCAAAAACGCGTGGCAGTGGCTTTATGTGGCAAGGGTAATATTGGTTCTAGTTGGCTAAATTTATTTGCTACGCAAAAAAGTGAGCTCGAAAAACGTCATGGTATGAGCTTTGATCTTGTCGCGGTTGTGGATAGCCAAACCTATTGGTTCGATGAGCAAGGTATTGAGGCGGCGAGTGTTGCTGAACGATTTGATGATGAAAGCATAGCAAACAATGGGGATTGGCTGGCACGTTTGGGAGCGCTTAAAAGCTATGATGAAGCAGTCGTGCTTGATGTTACCGCGAGTAAAGAGTTGGCTCAGCGCTACGTAGAAATCGCACAGCAAGGCATTCATTTGATTTCCGCTAACAAAGTGGCCGGTTCCGCAGATAGCCAGTACTACCATCAGGTTCAAGATGCATTCGCTAAAATTGGTCGTCATTGGCTATACAACGCAACGGTTGGTGCTGGGTTACCGATAAACCATACCGTGCGAGATCTTCGTGAAAGTGGGGATGAAATCGTCGCTCTATCGGGTATTTTCTCGGGGACGTTATCATGGCTGTTCCAACAGTTTGATGGTTCTGTGCCATTTAATGATTTAGTCGATCTTGCTTGGCAGCAAGGGTTAACCGAACCTGACCCTCGTTCTGATTTAGATGGCTCCGATGTAATGCGTAAGTTAGTCATCTTGGCTCGAGAATCGGGCCTAGATATAGAACCAGACAGCGTTAAAGTTGAGTCTTTGGTGCCAGAAGAATTAAGAGAACTGAGCTTAGATGATTTCTTCGATAATGGAGCGTTGTTGAGTGAAATACTTCAAGAGCGTCTGACAAAAGCACAGAGAAACGATCAAGTGCTTCGCTATGTGGCGCGTTTAGAAAAAAATGGTAAAGCAACGGTGGGAGTCGAAGCGTTATCTCGTGAGCACGCGCTCGCCAACTTATTGCCATGCGATAACATTTTTGCCATAGAGAGCAAGTGGTACAAAGATAACCCTTTGGTCATTCGAGGACCAGGCGCTGGCAGAGAAGTGACAGCCGGCGCTATTCAATCCGACCTCAACCGATTGGCTGGTTTATTTTAAAGTTGCGATTGACCTAAAAACCCTGGAATTAATCCAGGGTTTTTTATTCCCCTATCAGTGCCATACTGAAGTCATAACCCGTGCAAAATGGTGAGATGATGCTCAAGTAGAAACTTGAACTATCTTCATTATTAACTTGAGAAAAATTCATAATTACAAGGTTGACATTAAATCGTATTCAATACATTCTGTAGACATATAGACGTCTAAACGTCGATTTTAAGGATTTGTTTTCGTGGCGGAGTGCCGCAGGGAGAGTAAGATGGGATATACGCACGCAGGCCATATCGACGCCTTGAACCAGAATATTGCTGAGTTATCAGATAACATCAATGTATCGTTTGAGTTTTTTCCGCCAAGCAGCGCTAAGATGGAAGAAACACTTTGGAATTCAGTGCACCGTCTTAAAACGCTTCAACCTAAATTTGTTTCTGTGACTTACGGTGCGAACTCCGGCGAGCGTGACAGAACACACTCCATCATTAAAGAAATTAAAGCAACAACCGGATTGGTTGCCGCTCCCCATCTCACTTGTATTGATGCGACTCGTGAAGAGTTGATTAATATTGCCGATGATTATTGGAACAATGGTATTGAAAATATCGTCGCTCTGCGTGGTGATATTCCTCCAGGTGGCGGTGCGCCTGATATGTATGCCTCGGATTTGGTTGAGCTGCTGAAATCACGCCACGATTTCGATATCTCCGTTGCTGCATTCCCTGAGGTTCACCCTGAAGCTAAAAGCGCACAGTCTGACTTATTGAACCTAAAACGTAAGGTAGATGCAGGTGCAAACCGTGCTATTACTCAGTTCTTTTTTGACGTTGAGTCTTACCTGCGATTCCGTGACCGTTGTGTCGCAGCAGGAATTGACGTAGAAATTGTGCCAGGAATTTTGCCTGTATCGAACTTTAAGCAAGCGTCTCGCTTTGCGGCACAGAACAACGTGAAAGTACCAGGATGGATGAGCAAACAATTCGATGGTTTGGATGATGATCCGGTGACTCGCCAGCTTGTAGGAGCTAGCCAAGCTATTGATATGGTGCGTGTACTGAGTCGTGAAGGGGTTAAGGACTTTCACTTCTACACACTAAACCGTGCAGAGATGACTTACGCGTTATGCCATACGTTGGGTGTTCGTCCTCGCGCAGTAGTCGGTGCGTAAATCTGGTTTCAAAAAGATAAAAGGCTTGCCAAGTGGCAAGCCTTTTTCGTTTTATCAAAGCAAAAGGAGTTTAACCAATCACTTCAAGTTCAGTTAGAACTTCTTCTGCCCAAGTGATCCAAGTTTCACGTAACAGAAGGTTACGGCGAAGCGTTAGACGTTCTAGGCGAGCTTGTTTATCTAAAGTTGACGGCGTTGCGTAGTAAGCCGCTTCAATTTCTTTGTAGTGAGAAACCAGTTTGCGAGACTCTTCAACTAGCTCGGCGAGTTGGTCACGGAATGGAGCTGCAGGTTGAACGGCACATGCCATCAATTTCGCTGAAAACTCATCACGAACTGTTGGGTGTGCAGTTGGTTGATCAAACCACTCTCCTAAAGCGCTGCGACCAGCGTCTGTAATGGAGTAAACCTTGCGGTCTGGTTTGCCTTCTTGGGGTTCTAATACGCAAGTAACCAGTTCTTTCTCAGCCATTTTGTTGAGTTCACGGTACACCTGTTGGTGGCTTGCTTTCCAGAAGTAACCGATGCTAGCAGAGAATTCTTTAGTGATATCGTAACCGGTTGCGTCGCGAGTGCTAAGAACAGTTAAGATTACGTGTGGTAATGACATGTCTTCAATCCAAATGGTCAATAAACTTGTAAACAAGCTACTTATACTTTCAGCTGCGCTCTTACTGGCACTTGAGTTTTTTAATGTATAAGTAGCACCAACAATGTTGGTCCTGTCACCTTAAAGCCGTTTATCACCTAGAGAGATGGGGAGTCCCATCAAGGCTGGAGCAGGTATGATTGGATTTATGAGCTCTCAGCAGGCAAGTAGTATATAAATAATAAGCATGAAGTGGAATAGTAGGACAAAATTACCCTAAAAAACTAACATAATAATCAATAGTGTTAACTTGTGGTTTTTTATTCTTTTGTTTTGGTATTTTTTGGGTCTCTAGTGGTATATTTAACTGTCTTTGTTTTGGTGCGATTATCCTGTGATAAAAAAAAGCTGAGCATTTGCCCAGCTTTCTATTAAAAATGAAACGATTAGCCTGTGTTGCGCATACCTGCAGCAATACCAGCAATCGTCACCATCAACGCTTCTTCCAAGTTTGCAGAAGCTTCTTCGGTTTGACGCGTGCGGTATAGCAGCTCTGCTTGTAGCATATTCAATGGCTCAACGTAGATATTGCGTAAGCGAATAGACTCGAGTCCCCAAGGGTCATGCTGCATCAAGTTTTCATTGTTCTCTACATTCAGTACCGCTTTGATGTCTTCTTGAAGCTGAGCACGAAGCTTTTCACCGAGTGGACGGAGCGACTCATCCACCAATCGCTCATCGTAGTAGCGAGAGATATCAATATTACACTTCGAGTACACCATTTCCAGCATGCCGAGACGAGTTGAGAAAAATGGCCATTCGCGGCACATCTCTTCGAGCAATGCTTGGTGGCCTTTATCGATCGAGTATTGAATCGCTTCACCTGCGCCTAGCCATGCAGGAAGTACCAAACGGTTTTGACTCCATGAGAAGATCCACGGGATTGCACGTAAGCTTTCTACTCCGCCCTTAGGGTTGCGTTTTGCAGGACGAGAACCAAGTGGCAACTTGCCGAGTTCGAGTTCTGGTGTTGCTTGGCGGAAGTAAGGCACGAAATCTGGCTCGCCACGAACCACATTTCGGTAAGACTCACAGCTTACTTCTGATAGCACTTCCATCAAGTCGCGCCATTCTTGTTTTGGCTCCGGTGGCGGTAACAAGTTGGCTTCCAGAATCGCACTTGCATATAGGTTAAAGCTGTTTACTGCGACATCTGGGAGTCCCAGTTTAAAGCGGATCATTTCGCCTTGCTCTGTTACACGTAAACCGCCTTTCAAGCTTTTTGGTGGTTGCGACAAAAGCGCAGCATGCGCAGGTGCGCCACCGCGACCGACTGTGCCCCCACGACCATGGAATAGAGTTAGCTCAACGCCTTCTTCTTCAGCCACTTTAACTAACGATTCCATCGCATGATACTGAGCCCAACCTGCAGACATAACACCTGCATCTTTCGCTGAGTCAGAGTAACCAATCATGACCATCTGGTGGTTTTGGATAAAACCACGGTAAAGGTCAATCCCCATAAGCTGCTTGATGACCGATTCCGCGTTGTTCAAATCGTCTAGCGTTTCGAACAGAGGACACACATCCATGCGGTAAGGGCAACCAGCTTCTTGTAGCAGTAGATGAACGGCTAGTACGTCAGAGGCGGTACGTGCCATTGAAATAACGTAAGCGCCAAACGCTTCACGCGGTTGTGCTGCAACAATCTTGCAGGTATCCAAAACCTCTTTGACGGGTTCAGACGGTTCCCAATCACGAGGGAGAAGCGGACGTTTAGATGCCAGCTCGTTAGTTAGAAAAGCAATCTTATCTTGCTCACTCCATTGTTCGTAATCACCAATACCTAAGTAGCGAGTCAGTTCAGACAAGACGTCTGAGTGACGCGTGCTCTCCTGGCGGATATCAAGACGTACAAGATGGATACCAAATGCTTTTACGCGGCGTAGTGTATCCAGTAGTGAGCCGTTGGCTATTACACCCATGCCACATTCGTTTAGTGACTGGTAGCAGGCATACAACGGTTCCCAAAGTTGCTCGACTTTTTGCAGTGGTGCTTTAACGGCCAGTTTTTGACCGTGGATCTTAGCATCGAGAATATCTTTGGTTTCATTGAGCAGAGTGCGTAATTGCTTCAGGATCGCACGGTATGGTTCGTGCTGATCTTCGCCAGCAAGCTCACGGACTTGATCGTTTGAAACTGTCATAGACAGCTCGCTGATCAACTCGTTGATGTCATTGAGATAAAGATCGGCGGCTTTCCAACGAGACAATAGTAAGACTTCACGCGTAACGTTGTGAGTAACAAACGGGTTACCGTCACGGTCACCGCCCATCCAAGAGGAGAAGTGCACTGGGCGAGCATCAATGGGTAAACCTTCTCCAAGGTAAGATTTTAGACGGTCATTCATCTCACGTAGGAAGTCAGGTACTGCTTCCCATAGCGAGTTTTCAACGACCGCAAAGCCCCACTTTGCTTCATCCAACGGAGTAGGGCGTTGTTGTCGAATCACGTCTGAATGCCAGCCTTGGGCAATCAGTTGCTCTAGGCGGCGTTCGGTTTTTCTGCGCTCTTTAGAAGAAAGATCGCTTAGCTCCAACTTTGATAAGCACTCGTTTATCTTGACCAGTTTGTTGATCATCGTACGGCGCGTAATTTCTGTTGGGTGAGCCGTCAATACCAATTCAATATTTAGATCACGAACCGCTTGGGCAGTGTCCAGTTTGCTCACATCGTTTTGTACCAGTTTAGAAAACAGCGAGTTAATCGCGTCTGGTTCACAAATGTGCTCTTCACAATGGCGTGAAATCGTGTGGTATTGCTCAGCGATATTGGTGAGGTTTAGAAATTGGTTAAACGCGCGAGTAACGGGCGTTAGCTGCTCATCAGGTAGATGTTTGATTTCTTCGATCAAGCTGTCCCTGTCTGCTTGATTCCCTGCTTGAGCTGATTTGGATAATTTACGAATGGTTTCCACTTTCTCGAAGATTTCTTCGCCATGGGCATCGCGAATGGTGTTACCCAATAAGTGGCCTAACATGCGCACATTACTTTTGAGTGCGGCGTATTTCTCGTTCATTGTCGTCCTGCCTCGTAAAAAAACTACATCCATTGTCCTTGTTAAGACTCCAATCTAGCGAAAAGCACCAGTTATAGTCAAATAAAGCAGACTAAGTTTGCAATTATTCCGCTGTCTCCTGATTTAGAGCAAATTTACGGCAGCCATAGAGTAAGAAGTGAAAATTAATTACAAAATAACAAGTTAAATAAGTGTTAAGACTAGCGCTGAATTGTGAAGATAAAAAGATGCAGCTCAATCGAGCTGCACAGACTTTCGAGCTTAAACGCGTATTAACAGCAGTACTTGACCATTGCCTTTGAAAGCACATCAATTGTGGGGTCGATAAAGTCGAAGGATAGAAACTCATCCGGTTGATGGGCTTGGTCGATTGACCCAGGGCCGAGCACCAAGGTTGGACACAACTGTTGTAGAAATGGTGCTTCAGTACAGTAGTTCACGGTTTCTGAACTGGTTTGGCAGATCTCTTCAACACCACCAATAAATGGGTGGTCATGTTGGCATTCGTAACCCGGAATAGGCTCATGCAATGGAATAATCTCCAGTCTCCCAGGCCATTTCGCTTCGACTTCTTTTAATGCTCCGCGCAACATGTTCTCTAAACCATCAAGGCTAATGCCGGGAAGAGGACGCACGTCGTAATGCAGTTCGCAGCAACCACAAATACGGTTAGCGCTGTCACCACCGTGAATGTGTCCAAGATTTAGGGTTGGGCTTGGAATGGCAAAACCCGGATGGTGATATTCTTTAATCAATTTGTCACGCAGTTGCATCATGGCGAACATGACTTCATGCATGATCTCAATAGCGTTAACGCCAAGCGCTGGGTCCGATGAGTGACCGGACTTGCCTGTTACGCGAATGGCATTTGCCACATGCCCTTTATGACCTCGAATTGGTACAAGGCTGGTGGGTTCACCAATGATGCAGTAATCCGGCTTAAATGGGGCGTTTGCTGTGAAATGTCGCGCGCCCAACATGGTGGTCTCTTCGTCACAAGTGGCTAATACGTAAAGTGGTTTGCTCTGCTTGCTCCAATCGACTTTCTTCACTGCTTCATAAATAAAGGCGAAAAAGCCTTTCATGTCTGCTGTGCCTAAACCGTAGAAGCGGTTGTCTTTTTCCGTCAGTTTATGCGGATCAAAATTCCATCGCCCTTGATCGAATGGCACGGTATCACTATGGCCAGCAAGTAAAAGGCCACCTTCTCCCTCTCCCATACGTGCGATCATATTGTGCTTGCCTGGCTCGACTTCGATCACTTCAACGCTAAAACCCAGATCTTTAAACCAAGATGCGAGTTTTTCGATGACTTTTGTATTGCCCTGATCCCAGCTCGGATCCGTGGAGCTGATAGAAGAGGTGCTGATGAGTCCTTCATAGACCTCTAGAAAAGTTGGTAATTGCATGGATTCTTCAAATCTCCTGTTGACAGACAGACCACAAAAATGTAAAACACATATTAAATCATATTTAATGAATAAAAAATCAAAATAAAGCAAAAATTAAATATGAATAGTCATTTGAGCCTTTAAGTATATGGATGTCACACAATGCTAAAAACCACGATTATTGGAGCCAGCGGTTACACCGGTGCAGAGTTAGCGTTAATGGTTAATAAACACCCACAACTCACGCTATCAGGTTTATACGTTTCCGCCAACAGTGTTGATGCGGGAAAGAGCATCGCGCAGCTACACGGTAAGCTAGCGGGCATCATTGATATGCCAGTTTTACCACTAACGGATCCACTGCAAATCGCTCAAGAATCGGACGTGGTGTTTTTGGCAACGGCTCACGAAGTCAGCCATGATTTAGCCCCAACTTTCTTGGAGACAGGCTGTCAGGTATTCGATTTATCGGGTGCATTCCGTGTGAAAAGTGAAGGCTTTTACGACACTTTTTATGGCTTCGCACATCAACATAACAACTGGCTAGATAAAGCAGCATACGGCTTAGCAGAGTGGAACCAAGAATCAATAAAAACCACTCCTTTGATTGCAGTAGCAGGTTGCTACCCAACCGCTTCACAGCTTGCAATCAAACCTTTATTAGAACATGCGTTGCTCGATACCACCCAATGGCCAGTGATCAACGCAACCAGTGGTGTATCAGGTGCAGGGCGTAAAGCCTCCATGGTTAACAGCTTCTGTGAAGTCAGCTTGCAACCCTATGGTGTATTTAACCATCGTCACCAGCCAGAGATTGCTCAGCACTTGGGTTGCGATGTGATTTTTACTCCGCACCTCGGCAACTTTAAACGCGGCATTCTTGCCACTATCACCATGAAGCTTGCGCAAGGTGTGACAGAAGCACAAGTGGCACAGGCGTTTGAACAAGCTTATCAAGGCAAGCCTGCGGTGCGTCTTAAAGGCGACGGTATTCCACGTATTCAGGATGTCGAAAATACCCCTTTCTGTGATATCGGCTGGAAGGTACAAGGCGAACACATCATTGTGATTTCAGCTATCGACAACCTACTTAAAGGTGCATCGAGTCAAGCGATGCAATGTCTCAATATTCATTACGGTTACCCAGAACTGACAGCGTTGCTGTAGTCGTTGAAAGAGGGAAATGCGATGACGCAAACCAATCAAGCTCCTTTAGTCATTAAGCTAGGTGGTGCAGCTCTATCATGCACTCAAACCTTAAGCCAACTGTTTGGTGCCATTGCGGCTTACCAAAAATCGGCACAGCGACAAATCGCCATCGTTCATGGCGGTGGCTACCTAGTTGATGAGTTGATGGCAAAGCTTCAGCTTGAAACCGTTAAGAAAAACGGTTTACGCGTAACGCCTTACGATCAAATTCCTGTGATTGCAGGCGCGCTTGCAGGCACTGCGAATAAGTTACTTCAAGGTCAAGCGATTGCGGACGGTCTTAACGCTGTGGGCCTTAGCCTTGCGGATGGTGGTTTGTGTCTTGTTGAAGAACTTGACCCAGAACTCGGCGCGGTAGGCAAAGCATCACCGGGTGACTCAGCACTATTACAAGCGGTGCTAAACACAGGTGCACTGCCGATCATCAGTTCAATTGGTTTAACCAAAGATGGCCAGATGATGAATGTGAATGCTGATCAAGCAGCAGTCGCGGTTGCGGGCGCATTAGATGCGGAGTTAGTCCTGTTATCAGACGTGAGTGGTGTATTAGATGGAAAAGGCCATTTGATCAAAACCCTGTCAGAGCAGCAAGCTAACTCGTTGATCGATGGACATGTGATCACCGATGGCATGATCGTCAAAGTTAAAGCCGCTTTGGAGGCCGCCAATGATCTTGGCCGTCCAATTGAAGTCGCGACCTGGCGTTACCCAGAAAAATTAGCACAGTTATTCGCTGGTGAAAGTATTGGTACTCAATTCTTGCCTCAATAAGCATCAGCAAAAGAATTCAATATTAGGAAGTCGTAGTTGGCACTGACCGCCGAGCGCAGCGCCAGTTAAGTTTGGAGAAAAAACATGAGCAAAGTGAACGTAAATAAAGTGGTAGTCGCATACTCAGGCGGTCTAGATACTTCAGTAATTATCCCGTGGCTAAAAGAGAACTACGACTGTGAAGTAGTGGCTTTCGTTGCCGATGTTGGTCAAGGTGCCGAAGAGCTAGAAGGCATTGAAGCGAAAGCAAAAGCCTCCGGTGCTTCTGAATGCTACATCGCTGACCTGAAAGAAGAAATGGTCGCAGACTACATTTACCCAACGCTAAAAACCGGCGCGTACTACGAAGGTAAGTACCTGCTAGGTACATCAATGGCGCGTCCAATCATTGCTAAAGCGCAGGTTGAAGTGGCACGTAAAGTGGGCGCGGATGCACTGTGTCATGGCTGTACAGGTAAAGGTAACGACCAAGTGCGTTTCGAAGGTGCATTCGCAGCACTAGCACCGGACTTACAAGTGATTGCACCTTGGCGTGAGTGGGACCTAGTGAGCCGTGAAGAGTGTTTGGATTACCTCGCTGAGCGTAACATTCCTTGCTCTGCGTCTCTTACTAAGATCTATTCACGTGATGCAAACGCATGGCACATTTCGACGGAAGGCGGCGTTTTAGAAGATACGTGGAACGCACCAAACGAAGACTGCTGGGTGTGGACTGTCGACCCAGAGCAAGCGCCAAATGAAGCGGAATACGTCACGCTGAAAGTAGAAAAAGGTGAAGTGGTCGAAGTTGATGGTGAAGCGATGACACCATACAACGCACTGGTTTACTTAAACGAGAAGGGCGCTAAGCACGGTGTTGGCCGTATCGATATTGTGGAAAACCGTCTTGTTGGAATGAAGTCTCGTGGTTGCTATGAAACACCGGGAGGCACCATCATGATGGAAGCGCTGCGCGCTGTAGAGCAGCTTGTGCTAGACAAATCATCATTCGAGTTCCGTGAGGAGCTAGGTCTAAAAGCGTCTCACCTTGTATACGATGGCCGTTGGTTTACGCCACTATGTAAATCGATCCTTGCTGCTTCAGAAGAGCTAGCGCAAGACGTTAACGGTGAAGTGGTTGTTAAGCTTTACAAAGGTCAAGCGACAGTCACGCAAAAACGTTCTGACAACAGCTTGTATTCAGAAGAGTTCGCGACTTTTGGTGAAGATGAAGTTTACGACCAAAGCCATGCAGGTGGGTTCATCCGTCTTTACTCGCTATCAAGCCGTATTCGTGCATTGAACAGCCAGAAGAAATAATCCCTTAACATCCATCTTGGATTGAATAAAGACCCGCCATTTATAGGCGGGTCTTTTGGTTTCTAAAAGCGGGTACCTAAATTTGTCTTGAATATATATGTAAAAATATTGAATTTATACTTTATTTTTTATCGAAATTGCCGTAACGTTGACCCATAAGAAAAAGTGAGCAAATGACCATCAAATTGGTTACTACTCATTCGAGAATGTTAGAGTAAGCAATAGTCATCAGGAGAGACGCAATGGCATTATGGGGCGGAAGATTTACCCAAGCGGCAGACACCAGATTTAAAGAGTTCAATGATTCGTTGCGTTTTGACTACCGATTAGCTGAGCAAGACATCGTAGGTTCAATCGCATGGTCTAAAGCTCTGCTTTCTGTTGATGTGCTATCGGCAGAAGAACAGCAAAAACTGGAACTTGCTTTAAATGAGCTGAAGTTAGAAGTGATGGAAGACCCTCACCAAATTCTTCGCTCTGATGCAGAAGATATCCACTCTTGGGTTGAGCAGCAGCTAATCAGTAAAGTGGGAGATTTAGGTAAAAAACTCCACACTGGGCGTTCTCGGAATGACCAAGTCGCCACAGACTTGAAACTTTGGTGTCGTCAGCAAGGTCAGCAATTGTTGATTGCTTTAGATCGCCTACAAGCACAAATGGTCCATGTTGCTAAACAGCACCAAGGCACCGTATTGCCAGGCTATACTCATCTTCAGCGTGCTCAACCTGTAACCTTTGCTCACTGGTGCTTGGCTTATGTTGAAATGTTCGAGCGTGACTACTCTCGTCTGAATGATGCGTTACAGCGTCTCGACACTTGTCCACTTGGCTCGGGTGCTTTAGCGGGAACGGCTTATCCGATTGATCGCGAACAATTAGCACATAATCTCGGTTTCCACCGTGCTACGCGTAATTCACTAGATTCGGTTTCAGATCGTGATCATGTGATGGAACTGATGTCGGTGGCGTCGATTTCTATGCTTCACCTTTCTCGTCTTGCAGAAGATATGATCTTCTACAATTCAGGCGAGTCAAACTTCATTGAGTTAGCGGATACGGTGACATCTGGTTCGTCATTAATGCCACAGAAGAAAAACCCAGATGCACTTGAGTTGATCCGTGGTAAGACAGGGCGTGTCTATGGCGCATTATCGAGCATGATGATGACAGTTAAAGCTTTGCCATTGGCGTACAACAAAGACATGCAGGAAGATAAAGAAGGGTTGTTTGACGCTTTAGATACATGGAACGACTGCATGGAAATGGCAGCTCTGTGTTTTGACGGTATTAAAGTGAATGGCGAGCGCACACTAGAAGCGGCGAAACAAGGTTACGCAAACTCGACGGAGTTAGCTGATTACCTAGTGGCGAAAGGCATCCCATTCCGTGAAGCTCACCACATCGTCGGTGTCGCGGTCGTTGGTGCTATTGCTAAAGGTTGTGCGCTAGAAGAGCTGTCTATCGAAGAGTTAAAAGCCTTCTCAGAAGTCATTGAAGCGGATGTGTATGACATTCTGACTATCGATTCGTGTTTGGAAAAGCGTTGTGCTTTGGGTGGTGTTTCGCCTCACCAGGTCGCTTACGCGGTAGAACAAGCGGATAAGCGCCTGAGCCAGCGTGACAGCTCGGCGGTGAAAGTGCGTCCTGCACGTTTGACGGACATTGAAACGTTGGAAGGTATGGTTGCTTACTGGGCGAACCTTGGTGAGAATCTTCCGCGCTCTCGTAATGAGCTCGTGAGAGATATTGGCTCTTTCGCGGTGGCTGAGCATCATGGTGAAGTGACGGGTTGCGCTTCTCTATATGTGTATGACTCAGGGTTGGCAGAAATACGCTCTCTTGGTATCGAAGCGGGCTGGCAAGGCCAAGGGCAGGGCAGTGCGATTGTGAACTATTTGGTTGAGAAAGCGCGCCAGATGGCGATCAAGAAAGTCTTTGTTCTAACGCGAACGCCTGAGTTCTTTATGAAGCAAAGCTTTTTACCGACATCGAAGTCATTACTGCCGGAGAAAGTTCTGAAAGATTGCGATCAGTGCCCACGTC
This sequence comes from Vibrio sp. 1288, assembly GCF_033344475.1. NCBI lineage: Bacteria > Pseudomonadati > Pseudomonadota > Gammaproteobacteria > Vibrionales > Vibrionaceae > Vibrio > Vibrio sp. 1288. The sequence continues at coordinate 18,437 of NZ_JAWPOX010000044.1, forward strand.
AACATGCATGTGATGAGGTAGCGCTTGAGATCAATTTAATGGAGCAAGTGATCCAAAAAACGCATGTGGCATGAACTGAAGTTGTGGAGTGATTTTATTAGCATTCAATGACATAGTCATTTTCCTGTTTACTTACATCAGTATTCGCTAAAAAAATCGAAAAAATTTGGAACCTTTGAGAGGAAGCCCGGTCTATTAAAGTACCACTGCTTTTTCTTAGAAGAATCTAAGAGAGCCCCAGAACTGACATTGGTTTTGGGGCTTTTTTCTATCTGTCACTTTTCTCTTTTTTATTGGCCTTTTTTTGTCCCTTTCGACGTTGCCAAGGCAAGATGACAAAACGCATCCATAAGTGTAGAAACAATAAAACGTTGAAAGCGAAGCCGGCAAAGATCAAAGCGATCGACTCGATGCTTTGTGGATCATCTTTGAGCGTAAACCACCACACAATCCAACACAGTACAGAAAGTACCGTCAATTGATCCAAGCATCGTTGGCAACGTCCAAGTTTTTTCCAAAACCAATGTTCCTCGCAGCGGCGACAAGTCATAGTGTTTTCCAAACCATTAGTGTTGCTTCAGATTATATATCTAACTAAATGGTGGAAAGCGTTTCTTACACGGGCTTAGAGCGCCATGACACAACCAAAAATGGAAAGTTAGCTTTGTAAAAGCTTTGTGGCACGTAATTGATGTATGGTGCGCTGTCAGTCTTTAACAGGAAATATAATGATGTCGACAGAGTTGAAACTTGCGCTAAGTATCGCTGGAGGGTTCTTTATGATCGGTGTTGTCGCGATTTGTATGGTTAGCCGCTATGCAATGATGGCAGCGTAAGAGAGATTTCATTGCGCCAAAGTAGTAAAGCAAAGCCTCGTTGATGATGAGGCTTTGCTTATATTTAGATAGAAGCCTGAAAGCGTTAGCAGCCAGGGCCGCAGTCAAGACAATGTTTCACCATTTCTGGCCCTAAGTGTAGTTTTGCATTCAAATCACGTAGAGCGGTGCGGACGCCTTCTTCAATCACTGGGTGATAGAAGGGCATATCTAACATCTCAGAAATCGTCATCCTATTTTGGTGCGCCCACGCTAAAAGGTGCGCAAGATGCTCTGCATTCGGGGCCATCATTTCTGCACCTAAAAAACGTCCAGTGCCTTGCTCTCCGTAGACATGCAGAATGCCTTTATTACGAAGCATGACGCGCGAACGTCCTTGATTTTCAAACGAGACTTCACCGGTTGCGAAACATCCACATGTGCCTAGACGTGTTTCTAGTTGTTTATATGTTTCGCCAACCATAGCAATTTGAGGGTCGGAGAACACGGCTGAAATTGGTGAGCGACGCAGACCCGCACGAATATCTGGGAAACGGCCTGCGTTGTCTCCAGCAATACGGCCTTGGTCAGCGGCTTCGTGCAGCAGTGGAATTTGGTTACTTGCATCACCTGCGATGAAGATGCTCTCTACCGAAGTTTGCAATGTGTAGTGATCCGCCGTTGGTACGCCACGTTCATCGAGAGCCACATTGGTGTTCTCGATCGCCAGCTTATCGACGTTTGGACGACGACCCGTTGCAGCCAATACGTAATCGACAACGAAAGTTTCTAATTCGCCATCATGGTTGATGAATTGGATTTCGACCTTGTCTTCGCCGTCATTGTCTGACGAAGCAATGCGTTTCATGCTTTCGACTTTTACATCTGCATCAAGGTAGAACTCTTCCTTAAAGGCTTTATCTGCATACGCCATCACCTCTGGGTCTGTCAGTGGGCCCACTTGTCCTCCAATGCCAAAGAGCTTCACGTTTACTCCTAGGCGGTGTAAAGCCTGACCCAATTCAAGGCCGATGACTCCTGGGCCAAATACTGCCACGGACTCTGGTAAGTCATCCCAGTCAAATACATCATCGTTAATCACTAGGCGATCACCCAGTTCATTCCAAGCTGCCGGATATGCTGGACGAGATCCTGTCGCAATAACAATGCGCTGTGCGGTGACCTGAGTATGATCATCTATGATGAGAGTGTGGTCATCGGCAAACTTCGCGTAGCCCGATAGTTTGTCTTCAGCGGGAATATCATCGACACTTTCAAGCACAAAGCCAACAAAACGATCGCGTTCGCGCTTTACACGATCCATAACTTCTCGTCCGTTAATTCGTACTTCACCTTGCGGGTGTATCCCAAATCCAGGTGCTTTTTCGATTTGATGAACACTTTCTGCTGCCGCAATTAACAGCTTAGACGGCATGCATCCGACACGAGCACAGGTTGTTCCGTAGGGACCGCCCTCAATCATTACCACGCTGTTGGTATGAGCTTTTGCTGCTCGATAAGCACCAAGACCAGCCGTCCCGCCACCAATAACCGCTACGTCGACATTAACTTGTTTCATCGTGAACTCTCGCTTTTGTTTTAAGCCAAGCTAGCTACATTGAGCTTGGAGAGTGAATTGGATAGTTGAATCTGGATAAGTAGTCACCTTATTGGTAGATGACTACTTATCTAGACTAGTAGAAGAAGTGGTTTAGGGTTGGCCTCCGAGCCAAAAGGCACCGGAGACCGAGGGTGTAGGCTATGGACAGCTTAGCCTAGATACGCTTCTAGCTCTTCGCTACCGCCGATGTGCTTGCCACCGATAAAGACTTGTGGAACAGTCGTGCGACCAGATATAGCTCGTAGACTAACTGTTGTTGCGTCTTTACCCAGAATCACTTCTTCATATTGAAGACCGTGGTCAATCAGATTTTGTTTCGCTTTCATACAGAAAGGGCAGCCTGGTTTAGTGAACACAGTGATGGATTCTTGCGTTTTGTAGTCAGGCGCTATGTAGTTCAGCATCGTATCTGCGTCTGACACCTTGAATGGGTCGCCTGGTTCGTTTGGCTCAATGAACATTTTTTCCACTACGCCATCTTTTACTAGCATGCTGTAACGCCATGAACGTTTGCCAAAGCCGATGTCGTTTTTATCCACTAACATACCCATGCCATCGGTGAATTCACCATTACCATCCGGGATGAAGGTAATGTTTTCTGCTTCTTGGTCTTGTTTCCATGCATTCATCACGAACGTATCATTGACCGAGACACAAATAATCTCATCCACTCCGTGCTCTTTAAATACAGGGAACAATTCGTTGTAACGAGGTAGATGGCTTGATGAACAGGTTGGAGTAAATGCACCCGGTAAGCTAAATACGATAACGGTCTTACCTTTAAATAGCTCATCGGTCGTTACATTCACCCAAGAGTCACCTTGACGAACTGGAAAAGTAACTTGAGGGACTTGTTGACCTTCTTTAGATACAAACATAATGATTTCCTTTAACTATTTTAAATTATGCGTATAGAGCTTAGCGTTTTTCGTCGCTCTGTTTCGTTTTGTTGAGCCCATTATTGTAAAAATCCTTTGATAGCTCTAATCGTTTGGTGTTATGGTTTTGATAGGTATTAGCTATTGTTAAAGAAGCGAAGCGTGAAGTATGAATATTCGAGATTTTGAGTACTTAGTTGCACTTGCGGAACATAAGCACTTTCGCAAAGCGGCAGAGGCATGTTTTGTTAGCCAGCCAACATTGAGTGGGCAAATTCGTAAACTAGAGGACGAACTCGGGACCACGCTTTTAGAGCGAAGCAGCCGACGTGTTTTGTTTACCGATTCAGGGTTACAGCTGGTGGAGCAGGCTAAACGCATCTTAAGTGAAGTGAAAACCTTCAGAGATATGGCAAGCGGTCAAAGCGGAGCCATGACTGGACCGATGCATATTGGTTTCATCCCGACGGTTGGGCCTTATCTACTACCCAAAATTCTGCCGCAGATAAAAGAAGCATTTCCTGAGCTGGAGCTATTTCTGCACGAAGCTCAAACACATCAATTAGTGCGTCAATTGGAAGAAGGCAAACTAGATTGCTTAGTTTTAGCTTCGGTTGATGAAACTGCGCCATTTAAAGAGATCGAAGTGTATCAAGAGCCATTAAGTGTCGCAGTGCCATGTGACCACGAGTGGGCCTCTCTCGACCATGTTGATATGTTGGAGCTGAATGGTAAAACCGTTTTAGCGTTGGGAGACGGCCACTGTCTGCGAGATCAAGCGTTAGGTTTTTGTTTTGCCGCTGGTGCAAAAGACGATGAGCGTTTTAAAGCCACCAGCTTGGAGACGTTACGCAATATGGTTGCTGCCGGTGCGGGGATTACGTTATTGCCTCAGCTTTCTATCCCTAATGAGAAGCAAAAAGATGGCGTATGCTACGTACCAGCTGTTAACCCAACACCCTCGCGTAATATCGTTCTCGTATATCGTCCGGGCTCACCATTACGAGCTAGGTTTGAAGCTTTAGCAGCGAAGATTAAAGAGGTGTTGGCTTCTTATCCATCATTGAATGCTGCAGCATAAGAAGCAGACATAAAAAAGGGAGAGCTTGATGCTCTCCCTTGTGCTTTTGTGATTTAGAACAGTTCTTCTGCGCCAGAGCCTGAAGAGTAAATACTATCTTCTAAACGGTCGCCAGCGTATTCGGTAGGCTCCGTGCCTTTTTCAAAGTATTCGAACATTGATGTGCTATCTACCTTGTGCGTTAGCATACCGCTGTTGCGATCAATACGAACTCGAATAATATCCTCTGGAATATTTTTACCTTGCTCCGGCGTCCCTTCTAGCGCAACACGCATGAAGTCAATCCAAGCAGGCTCTGCGGTTTTCGCACCCGACTCGGCACCAGAAATTTGGCCTTGCCCTAGGTTGCTGTTAACAGTGGTGCGGCCAAGTGCACGTGAGTGATCATCAAAGCCAACCCAAGCTATCGCAACGACACCAGGTCCATAGCCATTGTACCAAGCATCCTTGGAATCATTCGTTGTACCCGTTTTACCCCCGATATCACGACGACCAAGTTTTTGCGCGCGCCAGCCTGTACCATTCCAACCTGTGCCTTCACGCCAGTTACCGCCACCCCAAATGTTGCTGTACATCATCTCACGCATTAAGAATGCATTCTGTTCGGAGATAACTTGCGGTGCATATTGAGGTTCATCATTTTCAAGGGCATTGTCTGTTGCAAGGCCGTCAATTGCGACGTCTTGTTCGCCAAATTCATCAGCGTAGCGATTTTCTGGCTGCTCGCTCATTTGTGGACAATCCTTATGACAAACACTCTTTGGATTGGCTTTAAACAGTACTTCACCGAATGCATCTTCCACGCGTTCTACATAGAATGGTTCAACGTAATAACCACCGTTTGCAAACACAGAGTAACCTTGTGCCACTTTCATTGGTGTTAAGCTGCCAGCTCCGAGTGCGATGGTCTCAGAGCGTGGTACTTGGTTAATATCAAAACCGAAACGAGTAAGGTACTGACGTGTCTCCTCGAGGCCAACTTCACGGAGTGTACGTACTGCCATGACGTTTTTTGATTGAGCTAAGCCGAGGCGAAGACGCGTTGGACCACCATAAGTCGGTGGTGAGTTTTTTGGTCGCCAAGCTGAACCAGAACCTGCATCCCACTTGTTAATCGGCGCATCGTTAATCAAAGTGGCTAGAGTCAGTCCTTTGTCAATTGCTGCCGAGTAGATGAAAGGCTTGATACTTGAACCAACCTGACGCACTGACATGGTTGCACGGTTAAACTTGCTGTGAACAAAGTTGAAACCACCAACCAGCGACAATATCGCGCCATTTTCTGGGTTCATCGCAACAAACGCGGTGTTTGCTGTCGGCACTTGGCTCAGTTTCCAGCTCAGTGTTGTGTTGTCATCTTCATCGGTTTCACTTACTTCGCGAACCCAAACTTGTTGACCTGTCGCTAGCACATCATGCGCTGACTTTGGTGTTGAGCCTTGGCGGTTATCGGTAATGTACTTACGCGCCCAGTGCATTCCAGTCCAAGGGATGGTTTGCTCTTCATGGTTCTTAACCCATACTTGCGCCGTCTTATCATCGACTTTCGTCACAACCGCAGGGTAAAGGTCACCATAAGTTGGCTGTTTCTTCAGGTGCTTTTCTATTTGCTCATTGCCCCAGGCTGCTTCCCCTTCTTTCCAAAGCACACTTTCTGCACCACGGTAGCCATGACGTTCATCGTATGACAAGAGGTTATTTACCGCAGACGTATTTGCAGCATCTTGCAGTTTAGAATCCACAGTCATGTAGATATTCAAGCCAGAGGTGTAAGCTTCTTCTTCACCGTACTCTTTTACTGCCCATGCACGAGCCAACTCTGCTACGTAAGGCGCTGAAAGCTCAATTTCAGCGCTATGATAACGCGCCACAATAGGTTCATTGCGTGCTTCGTCATACTGCTCTTGTGTAATGTATTTCTCATCAAGCATTCGCATTAATACAACGTTACGGCGTTTTGTTGCGCGCTCAAGAGAGTAAATTGGGTTCATGGTTGATGGCGCTTTTGGCATACCAGCGAGTGTTGCAATCTCACTTAACGTCAATTCATCAAGGCTCTTGCCAAAATACACTTGAGCGGCAGCACCAAAGCCATATGAGCGGTAACCAAGGAAGATTTTATTGACATAAAGCTCCATGATTTCTTGCTTACTTAAAAGCTGCTCAATATGGATAGCAATAAAAATCTCTTTAATCTTACGCATGATCTTCTTCTCATTAGATAAGAAGAAGTTACGAGCTAGCTGTTGCGTAATCGTACTTGCACCCTGTTTAGCCGAGCCTGAAACCGCAACAACAACAGCTGCACGAGTGATGCCGATAGGGTCGATACCGGGATGCTCGTAGAAACGGCTATCTTCGGTTGCGATGAGCGCGTGAATTAAGTCTTGAGGAATTTCGTCATAAGTAACAGGAATACGACGCTTTTCACCGAACTGTGCGATCAGCTTCCCGTCTTGACTAAACACCTTCATAGGTGTTTGTAATTCAACGTCTTTTAGAGTTGCAACATCTGGCAATTCAGGCTTCACGTACTGATAGAAGCCAAATATTGTGGTGACTCCAAGAATTATGCAAATCAATGTTAAAAATAATAAACGCTTTATGAACTTCACCGGAGAATCCCTGATTGGTTGAGGCTGTGTAACGGCAAACCCTTGTACTCTTAGGTCAAAAATTTAGCACATAAGAGATATTAACTCTTATTTGGATGCTAATAACAACCTTTGCACGAAGAAATTTCGGAGCGAGAGTAAGAGATGGATAAGCTAATCGTTACCGGCATCGATATAGGCCATAACAGCCTCAAAGCCGTAGTACTTAAACCCACAGGCAACAATTACGCTCTGTTGGGTTACAAAGAAATATTACTAAAGGAAGGTATTGTCGCTGAAAATAACACCATAAATCATCAAGAAATTGTAAAGACCCTCAAGCAGATAAAAAAAGAACTGCCTTTTGGTGCTAAAAAAGTTGCGATTTCAGTTCCTGATAACTCGGTAATTAGCAAGAAACTGCAAATAGAACAAAATCTTGAAGAGAGTGAAGTTGAGTTTGCAGTGATACAAGCCTTTTCTCATCAATCGCCATTCCCTGTCGAAGAGCTGAGTTTAGACTTCGTTCGTCTTCTCGCGGAGGGCGGGCAGAGTGGCAGTGATAGCTATCAAGTGTTTGCGACAAGAAAAGATGTGGTAGAAGGCCGAGTCGATGCATTACAAAAGTCCGGACTAAAACCTGTTTTAGTGGACGTGCATTCGCAAAGCCTTGGTCATATCTGGAAGCTCACCGCCGATCGCTTTCCTGACAAAAACAAATACTGCTTACTCGATATTGGCACCTTATCGAGCTCCTTCACCATGTTTACCGAACAAGGTGAACTGTTTCACAAAGAGTTTGCTTACGGCACACGCGGAGTAAACAGCGCTTCTCCAGTCGATTTTCTGTCCGATGATGCTCAGGAGAAAACAGAGCTGTTTAACCGTCAAATCGTAGAGCGAGTAAAGCGCCAGATGCAGCTCTATACCTCAATCAATGGCTCACAAAACATCAAGGGTATCTGGTTATCAGGGGAAGGGGCCTCCACTCCCATGCTCGCAGAGGAGTTGTCTCAACAATTGTCGTTAGAGTGTGAATTGCTAAATCCGCTAGGGCTATTTGAGATGAAGGTGTCTAAGCGTAAGCGTCGCGCTGTGGATTGGCAGCATTTCTCAACAGCAGCCGGACTGGCCGTTCGTGGCATTCATTGGCTAGGAGGCGCCCGTGCTTTATCGCATTAATTTACTTCCTTGGCGAGAGAATCAAAGAGAAGAGCACCGACGTCGTTTCATCAGTTTGGTCGCATTAGGCATGTTGGTCGCTGTTGGCATCCAGTGGGGTATTGGAAAGTTTTTTGAGTACCAACAAGATCAACAACAGGAGCGGCTCGATTACCTCACTCACTACATTGCCGAACTCGACCAGCGTATTGAAGCAATGAAAATTGCAGAGCAAGAGCACAGCAAAATCCTTGAACGTCTAAAGGTCGTTGAAGGTTTACAAAACGGACGAAACAAAACGACCGAGTTCATGAACTTAATGCCTGCCGTTATCCCTGAAGGTGTATATGTCGACAAGATCAAAATGAATGATCTGGAAATTGAGATCTCTGGGATCTCAGATAGCACTCCAAAACTTGCCACGATGCTGGACAACATGGAGCGCTCGGCCAAGTTGAACGACGTAGAAATGCATTCCATCGTTCACGGCAAAGCCCGTTTTGGGAAAGAGTTTCAAACATTCAAAATGTCTTTCATGTTCAAAGTAACGGAGAAGAAATTGGAGGCTCAACGTGGTTGATTGGCAGGATCTCGAAATAGATGAAATGGCCGAGTGGCCATTGTTGCCCCAGATTGTAGTAATCGCGCTTCTGATCATGGTGATTCAAGGCTTAGGTTATTGGTTTTACCTTAAACCGAAAGACGAACAGTTGAATCACTTGATTCAGCAGGAGCAGACACTCAAGGTGGCATTGAAGATCAAAGCGAACAAAGTGGCAGCGTTGCCTCAGCTTCAATCTCAATTGGATGAACTTACCACCCGTTACGAGTTATTACTGCAGCAACTGCCTGCGCAAAAAGAGCTGGCTACAATGCTCGCTTCAGTGAATGAACTTGGCATCGACAATAAGCTGACTTTCACCCGAATCGACTGGGGCGAAAAACAATCAGAGCACTTCCTTTATCGTCTCCCTTTAAACATAGAGTTAACGGGCGACTTTCATGACATAGGCCATTTTTCTCAGGCGATAGCGACGCTACCTCGAATCATCACGTTTAAAGATGTGACTTGGCAACGTGTCAGCCAAGAGAGCGAAACCCTGCACTTTCGGGTGCGCGCTAACACCTATCAGTTTAAGCCGGAGGAGACGAAAAATGACAAGTAAGTCTTTGTTGCTGGTACTGATGGGTTCTCTATTGATGGGCTGCCAGGCGAATGATGAATCATTGACGGATTTTATTCGAGGAGTGGAAACACAGGCGCGTCGAGAGGTCGAGAAGCTTAAGCCCGCAGACAAGTATGTTGCAGTCACGTACGCACCGGAAGTACAGCGTGCACCCTTTGAATTACCCAAAGAAGCCACCATCGCGACTCAGCCAGTTGTAAGAAAAGATTGTTGGCAACCGCCCTCAAGAAGGCGAACTGGCAAATTAGAAAAATTCCCATTAAGCCAATTACGTTTGAAAGGTGTCATGGGCATGGATAACACGGTTTCTGGCCTCGTTCAGGCTCCCAATGGCACCGTCTATAAAGTTAAGCCGGGTCAATACCTCGGACGCAATAATGGCAAAGTGACCCATGTCAGCCACTCCTATTTGTTGATTAATGAAACGTTGCCCGACGGCTTAGGATGTTGGCAAAAACGTAAAGTTAAGTTGGCTTTGAGATAGCCCCGTTTATTTTTGATATTGAGTAATGAAAATGAGACAAGGATTAACACGTACACCAAGGATACTTACTGGGCTCTTCTCCTTATGGTTGTTTGTATTTTTAGCCCCTTTAGCGGCAGCTGAAGAAGTTTCGTCCAATGCCCTAAAAAGTATCGACTTTCGAACTAATAAAGATAAAGACGCCGTGATTGTCGTCGAATTGGCGTCACCGGCCGCGATTGTAGATATCAAGCGTGTACAGGAAGGGTTAAGTATCGATTTGCTTAACACTTCAGTAAAAGACGAGCAATTGTATCTCCTAGACGTGAAAGACTTTTCGACTGTGGTTGAGAGCGTAGAAGTGTTTCGCGACACCTCGACGACGCGCTTGGTTGCGCACATCAATGAAGAATACATGCATGATTACCGTTTAACGGGGCCTTTTTTGGAAATCAAAGTAGCGAAGATCAAACCCAATGAGAAAGCCCCAGATAAAAGCATTTTAGAAAGAGAAGGTAAGCTTATTTCGATTAACTTCCAAGATATTCATGTGCGAAACGTCTTGCAGCTTATTGCTGATTACAACCAATTCAATTTGGTTGTCTCCGACTCTGTAGAAGGCAACCTCACGCTTCGTCTTGATGGTGTCCCTTGGCAGCAAGTGCTGGATATTATTTTGCAAGTTAAGGGGTTAGATAAGCGTGTTGATGGCAACGTGATTTTAGTTGCTCCGACTGATGAGTTGGACTTGCGTGAGAAGCAGCAGTTAGAAAAACAAAAACTTACGGAAGAAATGGGAGAGCTTTCATCTGAAATCATCAAAGTTAATTTTGCTAAAGCATCAGACATTGCGGAGATGATCAATGGAGAAGGAAATATCAGCATGCTGTCAGAGCGCGGCAGTATGACCATTGATGAGCGAACTAACTCGTTATTGATTAGAGAGTTACCTGAAAACATCGAGGTGATTCGAGAAATTATTGAGTCTTTGGATATTCCAGTTAAACAGGTTCAAATTGAGGCGCGTATTGTGACCATCAATGAAGGTAACATGGACGAGTTAGGGATTCGTTGGGGTTTTACGTCTATTAATGGCAGTAATACAGTGGGCGGTTCTATTGAGAACAACCTCGCCACGATCGGTCTCTATAATGGAGAAGGGGGTGATGACGGTGGTGACGGTGATGGAGTAGGGATCGATGACTTCCTAAATGTAAACTTAGCTGCAACCAGTCCGAATGCCACCAGCATTGCTTTTCAGGTCGCAAAGTTAGGTTCAGACACCTTGTTGGATCTTGAGCTTTCTGCTCTGCAACAAGAGTCTAAAGCTGAGATTATCTCGAGCCCACGTTTGATCACTACCAATAAGAAACCTGCCTATATCGAACAAGGTACAGAGATTCCTTATCTTGAGTCATCATCAAGTGGTGCAACGACGGTGACGTTCAAAAAGGCGGTATTAAGTTTGAAGGTAACCCCGCAAATCACACCGGATAACCGCTTAGTATTGGATTTAAGTGTCACGCAAGATAGACCTGGACAAGTCGTGAAGACAGGCACTGGTGAAGCTGTTGCGATTGATACTCAACGTATCGGGACGCAAGTGTTAGTGAATAACGGTGAAACGGTCGTTCTTGGTGGTATTTTTCAGCACAGCATTACTAACTCGGTGGACAAAGTGCCTTTGTTGGGCGATCTTCCGCTATTAGGTGCGCTTTTTCGTCGAAGTTATGAAAATGTTGGTAAAAGTGAGCTGTTAATTTTCGTCACGCCTAAGGTGGTGATTCAGTAGTTCTGTCTCGGGAAAAACTGATTAAATCAAAAATAAAGTTGCAATAGTGGCACCATGCTTGGATAATTTCGGGTCTTATCACGAATTATCTGTGAGGAACTGGTGCCACAAGCCTTGTAGAACAGCAGTTTAGCTGTGTTTTCTTGTGGCGATCTTATTGAATCAATGTTGTAAATTACTGCTAAACATGGCTGAGAAACGTAATATTTTCCTTGTTGGCCCAATGGGCGCCGGCAAAAGTACAATTGGTAGACATCTAGCACAGCAACTGCATATGGAGTTTGTTGACTCCGATACAGTGATCGAAGAACGCACTGGTGCAGACATCTCTTGGGTTTTTGATGTAGAAGGTGAAGAAGGCTTCCGCAAGCGTGAAGAAGCGGTACTTGAAGACCTAACACAAGAGCAAGGCATCGTGCTTGCGACTGGCGGTGGCTCTGTTAAGAGCAAAGAAAACCGCAATCGTCTTTCGGCACGTGGTGTTGTTGTTTACTTAGAAACGACGATTGAAAAGCAACTTGCGCGTACAAACCGCGACAAGAAGCGTCCTTTACTTCAAACGGATAACCCTCGCGAAGTACTGGAGCAATTAGCTGAAGAACGTAATCCTTTATATGAAGAAGTAGCGGATTACACTGTTCGCACTGACGATCAAAGTGCAAAAGTGGTAGCCAACCAGATCGTAAAAATGCTAGAAGAGAGATAAGTCTTTATCTTTTTTTTAATTGGAGCAAACCGATGGAACGGATTACGGTCAACCTAGCTGAGCGTAGCTACCCAATCTCTATTGGCGCCGGGTTATTTGAGGACCCGGCGTACCTCTCTCAAGTTCTCTCAAACAAAAATGCAAAACAAAAAGTTGTTGTGATCAGTAATGTCACAGTGGCACCTTTGTATGCAGACAAAATTTTAAAGCAACTCGAGCAGCTCGGTTGTAGTGCATCCTTGTTAGAATTGCCTGACGGTGAACAGTACAAAAACTTGGATGTATTTAATCAAGTAATGAACTTCTTACTGGAAGGGAGTTATGCTCGTGATGTTGTGATCATCGCGTTAGGTGGTGGTGTTATTGGCGATCTTGTGGGTTTTGCGTCTGCCTGTTACCAGCGTGGGGTCGACTTTATTCAAATACCGACCACATTACTATCCCAAGTGGACTCTTCGGTTGGTGGAAAAACCGCGGTTAACCATCCGTTGGGTAAGAACATGATAGGCGCGTTTTACCAACCTAAAGCAGTGATCATTGATACCAACTGCCTGTCGACGTTGCCTGAACGTGAGTTCGCTGCGGGTATCGCCGAAGTCATTAAGTACGGCATTATTTACGATGCAGATTTTTTTGTATGGTTAGAAGACAATCTTGAGCGCTTGTATGCGTTGGATGAAGAAGCACTAACTTATGCGATCGCACGTTGCTGTGAAATAAAAGCGGAAGTGGTGGCTCAGGATGAGAAAGAGTCGGGCATCCGTGCTTTGCTTAACTTAGGTCACACCTTTGGTCATGCGATTGAAGCGGAACTTGGCTATGGCAATTGGCTGCATGGTGAAGCGGTATCTTCCGGCACTGTTATGGCGGCCAAAACGTCGCATCTACGCGGTCTGATCTCGGAAGAGCAATTTGAGCGTATTGTTGCGATTTTGCGTCGTGCAAAACTGCCTGTGCATACTCCAGACAGTATGAATTTCGATGACTTCATCAAGCACATGATGCGAGATAAGAAAGTCCTCTCTGGTCAATTACGATTGGTTTTGCCTACAGGCATTGGCACTGCCGAGGTAATTGCTGATACGACACAAGACGTACTCAAACAGGCAATAGACTTCGGTCGCGATATTTAACCTTGTAATGGCGCCTTTGGGCGTCATTCTTGTAGTGTATTAAGGTTATTAGATGAGTGTTGCTCACGTACTGGAATTAGATTCTCAAATCGAGTTGCTTGATAGATTAGGTCTACTGACTAACTTTGGTTCCAATCTCATTGCGATTAATGGTCATGATGGGTACGGGAAATCTTGGTTAGCGCAGCGATACCTTGAAGTGGGTGCCAGTAACAAGAATCAATGTTTGTTACTTTGTCATTCTAATCAAGACGATGTGCAGCATCGCGTCCTTATTTTGAGTCAACTGGTTTCAGACGCATTGTTTAATCAGCAAGAGCCTTTACTTGATAGCCTTGAAAGGCTTTTAGGTGATGAGGCGTGTGACATTGCAATTGTTGTAGATGATGCGCATTTATTGAGTGAGACACTTATCTCTGAGCTTTGGATGCTGGTCTTAGAGGCGCACCATAAGCCAAATTGGACCATCAATGTCTTACTGTTTACACAGTCTGGACGTTTAGACGGTTTGCTAGCACGTCTCAGTTATGGACAAGAGATAAAGCCTGTTGAGCTTGATATTGATATGTTGTCCGAAGTGGAAGCTCGTCGTTTCTTTGAGTCACTTGTTGCGCGCTACGTCGATGATGAGTCTGAGAAACGGGTTCGAGATGCATTTAAAAAAGTCGACCCAGTACCGGGTGACATCATGGCGTTAGGAGAGATGAAAGTGGAAAAAAGGATCATTATCCGCTCGATTGTCGGTTCACCCCTGAATATTGCGTTGGTGGTATTAGTCTTACTGTTGCTTGCTGCTGGTGGCTATTGGTGGATGCTTAGTCAACCAAGTCCTGATGATAAAGCGCAGCAAATTGCTGGCAGTTTAGAGCAAACGGCTATTCCAACTTTTGAAGAGTCAGGAGTCAGTGCAGCGCAGTCTTCACTGCAACCTGTAACCGATGGCTCTAGCAGTCTTGATAAGTCTGGTGCGGTTGATGATTCTGATTCATTACCGCCAGCTGTGACAGAAGAAGTAGCGAGCGTAGGCAGTGATGACAATCAACAAAGAGTGGTGATTGAGTCGAATGTGGTCGATGCATTGCTTGAAGGTAAAGCTGATTCAGCAGACACAAAAGCGATTGATGATGTCGTAGGTACTGAGAAGACAGAAACCGCCGATGAAACTAGCTCCCCTTTGATTAAAGTCGTAAAACCGAATCAAGATATGACGCAAGCACCTGCTCAGTCAGAAGAGGGTGAGGCAAACCAACCTGTTGTGAAGTTTTCATTTGCTCGTGAAGAACTAAAAGCGCTATCGCCAAGAGCTTATACTTTACAACTCGCAGCTATGACCTCAATGGAAGATGTACAATCCTTTCTCAATGAGCATCAACTGAATAATCAAGTGCGAATTTATCCTACCGTTCGTAATGACACCGAGTGGTATATCATCACATATCAAGATTATCCGACAATTCAAATGGCTCGTGATGCCGTCGCAAGCTTGCCAGATTCGGTTAAGTCGGTGAGTCCTTGGGCAAAATCACTCCGTCAGGTTCACCGTGAAATTGAACGAGTGAAATAAACCTGAGCTTCCCTGAAAAATATGTTACATTCCGCAGCCTTAATTTTTGGTCGATAGATAGAGCAGTAGATGAAAAAGCAACGAGCCTTTCTTAAATGGGCAGGAGGAAAATACGGACTGGTTGAAGACATCCAACGTCATTTGCCGCCGGCTCGAAAGCTAGTTGAACCTTTTGTTGGTGCGGGCTCAGTGTTCCTGAATACCGATTATGACCATTATCTACTTGCAGATATCAATCCAGATTTGATCAATCTGTACAACCTGCTGAAAGAACGCCCTGAAGAGTATATCTCTGAAGCGAAGCGTTGGTTTGTCGCTGAGAACAACCGCAAAGAAGCCTACCTACACATTCGCGCTGAATTTAATAAAACCGATGACGTGATGTACCGCTCTTTAGCGTTTTTGTACATGAACCGCTTTGGTTTTAATGGCCTATGCCGTTACAACAAAAAAGGTGGCTTCAATGTACCGTTTGGCTCTTACAAAAAACCGTATTTCCCTGAGGCGGAACTGGAGTTTTTTGCAGAAAAAGCCAAAAAAGCTACGTTCGTTTGTGAAGGTTATCCTGAAACATTTCGTCGTGCGCGCAAAGGGAGCGTCGTGTATTGCGATCCACCTTATGCGCCGCTTTCAAATACGGCAAATTTCACCTCATACGCAGGTAATGGTTTCACGTTGGACGACCAAGCTGCATTAGCCGACATTGCTGAAAGAACAGCGACTGAACGTGGCATTCCTGTGTTGATTTCTAACCACGACACTACCTTGACACGTCGGTTGTATCACGGTGCGGATCTTAATGTGGTAAAAGTAAAGCGTACCATTAGCCGTAATGGTAACGGTCGTAATAAAGTTGATGAGCTACTTGCGCTTTTTCATGCCCCAGACATGGATAAATCAAACTCTTAATTCTCACACTATTATATCTAAATAGTGGATCTCCCCACTGGCTTCGGTAGAATTGCGCGCAGATTGTTTGCTCATTACTACTGAGGTCAGGTATGAAAGATTTTCTTATTGCTCCATCCATTTTATCGGCAGATTTTGCTCGTCTCGGTGAAGATGTAGAAAAAGTACTCGCAGCGGGTGCGGATGTGGTGCATTTCGACGTTATGGATAACCACTATGTACCAAACCTGACTTTTGGTGCGCCTGTGTGTAAAGCACTACGCGATTATGGCATCACAGCGCCAATCGATGTTCACCTAATGGTGAAACCCGTTGACCGTATTATTCCTGATTTCGCAAAAGCGGGTGCGTCGATGATTACGTTCCATGTAGAAGCTTCTGATCATGTAGACCGTACACTGCAGTTAATTAAAGAGCACGGCTGTCAGGCTGGTGTGGTACTAAACCCAGCAACGCCACTTGCAAGTCTTGAATTTATTATGGATAAAGTCGACATGATTCTACTGATGTCGGTAAACCCTGGTTTTGGTGGTCAATCATTCATTCCTCATACACTAGATAAACTGCGTGCCGTTCGTAAGATGATTGACGAGTCTGGTCGTGATATCCGCTTAGAAATCGATGGCGGTGTGAAGGTTGACAACATTCGTGAAATTGCAGAAGCGGGCGCAGACATGTTTGTTGCAGGCTCGGCGATTTTCGGTGAGCCAGATTACAAACAAGTGATCGATCAAATGCGCGCTGAACTGGCTGAAGTTAAATAAGCACCGATAAGCCAGCGCAATAACACGCTGATTTTAAAGGCTGCCAGCTTGTTGGCAGCCTTTGTATTTTCTAGTATTAGAAGAAATTAAATATCCACTGCGCTGAGCAAATAATCACTTGCCTATTTTACGCCCTTTCTGTACTATTCGTGCTCCTTAAACTCAGTCAATTATCTTTAGTTCCTTGCTTCCTCTGGACGACTGAGCCATTTGTGGAAGCTGAATAATCCGTAAGGAGCAACCAATGCGTCATTACGAAATCGTATTCATGGTGCACCCAGATCAAAGCGAGCAAGTTGCTGGCATGATCGAGCGTTACACTGGTTCAATCACTGAAGCTGGCGGTAAAATCCACCGTCTAGAAGACTGGGGCCGTCGTCAACTGGCTTACCCAATCAACAAGCTTCACAAAGCTCACTACGTTCTTATGAACGTTGAAGCTGACCAAGCTGTAATTGATGAGCTAGAAACTGCTTTCCGTTTCAACGATGCAGTTCTACGTAACATGATCATGCGTACTAAAGCAGCGATCACTGAGCAATCTATCATGCTTAAGCAAAAAGAAGAGCGTGCTCCACGTCGTGAAGAGCGTTCTGAAGCTAAGCCTGAAGCTAAGTCAGAAGCTGCTGAGTAAGTTTTCTTATGGCCAATCGAATGGAGCTGAGCGGCACCATTGCCAAACCGCCCATTCGTAGTAAAAGCCCTGGTGGCATTGAACACTGTCGGTTTTGGCTGGAGCATCGCTCTACTATTATCGAAGCTGACTTACCTCGACAAGTTTATTGTCGTATGCCGGTAGTCGTCAGCGGGCTTGGGTCACAAGCACTAACTCAGAATTTAGTTCAAGGCAGTAACATTAAGGTAAGTGGTTTTGTCACTTATCAAACCGGCCGAAATGGCGTGGGAAAATTAGTGTTACACGCCGACAACATTACTCAAATTTAAGATCAGGAGATAGCCCATGGCTCGTTTCTTCCGTCGTCGTAAATTCTGCCGTTTCACTGCAGAAGGCGTACAAGAGATTGATTACAAAGACGTAGCAACTCTTAAAAACTACATCACTGAAGCTGGTAAAATCGTACCTAGCCGTATCACTGGTACAAGCGCTAAGTACCAGCGTCAACTAGCACGTGCTATCAAGCGTTCACGCTACCTAGCTCTACTACCGTACACTGACAAGCATCAGTAATCGGTTCATTTTATTAAGAAAGAGGATTAAGCAATGCAAGTTATTCTACTTGATAAAATTGGTAACCTAGGTGGTCTTGGCGATACTGCAAACGTTAAATCTGGCTACGCTCGTAACTTCCTTATCCCACAAGGTAAAGCAGTTATGGCAACTAAAGCTAACGTTGAAATGTTTGAAGCTCGTCGTGCTGAACTAGAAGCTAAAGTTGCTGAGCAACTAGCTGCTGCAGAAGCTCGCGCAGAGAAAGTTAACGCTCTAGAAGCTGTAGTTATCGCTTCTAAAGCTGGTGACGAAGGCAAACTATTCGGTTCTATCGGTACTCGTGACATCGCTGACGCTATCACAGCTGCAGGCGTTGAAGTTGCTAAGAGCGAAGTTCGCCTTCCTGAAGGTGCTCTACGTACAACTGGTGAGTTCGAGATCAGCGTTCAACTTCACTCTGAAGTTTTCGCAACTGTGAACCTACAAGTTGTTGCTGCTGAGTAATTCAGTATCAAGACGAAATACTAAAAAGCACCTCCTTGGAGGTGCTTTTTTTATTTTTCAGCCCTAAACCACCTACTTCAGTAGGTGGTTATCATCCGTTTCGGCTTTGCCTGTAAAACTA
>NZ_JAWPOX010000448.1:0-738 GCF_033344475.1 Vibrio sp. 1288
TACCGCAGTGTGGATGCACTCCTTATCGATGACATCCAATTCTTTGCCAACAAAGAGCGCTCACAAGAAGAATTCTTCCATACCTTCAACGCATTGTTGGAAGGTAACCAACAGATCATCCTAACTTCTGACCGTTATCCAAAAGAGATCAGCGGGGTAGAGGATCGTCTGAAATCGCGCTTTGGTTGGGGTCTAACGGTTGCGATCGAGCCGCCTGAGCTAGAGACGCGTGTGGCGATCTTGATGAAGAAAGCTGAAGACCATCAAATTCATTTGGCTGACGAAGTTGCGTTCTTTATTGCAAAACGTCTGCGTTCCAACGTTCGTGAGTTGGAAGGCGCGTTGAACCGAGTAATTGCCAACGCGAACTTTACTGGCCGCCCAATCACCATCGACTTCGTTCGCGAAGCGCTGCGCGATCTGCTGGCGCTGCAAGAGAAGTTGGTGACCATTGACAACATTCAAAAGACGGTTGCTGAGTACTACAAAATCAAAGTGGCGGATCTGCTGTCTAAACGTCGTTCTCGCTCCGTTGCACGTCCTCGTCAATTGGCGATGGCACTGGCTAAAGAGCTAACTAACCACAGCTTGCCAGAAATCGGTGATGCGTTTGGTGGCCGAGACCATACGACCGTTTTGCATGCATGTCGCAAGATTGAGCAGCTGCGTGAAGAGAGCCACGACATTAAAGAAGATTACTCGAACTTGATTCGCACCCTGTCTTCTTAATCGGTTAGA
>NZ_JAWPOX010000449.1:0-738 GCF_033344475.1 Vibrio sp. 1288
GATGATGCGCCTCTAAGTATCGTACTTCCAAGCGTCTACGAAGCGAATAAAGAACGCTACCGTGGCTACACCATCCGTCAGCTATGTCAGGAAATGCATGACATGTACAAAGAGCTGAACGTGAAACAGCTACAAAAAGCGATGTTCCGCAGCGAGTACTTCCCACAAATGGTTCACAAACCAGACGTGGCAACACGCAAATACTTCCGTGGTGAATGCGATTACCTACCACTTAAAGAGGCCGTTGGTCGCGTAGCCGCTGAGGGTGCACTTCCTTACCCTCCAGGCATCATCTGTGTGATCACTGGTGAAATCTGGACCCCACACGTGGTGGATTACTTCCTATCTCTAGAAGAAGGTATTAACCGCTTCCCAGGCTTCGCGCCAGAAATTCAAGGTGTGTACCTTGAAGATGTTAACGGTCGCACTACCGCACATTGTTATGTCCTAAAAGATTAATCTACCCGTTCGCACCACGCTCCGGCGTCGGTGCGAACCGCTTATTCGTGGAGAATAATTTATGAGTACTGAAACTAAAAAAATGTCGGTGGTGCAGTTAACCATTCTGACATTCATCAACATGGCCGGTTCCGGCATCATCATGCTGCCAAGTAAACTGGCGCAAGTGGGCACCATTTCTGTGTTGTCTTGGCTGATCACGGCGGCGGGCTCTTTGGCGTTGGCCTATGTGTTTGCAAAATGTGGTCGCTTTAGTAAACGTGACGGTGGTATGAACGG
>NZ_JAWPOX010000450.1:0-738 GCF_033344475.1 Vibrio sp. 1288
GCTTGCTTCAAAGCTTAATCCAGAGAGCACTTCGTTATCGAGAGGCTTAAAAACCCCTTCTTCTTTGCCCTGGTTGAAAAGGCGATCTACTTGGGCAAACATTTTTCGCTCAAGTTCCCACGTCTTGTTTCTTGTCGTGCAAGGTAACGAATCATATTGAACTCGATTACTGATGGCGTTTAAGT
Organism: Vibrio sp. 1288; assembly: GCF_033344475.1. Classification (NCBI taxonomy): domain Bacteria; kingdom Pseudomonadati; phylum Pseudomonadota; class Gammaproteobacteria; order Vibrionales; family Vibrionaceae; genus Vibrio; species Vibrio sp. 1288. The sequence goes on from NZ_JAWPOX010000450.1 coordinate 186, forward strand.
TGGAACCCGCCAAATTCCAGATGTTGAGCCACATGGTTCGATAGCGTTCCTTCAATGGCATGTCGTCATTAACGCCCGCTTGCACTGCAGAGGCAATGCGTTTGGCTACGTTAAGACGCACTTCTTCCAATAGATGTTCTTTGTCTGAGAAATAGCGATAAATCGTCCCGGCGGCGACACCAGCTTCGTTGGCCAGCTTTTGCATAGAAAGCCCTTGAAAGCCAGACTCTGCAATTAACTGCTCCGCAGCGGCAAGTATTTGATCGCGTTTATCTACAGCAGGGTTATCCGTCATAATCCTACCACCAGTGAATGAACGTTCATTCATTATAGCTTAAAGTCTGGTCTACTATGCAACAGAATGTTGCACCAATCGGGGTAAAATTTACGAGAAAATCACCGTAGCATTCAAAGAGCCACCCCTTTATCATAGGCGCCACATTTGTCACCCGCAGAGAATTTGTATGAAGCTGAACCCTAGACAAGATGAAGCCGTAAAATACGTGTCTGGTCCATGCCTAGTGCTTGCCGGCGCAGGCTCAGGTAAAACGCG
>NZ_JAWPOX010000451.1:0-736 GCF_033344475.1 Vibrio sp. 1288
GCAAATGACCGGAACGGGGCCGTATTTCTTTCAACAAGGTCAGCTTCACACAAGGTCAGAAAGTGCTCTGGTGGTGGAATGAGGGATAAAAGCATGAACAAACACTTTTAGGAAAGGATCCGCCACCAGAGCAGGTGAGTTATTCAACGCGCGTGATCGTGACCTTCGCTCCAGGATTTAGAAAACGATGGTTTGCCGACAAGGTTGAATCAGCCAGTCCATCATCATGGCTGATGACGCCAGCGTGAAACGCGACCGCATCATTCATATCGTTTCGGGTTGAGTTAAATCCTTCTCCGCCACCCGCAGGGCCGGGAATCGTGGCTGCCAATTCATCATTAAGCTCTGTGCCAGAATCCCACACGTTCATGTTCATCTCGTAACTGTCACCCACTGCGAGTGACTTGAGCGATAATCCCGTTTCGCCAACAAAGGCATCATTAGTGTTCACGAGCATCGAAGCCAGCGACAAATAACCATAACGATGAGGATTGACTGTGATGGTGACTTCGTCCGATGAGCCCGGCAGCAACAAACCGTTGCCAGAGCCACCTTGGTAGACGTTGTCGTCACTGTTCATCAGAGCAATCAGCTCGGCATTGCTGCCACCCTCGGCTAAGTGTTCTAACTCAACCGACGCACTTTGACCAATTTCGAATAGCTGAAAATTGCTATTGTGAGTCAGCACTGCCAATGGAGACATCGGCTGATTCGCCGTTAAGTTCTCGTCAGACAC
>NZ_JAWPOX010000452.1:0-736 GCF_033344475.1 Vibrio sp. 1288
TCCCTATGCCGTATTGGCTGTCGGTATCAAAGTCATCTTCAAGGAAGAAACGGAAGTTAAGGTAGTTTGGCCCCCAAGATTTTTCGTTAACGTCAAACACCAATAAATTCGAACCATCGACTTCTTCAAAGTGATAAGTAATTAACTCAAATCGGTCCAATGCATAGAGGTTTTCTACCGCTTTTTCGATTTCAGCCGTTTCGATTTTACGGCCAGTTTCCAGTTCCAAACGGTTGGTCAACACAACATCGCTATAGTGGGTATTGTTTACAATCACAATCTCATCCACTACGCGATCGTCACCATAAACGAGCTTTTTGCGAACTTCCTGCTTATGGTCGATGTACTTTTGATACTCCGCGTTTGATAAACGTAGTCCCACTAGCTTCGACTCCATTTCTTTGGTGATGTCATAGCCAGATTGAAAAGCCCAAGGCATTTTGTCGAACTCGACGGTTTCCATTTGGCCGACATTGGGACGAATGTAAACATCGTGTTCTTGCAGGGTTTCGACTTGCTGCTGGGTACTGCGACGCACCAGATAGTTGGAGAGTTGGTCTGCAACGGTAAACAGCCCAGTAAAATCATCTTCGGTTTTGTAGTCGGTACTGATGTCTACCGCGATAACCACATCCGCGCCCATCGCACGCGCAACATCCACTGGCATGTTGTTGACCACGCCACCGTCAACAAGCATGTGGCCATTTAACTTATACGGAGGGAGCGCACCGGGTAC
>NZ_JAWPOX010000453.1:0-736 GCF_033344475.1 Vibrio sp. 1288
CAATCACGAGCGTTTAATACTTGGCTCTTACTTACGGTACGAATTAATCGGGTCTTCGCGCCGCCTAGAAGATCGGAGATGTAGAACATACCTAACGCAGGAAGAAGTACCAACAAACAGCCACCAATAATGCCAGGCATCGTTAACGGCAAGATCACTTTTGTGATGGTTTGCAGTTTGCTTGCGCCTAAGTCTTTTGCAGCCTCAATGTAGGTGTTGTCTAGCTTCTCGATTGCCGAATACAGAGGCAGAATCATAAACGGCAGCAATATGTAGACAAGACCAATCATTACCGCTGTTTCGGTATACATAAGACGCAATGGCTTATCGATAATATCCATTGCCATTAATGACTTGTTCAAGATGCCCTGTGTGCCAAGAACAATCTTAAAACCGTAAGTACGGATAAGTGAGTTTGTCCAAAACGGTACAATCACAAGAAACAGCATAAACGGGCGCCATTTCTCTGGCATTTTCGCCACGATATAAGCAAATGGGTAGCCGATGATTAAACACAACAACGTCGCAATGATTGCCATGTAGAAAGAGTGCATCAGCACTTTTGCGTACAATGGATCAAGTAAACGAAGGTAGTTGTCGAAAGTAAAAGTCAGTTCAATTAAGTTCGCTTCATCACGCGTTAAAAAACTTGTACCGATAATCATTAGGTTTGGAACCAACACGAAAAGTGTTAGCCAGCCAACAATTAGGGTAATGATTGCGTTCTGAAGATTAA
>NZ_JAWPOX010000454.1:0-735 GCF_033344475.1 Vibrio sp. 1288
TATCTGCGCTCATTGAAATCCAGTAACCGCCAGAGGCCGCTAAGCTCGACATCGAAACTACAACAGGTTTGCCTGCTTTTTTTAGCGCTTCCACTTCGTTGCGAATCACTTCTGACGCAAACGCACTGCCACCAGGACTGTCTACCCGAAGCACGACTGCTTTTACCTTCTCCTCGTTACGCGCTTGACGCAGTAGACTTGCAACCGTGTCACCGCCTACTGTTCCACGAGGTTGCTGACCATCCATGATGGCGCCACTTGCAACAACAACGGCAATATCATGGTTTGCGAGTGTGTAGTCTGGGCGAATCGTCGCTAGGTAGTCGTAATAACTGATGGCGTTGTAGCTGTCTTTACCATCGCTACCAAATTCTTTGGCGAATAGGGTACGAATATCTTGGCGTGTCGCCAATTCATCAACTAACCCCATTTTGACTGCCAATTGCGCCAAATCACCATCCACAGATTTCATCTCGGTAAGCAGTTCTTCCATCGTTGGGTTTAGCACTTTGGCGTTGATGTTGCGGTTAGTCGTCACGTCATCGACAAACGCGCTCCACAACTGAGTGACCCAGCGAGTGGCAGACTCTTTTGCCGCATCCGACATGTCGTCACGAATAAACGGCTCGATAGCCGATTTGTAAGTACCGACTCGGAAAACGTGAGTGGATACGTCTAACTTCTCTAGCAGAGTTTTGTAGTACATAGAGTAAGCGCTGTAGCCCTTAATCAGTA
>NZ_JAWPOX010000455.1:0-735 GCF_033344475.1 Vibrio sp. 1288
ATTACTTTTAGGAGATCAGCAGCTTCATTGGCATTGCCTTTCATTGCTGCTACATCCATATCTGTATAGCTCATGACTCACCTCTACATTAAAAACTAAATTAGATATTACTAAAACAGTATCTTTAGTCAACACTAAATTAGTAATTGTGAATTTAGATAAATTAACATTAGACATTTCTAATTTAGTTAATTATAGTGATGAACATCAAAGGATGGCGTTCTCAGTTTGAGAGTACGAAGGAGAAGAGTTATGACGTTAGAAAATGCAGTACGAGTTTTTGCAGGCACGATGGTATTGGTCTCGGTCATACTAACCGTGTTCGTTCACAGTAACTTCATTTGGTTCACCGTGTTTATCGGCGTTAATCTTATTCAAAGTGCTTACACGGGAATCTGCCCTGCTGCTTATTTTTTAAAGAAATTTGGTTTTAGATAATCTAGAGCGCAGTGACCTTTCACACTGGCTATTCGTGAAAGGTCAGCTCGCCCTAAAACTTGGAGTTAAAAATGACTAAGATCTTAATCGTCGGTGGTGTTGCAGGTGGTGCATCTGCGGCGGCGCGTGCTCGTCGTCTGAGCGAAGATGCCGAAATCATCATGTTTGAACGTGGCCCGTTTGTTTCATTTGCCAACTGTGGCTTGCCTTATCACATCGGCGGCGATATCCAAGAACGCAGTAAATTACTACTACAAACGCCAGAAAGCTTTTTAGCACGCTTTAACGTTGATGTTC
>NZ_JAWPOX010000456.1:0-735 GCF_033344475.1 Vibrio sp. 1288
TGTCTCTCTAGAAGAAGAGCTGCAACGCGTTGTTCCTGTTGTAAAGGCCATCCGCGAAAAATACGATGTATGGATCTCTGTCGATACCAGTAAAGCAGAAGTAATGCGTCAGGCTATCGCTGTTGGTGCGGATCTAATTAACGATATCCGTGCGTTACAAGAACCTGGTGCACTTCAAGTTGCGGCTGCATCAAAACTACCTGTTTGCTTAATGCATATGAAGGGGCAACCTAGAACTATGCAGGAAAGCCCTCAGTACGAGAACTTGATGGATGACGTCGCTCAGTTTCTGGAAGAGCGCATAGCTGCTTGTGAAGCCGTAGGTATCAATAAGTCTCAACTTATCCTCGATCCTGGTTTTGGCTTTGGCAAAACCATTGAACACAATTATCATATGCTCGCTCATCTCGAGAAGTTTCATGAGTTCGGTCTGCCTATCTTGGCGGGTATGTCTCGTAAATCAATGATTTTCAAGCTGCTTGATAAGCCAGCAGCAGATTGCACTAACGCCAGTGTCGTTTGTGCCACGATTGCTGCCATGAAAGGCGCGCAGATCATTCGTGTTCATGATTTTGAAGAAACTATTGAAGCAATGAAAATTGTCGAAATGACGCAAAACAATATTTAAAAATAATAAAGGTAAGTTTATGTCGAATAAAAGACGTTACTTTGGTACGGACGGTGTACGCGGTAAAGTTGGACAGTACCCAATCACTCCAGACTTCGTACTTAAGC
>NZ_JAWPOX010000457.1:0-734 GCF_033344475.1 Vibrio sp. 1288
ACAGCATTATTAACTAATTTTAATAATTTGAGGAATGCATCAATAACTATTTCATATAAACACGATTTACTGTTGACTAAGTTTTATAAATATCGATGATCAGCAAGTTAAACTGAACGAAGTTTTATTCATTTGAAAGCGCAAGAACATGACTGTCTACTATTTTAAATTAGCATTTGTATCTTAATAATGCGCATGATTACTTCATTTCCCTGTTACAGGAACGCCCACTCATCTCTGTTGCCAGTAAGGCACGAGGAGGACATGTCTTGACCACCATTTTTGATCAACAGGCCTCAGACAATGATCGCGAGTTTCTCAAGATCGTCGAAGAACGCTTTATTCATATCTTTGATGTGTTCAACGAAGGCCTCTTCTACATGGACGAGTTCGGGACGATGGTTTTCTACAATCAGGGATTTTATGAGCAACTTGGAATCAATGCTGGACGCATCAACCTAGATCGTTGGTTGGATTTGGTGCATCCGTTGGATAGGGAAAGATTGTCCAAGCGCGTCGATGCCCACATTAATACCGACAATAAGCGTGTCACAACCACTTACCGCCTGCGTAAACCCAACGGGCAATACGTTTGGATTGAAGGCGTTGCGATGACCAAAGAAACTGAGCATGGTCATTACATGGTAGGTAGCCATCGCGACATTTCAGAACGTAAATTGATGGAGAGTTACATTCACCAAGTCGCGTTCCATGATAACGCCTCAGGTATGGCA
>NZ_JAWPOX010000045.1:0-35894 GCF_033344475.1 Vibrio sp. 1288
GGCGCTGGACTAAACAAAGGCCCCCTTTTAGGGGGCTCACACAAAGCCACCTTCTTTAGAAGGTGGTAATTTACATTCCATCCACCGTTAGCGAACTGCCTCGAGGCATTGATATGAACAAGTTAGGCGGCAAAGAATCTCGTATTGACTACGGCACAACGGGGTTCGGCGGCGCGTGTCCTCCAAAGAATGATGGGATGCATCGTTACCAGTTTACGGTGTGGGCATTGCCAACTGAAGAACTGAAATTGGATGAAAACACGCCACCAGCCATTGTAGGGTTTACTTTGAATAGTGTTGCTTTGGGTAAAACGACATTAACCACGACTTACACGCGATAATTGAATATAAGGGGAGAGAATGGGTCACCAATATCAGGTTACGCTGTTTCGTGCGGAGCAGCAGCAGAAGCTTCGTAATGTCAGGATTCACTCCCCAAGCATTATTCAGATTGTTAAGGGGAGTAAACATCTTTTCTGGAAAGACGAAGTACTCGACATCCATCATCCAAATATCATGCTTTGTGAAGCAAATGCATCCCTAAATTTTGAAAATCTTCCTCTACAAGGGCGATTTCTTTCTCGAATGTTCAGTTTTCACTGTGTGCCTAGCGATGAAATGTTGGAGCTAAGCATGAGCAACGCATTAGGAAACTATGTACCCGTTGTTGAGACAGATAAAGCATTGCAAGCGACGTTAAATGCTTTGTTTTCGTTTGAGCGGGAAAGCTTAAGTGAAGCGACACAACGCTATTGGATTATGGGCCTATATCAGCAGCTAGCTGAGAGAGGGTTATTGCATCGGTTGTTCTCGAGTTCACATATCTCCTTTAGTCAGAAACTTAGTCGTTACTTATCGCGCTCTCCAGGGGAGGAGCATCCATTAGATATGGTCGCGGGGCACTTTGCTATGAGCCGAGCAACATTGATACGAAAACTGAAACAAGAAGGTACTCAGTATCGTGAAGTATTGGCAGAAGTGCGCTTAAATCACGCACTTTACTTGATGCAAAATGGCTCGTATAACGTTGCGCTGCTAGCACAGTTGTGTGGTTATCAGTCAGAGGGGCGTTTTAGCCAACGCTTTAAAAGTAAGTTCGGCCTAACGCCCAGCGAGTATATTAAAACGGTAGTGAGTTAATGTTTTACCGCTTTTGTATTTTTTGTGCTTTTTAGGTTAGCCATAATATTTGGCCTTCATTCGCAATGCTACATTCACCAAAGCAATCAACACAGGCACTTCGATCAGCGGGCCAATGACACCAGCAAAAGCTTGGTCTGAGTTTAGGCCAAACACCGCGATAGAAACCGCAATTGCCAATTCAAAGTTGTTGCCTGTTGCCGTGAAAGCAATCGACGCGTTTTTGTCGTAGTCAATGCCCATTTTCTTACCAACGAGGAAGCTGACAAAGAACATCAACACAAAGTAGATAGCCAGTGGAATTGCTACACGGAATACATCCATTGGCAGTTCAAGAATCATTTCACCTTTCAAGCTGAACATCAGCACGATGGTCGCAAGCAGGGCGATAAGCGTAATTGGTGAAATGCGTGGGATGAACACGTCGTTGTACCATTGTTCACCTTTCGCAGCGACCAGCCATTTGCGGCTTAGGAAGCCCGCTAGGAATGGGATACCAAGGTAAATCAGAACGCTTTCCGCGATGTCCATCATCGAGATATCAACCACGAAACCTTCGTAGCCAAAGACTGGTGGCAACACAGTGATGAACAACCATGCCATCACACTGTAAGTCACGATTTGGAAAGCGCTGTTTAGTGCAACTAGGGCTGCGCCGTATTCTTTGTTACCGCCACCGATATCGTTCCATACAAGCACCATCGCAATACAACGAGCAAGACCGATCAGAATGATACCAACCATGTAACCCGGATGATCACCTAGGAAAGTCAATGCAAGGATGAACATCAAAATAGGGCCGACAATCCAGTTCATGACCAAAGACAGCGTGATTGCTTTTTTGTCTTTCGTCACTGTACCTAGCAGGTTGTAGTTTACCTTTGCGAGTGGCGGGTACATCATCAAAATCAAACCAATCGCTAGCGGTACGTTTGTGCTACCAACTGACATTGACTCGTTCCACTCAGCTACTTGAGGGAATGCTGCGCCAATACCTACACCGATTGCCATTGCAACAAAAATCCACACCGTTAGGTAACGGTCCAAGAAGCTCATTTTGTCGCTGGCACTATTTAAAATTTGAGTAGTCATAGTGTTCTCTTATTCGTTTATCGTCGAAAGGCGATAGTTAAAGGTATAGTTTATCTTTGCACGCCTGAGCAGCGTGCAAAGGGAATTAATCAAATAACTTGGAAAATCCTAGATTGAACTGATCAAACGCGTCGCGTTGAATGCGGTAACACACCTTAGGTGGGTTTGGCTCGGCGCTGATAAAGCCAGCTTGCTTTAGAATACGCAAGTGCTCGGAAACAGTAGATTGCGCAAGACCCAGTTCAGAAACCAAATCACTGTTCAAACAACCACCCATGGTATCGAGCGTGTGCAGGATATGCAGAATGCGCAAGCGTGCTGGATGTGACAAAGCTTTTGCTTGTGCTGCTAGAGTTTGTTCTTTCTCGAGCTGTTGTTGCGTTGTCTGAAAAACAACTTCGCACGTGTCGTTGCACTTATCACTCATTCGCTGGCCTTAATAGTTAATCGTCGAATTACGATAAAGTGTACGCCTGCTCTGTGAAAGATGCAACAAATCGATGAAAAAATTAATCGGGAAATAGCGATGAATAAAAAGTTGAAAAAATATATCTTTTAAAAACAGAGATATAATCAAAAATTAAGTAGGTTACTAAAAGTTAACTAATTGCACTATGTTTCTAGGTTACCATAATAAACCACATCCGACGCACAATGGTTATTGCGTCATCTTGTGAACTTATTTAAAGGTAATCCCATGAGCAATGTACTGATCATCAATGCACACGAACCATCACCATACTCAGAAGGTCGTCTAAACGCTTCTCTTGTCGACAAAGCACAGACGCTTCTGCAAGCAAAAGGCCATGAAGTTCGCGTTGTGACAATGCAAGATGAGATCAACGTAGATGAGCAACTCGCACACTTTGAGTGGGCTGATCGCGTGATCATCCAAAGCCCAATCAACTGGATGTCTGTGCCTTGGTCATTCAAAAAATACATGGACGACGTGTTTACTGCGGGTATGGGCGGCGCACTGTGTGCATTTGATGGCCGTAGCGCAGAAGAACCAAAGAAAAACTATGGTACAGGCGGTACTCAAACCAACAGCAAATACATGCTTTCACTGACATTCAACGCGCCAGAAGAATCGTTTGATGATGAGAACGAATACCTATTCCAAGGTAAAGGCGTGGATGATTTGATGTTCCACATGCACGCTAACTTCCGCTTCTTTGGTATGTCAGCATTACCTACATTCGCTTGTTATGATGTGATGAAGAACGCAGATATCGAAAACGATTTTGTTCGTTTCGAAGCTCACATTAACGAAAACTTCTAATCCTTTTAGAAAGATAGTGCGAACTGAATGATGAATTGAGATGGACTGCTGCATGCGGTCCATTTTTATTTGTTTGCGGCGAGGTGACGTTTTTATTACTCTAAAGCACTAAATGTATATAGCTTACTTTTCGTTACCTAGATTAAGTGCGTATCTTGAGGTGTATTGTGGAAAGCAGAATCAGTGTAGATAGCAAAGGTCGTAAGTCAGTGGCGAACGTATGTGCGGAGCCATGTGCTATCGAGAAAGGGATGCGTCTAATTGGTGGTAAATGGAAAGGTTCTCTGATTTATCATTTGAAAGACGGCCCAGTTCGTTTCAATGACTTAGCACGCATGCTAGGCGGTGCAAGTAAAAAGATGATCGACCAACGTCTTAAAGAGCTAGAAGCGGAAGGTATGGTGGTGCGTAAAGTGATCAGCGACCGCCCAATTGCAGTCAGCTATGAACTAACAGAGTTCGGCCGTACCGCACTTAAGATTCTTGATGATTTGCGAATTTGGTCTGAAAAGCATCAAATTGAGCTTCGTTAAGACCAAAGTAGTTAATCGCAAACGTCACTCTCTTTTGAAAGCTGATTAACAATACATCGCCGTTTATACCCAAGTAACTTAGATGTGCTTCATTAAAATCGTAATTTGTTTCGTAAAACAACGTACTCTTTCGAGTCAGGCATATCGAAGCTACTTGAGCATAATCGTACTTTTTAAGTTTTTGATTTTTAGTTATTATTTTATCATACTTAATAAGTTGTAGAATAAATCACTCACTTCAGTTGAATTTAAAAAAGCACTATTTAATTCCAGTTTCTTTTCAAAATCGGAATATTTATCGAATTCCTCTTTCTCAACTAAACCTATTGGTGAGTTGTCGTTAACGTGGCTTTCATATTTTTTGATGGTATATAATTTAGACTTTTCGTCAAAATATTGAATTATCTTAATGTTAACGTCAGGTCTCTCCGTATTATACGTGATCGTAATTTTTTCATAATCTTTATTAATCGGAGTCGTAAGTCCTGTAGGGTAGATGATTTTAAACCCATTAATGTCATTCTTCTTCGTGCTTTTATAATGTTTTGAGTATGAAAAGTTTTCAATTGCACTTTTAGTGACGATAATTGACTCACCTTTCTTTAAACCGTATTCGGTACATTCATAATCGTCAACAACCGTAGAATTTCTTTTCTTTTCAATCAGGTAGGACATGCTTGCAGATGTCCCTCCGTGTTCCAGTTTTTGTTGGTTTACAGAACAATAGAAATGACCTTTGTCCACCGTCATTGCGTTGACTTGTTCCGGATTTGAAATGGTGGGATGTATATCTTTTGCTGGATCGTTGTCGCTTCCTCCTGAACCGCATCCAACTAATCCGATACAAACGGCCATATAAAGCAAAGAGATTTTATTCATACTGTATTTCTCAATTAAGATGTGTGATTGCAAATAACGATTAATTAAATTTTTATAAAGTGAAATGTTTTTTATTTTAATTGAACGGTGTTTTATTGGTAATTTAATCGTTTGCTTTTATTTTGTCTCTTACGGTATCTATGTTTTCATTTATGGTATGAATTATTAGATTTGCACAATTGTGAGTTGCAATAGGATAATAATCGCTAGCCAACTACTTGTGTAGGTACCGTTATGATTTATATATCCGTTAAGTCTAAGTTTTTAGTCTTAATTTCATGTGTTTATCGTGAAAGTGACTTAGAAGTAAATACTTAACGTTGTTTGAGGGGAGTCTGGGCTTCACTGATCTTGTTTTTCATCAAGACGTTGTATAATGAACAAGGACTTTATTTCCAACTTGTTTATACATATCAGATCTCACGGATCTGATATGCATTCCAAGTTATTCTCACTAAGGCAAGAATCCTAGCTTATTTAAGGATAGAAAGTTTACTTGGGTGTAGAAGATATTAGTAATCCAATGTGCCACGGATAGGGTAGTTATTGTTTGGATCGCGAATCCATGCCAATCCGCGTGATAGCGCGCCAAGCTCAGGGCGAACAAACGGGTTGTTTGAAATATCCACCACGTGTAAGTCGCCGTGTTCATTCACCACAAACAGACCTGGTTCTGCGAAATTATGATCGGTTTCCTGTTCAGATCGAGGAATAGATACATACAAGCCTAGCGTTTTCATTTGTTCTTCGGTCAGGCCGTAAGCGATAGGGAAGCTGATTTCGAGTTTCTCTAGATGCCCCTCTAGCTGTGCTTTTGAATCGCCAGAAACGGCAAGAATATCGACGCCAGCATCAGCGAAAGCCTGTTTGTAACTCTCAAGCTCGTTGAGGTACTTAGTACAAAGAGGGCAGTGTTTACCACGATAAACGAATACTGCTTGCCAAGTCGCATCACCTTGCGGCTGACCCAACGTTACGCTTGAACCATCTAGCAAAGTGGCTTGAAGATGAGGGAAGCTGTCGCCCGCTTTAAGTTTCACTGAAGTTGCCATATTGACTCCCGAATTGGTGGTGTATATCCATGAATGCCCCTTTCTCAACAAAGCGATTGGGGGATGAGACTTCAATGTAGACTCTGTTTTGCGGTGTTTCAACTAGTTAACTTTTAGTAACCTGCAATAAGGTAGTAGAGTGCAAAAGATGAAAAAGCAGAACTTAAGATACAACGAAGTGGGGGTGTAGTATCAGGAGCTAAGTTCTGCTTGAGGTTAGGCTATGACCACTGGAACATATCGTTAAGATAAACCAGAGTCATCACTTCTATTTTATTACTCGATTGAGCTAGGCGTTGCTGAAAAAAGTACGCCATCATTGGCTTCTTCATTTTTTCCTCCTTTAGCTGACGAGTAAATTATGTGTATAAAAGGGGATATAAAAAAGAGAGTGCTTTTGTTGGCTTTTTTCCTAATAACGTAAATATATGGGGCTTTAAAGCCGAATTTGGAGGTTAATTGTGGAAAAGGGGAACAGATAATTAGGAAGTTTTCTTATTTTATTACCGCCAACTTAAGTAAACTATTCCTATCCACAAACTTCACAGATCTAAGGTTGATTCAGTGTCTGATCTCAATTTGTTTCGCTATTACCAACGATTACTCTCGTTTAGCGTTGGTGATGAAACAAAAACCACGTTACAGGACATTGCCGACATCATGTTCACTTCTTCTCGGCATGCTCGTAGCCTGCTAACGCAAATGCAGCAGAAGGCGTGGTTGAGCTGGCATCCGAAAGCTGGGCGGAACCAACGATCGACTCTCATTCTGAATATGGAGTTAGACGTTTTAAAAGAGAGCTTGGCTCTTGAACGTATCAAGTTAGGCAAGTATGAAAAAGCGCTGGCGATATTAGATGAAGACGAACTGGCATTTGGCCGTTTGTTAAAAACAACGTCTGGTGCTTCTGTGCAAGAAGGACAGCTCAATATTCAATTAACCTATAAGCGAATGTTTGAGCGCGTCGTTCCACATCAACTTCAGCGTAGCAGCGAACGTTTCTTATTAAGGCAAATCTATTGTTGCTTAGTTTCGAGTGATAACAATGGGAAAGTGCAACCAGAACTCGCACATCACTGGCGTTATGACGAAGACACCTACGAATGGACTTTCTACCTTCGTCCAGGTCTGACTTTTCATAATGGTAATTCCATTGATGCAGAAACAGTGGTTAGCTTGTTTGCAAAGTTGAGTTCACTACAGTACTACGAAAAAGAGTTGGCACATGTTGCTAACATTACTGCGCCAACGCCATTGAAAGTTGTTTTTAAGCTTAATCGAGCTGACTTGGGCTTTGCTGGACTTATTTCTGGAGTGAAATACGGCATTCAACCAGTAAGCCAAGTTAACGTAGCGAATAACAAGCTGGTGGTCGGAAGTGGCCCATTCTCTGTTGTCGAGCACAATGAAAGTCGTTTAAAACTGCAAGCATTTAATGGTTATTATGCATGTAGAGTTCTAACGGATTTGGTGACTATCTGGATTGTTAATGACGAGCAAATGGAGAACCCGTCATTGGCAGCAAATACGTTGCAAAGGGATACTTCGCCCGAGGAGGATTTGTGTGGACACTATATGTCGACGCAAAACCGAGAAAACTCATCGGCGAGCAAGCGTAGTCGAATAGAAGATGGTTGCTTATTCGCCTTATTTAATCAGCACGCTAAGCACAAACTCTCTTTAGCGCAGCGCCGTTATATTAGTGAGCTAATTCAACCTGAGCACTTGGCCGAAGTGATGCGCCGCGAGAATATTGTATTTGGGAGTATACCCGCTTATAACCTGCTACCAGGTTGGAAGCCAGTGCTCCGTCCGTTCAGTGAGCCGCTTAAGTTACCTAAACACATTACGATAGCCGGATATAACTATACCGCGTTGCGTCGCTGTGCGCGGGCTATTTCTAATCGTTTGGTGAGTGTTGGCAGTAAAGTAGAAATTGTTATGTATTCCTATCGTGAGCTGAACGAGAAAGCTAAGAATGGTGAGCTAAATGAGACGATGGTCGTGACGAACATAAACCTAGATGATAATCGTCATGCCTCAGCGTTCACGAACTTCTTCAGCAACGCTGTGCTATTCCACACTTTGGGAGAGAAGAACGCACAATGGTTAGATGAACAACTACAGAGAGTCAGATCTTTCGTTCCACTTGAGGACTACCTTAATGCATTGGAGCCAATTGCATCGACGTTGATCAGCGAATACTGGATTGCACCCATGTTCCACCATACACAAACTTTGCGTTTCCAAGGTGTTTTAGAAGACGTCGCTCTTACTAACTGGGGTTGGCCAGATATTCGCTCGGTGTGGTCTGCGGATTAACTGCCTTAGTTACATAGCAAAGTGCTGCTTCACGAATTCAATGAAGGCTCTGGTTTTCGCTGATTGATAGATAAGTTGTGGGTACACCAAGTAAACCGCGTTGTGCTGGTGGTCAGTTTCTTCCGATAGAACCTGCACTAGACGGCCGTGCTCAACGTCTTGTTCGACAAAGTAACTTGCTAACCGAGCAATGCCATTGCCAGACAGGGCTGATTCTTTGAGTAAGCGATTTTCATTGCTTGAAAGCCAACCTTGGGTTTGAACTGTTCCCGTTTTTAACGGCCACTCTTTTTGATGCAATGTGGTTAAGCATTGATGCTCTTGTAAATCATCTAATGTCTCCGGCGTACCTTCTTCTTGCAGATACTGAGGAGAGGCAACCAGCCAGTGGTGGTAGTCCAAAAGGTGATGAGCAATCATATTCTCTGGCGGCGTTCTTGTCGCTCGAAACGCAAAATCAACGCTGGTTTCTGTCAGATTAAACGCTTGATAGCTAGAAAGAATCTCGAACTCTACGTTTGGATGTAAAGCGCGAAACGCCACACACAAATCATGCAGCACCGCTTCAGCAAACATCTTGGGAGCGGTAAGACGAATCAGACCGTCTATTTGTTCAGATCGCTGACTTAAACTCTTTTCCATTTCCATTACGCGGCGTTTGAGATCTTCCGCTTGTGCAAAGATCGATTCACCTTCTGCCGTCAATCTCACGCTGCGTGTGGTTCGAACAATCAAAGGCGTTGCGAGTTCCGATTCCAATCGCTTGATTTGTTCCGACAGGTAACTTTTAGAGATACCAAGTTGCTCTGCTGCTCTAGAAAAGTTGAGTGTTTGAGCCACTTCAGCAAACAGCATCAGTTTTTCGATTCTCTTATAATCTGCCATCTTTATTGCTCGCTTTAATTGTTCGGTAACGAGGATAATGAATTCGATTTTACGGTATTAAACTAATTTTTACGAACGGTAAGATGGTTCGAGTTAATTTAAGAAATTGAAGATGCAGAAATCGGAAAAGTGAGAATAACGATGAACAATCCAACACTACCGCTCGCCAAAACCTTACCTAACGTTAGCCGCTTGGTCTTCGGCTGTATGGGACTTGGAGGGGAGTGGAATCGCAACCCATTAACCGCCCAAGATGAAAACCAAGCTTATGCCGCTGTAGAGGCAGCATTAGAGGTTGGCATCAATCTCTTTGATCATGCGGATATCTACAAATTCGGTAAGGCTGAAGAAGTGTTTGGGCGCATCTTAGCCAATGACTCAACCTTACGAGAACGAATGTATCTGCAATCAAAGTGCGGCATCCGTCTAGGAGATGAGCAAGGTGTTAAGCAGTATGACTTCTCTGCCAAATGGGTGACGGCTTCTGTTGAGGGCATTCTTGAACGCCTTGGCGTGGAAAATCTTGATGTTTTGATGCTGCATCGTCCTGATCCTTTGGTTGAATTTGAAGAACTGGGCACAACGCTAAAAGCCCTGAAACAAGCTGGCAAAGTTAACCACTTCGGTGTTTCTAACATGAACAGTGCTCAAATTGACCTTCTTCAACAAGCAACGGGCGAAGTTGTTGTGGCGAACCAGTTGGAAATGAGTCTGGCTAAGTCTGACTTTATTAAGCAAGGCATGGGGCTTCCTTCGTCGGAATCTGACTACGTTGCGGGAACACTGGAACATGCCCGTAAGCATAATATCCAACTGCAAGCGTGGGGCAGTATGGCGCAAGGAAGATTCTCAGAGCGTGGTTTACATTCTGATGATCACAACACCAGACAGACGGCGGAGATGGTAATGGCGCTAGCAGCTGAATATGGCGTGTCGTCTGAGGCGATTGTTTTAGCCTTCCTAACGCGTCACCCAAACCAAATTCAGCCTGTTATTGGTACTGCAAACCCACAGCGTATTCGCGCTTGTGCTCAAGTAGAGAACGTCACGCTATCACGTAGCCATTGGTATGGCTTGTTCGAGAAAACCCTTGGTCATGAGATCCCGTAGGAGAGAAAAATGAAATACGTACAAGTTCAAACTCTGATTCAAACGGCATTGGAAATTGCGACTGCTCGCAAGCAGAACATTGCGGTTGCCGTGGTTGATACACATGGAGAATTGCTCGGTTTTGCCCGAATGGATGATGTGAGTGTGCAAGCAGGTTTGTTGGCACATAACAAAGCTTACACCTCGGCTAGAGACCGTCAGCCTAGCGGCAATCTGGGTGCTTGGGCTCGTGAGACGGGTAAGCAGTTGAGTTATTGGACTGACCCGAAGATCACAGGCTTTATGGGTGGTGTACCTGTAGAACAAGAGGGGAAAGTCGTCGGTGCAATTGGTATCAGTGGTTTGGCTGAGCAAGATGACGAAGCACTTGCGATGGAAGTATTAAACGCGCGTTGAGTATAATGTTTATCAGTAGGTGTGATGCTTTGTCCAGCTTTGTACTCACTGTAGGGACTCAAGTTCACAGGCTTCGTCGAGTCACAATGCTATCGAATAGCCTGAAGTAAGCAGAAGTTGAAATCGCGAACTATGATTAATTTATTTGAAAGCTTTGAGGCCTAAATATGTTTCATAAGGTATTCGTTTCGCTATTTTTTGTTCTCCTCTCAGGCTGTGGTACGAGTGACAGCGCGTTAAAAGAGAGCGGTTATGATGAAGCTTATATCCAAGGCTTTCATGACGGTCGGCATAGTGGTATGCAAGAGGCAGGGAATGATTTTGAACACTATATTAAGGACGAAACAAGGTATCAAACCGACTCAGATTATCGGCAAGGCTGGGATGCTGGTGAGGTAGAGGGTAACAAGTTACAAAAGCAGGCGACCGCGATAGGACAAGGCATGATTGATAATTCATATGAAGAACGTGATGTCTTTGATCCTGATAAAGTGGCGAAAGATGCAATAAAAGGCGTTGATACATCGGAATTGAAAAGCCTAGAGTAACGGACTGATATAAAGAATAAAACTCGTCATTTGACGAGTTTTACTTTTGTCTAAACGATTCATGTTTCAACGCTCAACAGGGCATTCATCGTTTGGGTATGAGCAATGTCGTTAATCACCTTTCTTGTTCTTTTGTTCAAGGACTAACGATAATAGGCGAACGAGCAGGGACTGAGCTTCCGGTGAGAGCAATCGCGCCACGGCCGTTAAGTCATTTGCTGTGACATGCTGAACATCACGTACATCTAAGGCAATATCTAGGTCAGTCAAATGAAGCGAACGCAATATGGCACGATATTGTGAGAGTTTAAGATCGGACTCTCCGCGCTCGATCCTTTGATATGTTTTTACGCTCATTCCAGCGATGTTTGCCATTTGCTCACGGGAGAGGCCATTCGATTTTCGTCTTGCGATCAGTGCTTGAATTATAGGGTCTACCTGCATGTGCTCTCCTGAAAGGACAGTTTTGACCTAAACGGAGCAAGAAGTGGACCAGTTTAACCACCACATATTTACCTGCTTTGCAATCAGTATAAAAATAACTGTCTTATAAAAACGTAAATATTTTAGTCAGTTATTAACTCAATGGAAAAGTATCAATCATACAAATCAATAGAAACGAAAGCTTCTATTCGCAAAATGCAACGCATTTTAGATCATTTATTTAGTGAAATTGATCAGCAACATCGTGAGACTAAAGAGAATGTTGTGACACTGATTCAACAGTCACAACAGCGATTGATGAACTACAAAGAGCTTTACCTTCACAAAGAATCGATAAGTGAAGTAGAGCTGCGGATGGCGCATGAAAACATGAGTGAGACTGAGAAGCAGGTCGCCGATATGGGTATTCCAGTGTTAACTTATATCATTGGCGCGCTAGATAAAGCGTATTAACACAGTCGTAAAGCCGGGCGATACAAGATTTACGCAATTTCGATCAATTGATGACATCTAAAAGAAAGGATGCAAATGCTGGGGAACCACACCCAGCATTCGGACACTCATTTACCTATATTTTCGAACCGTAAATCAGTGTTTAGAGGTATGTGAACCGAACAGTGTCGGTACGCAGCGAATAATAGCGATATTGTCCGATCTAGGCTACGTCCTTGGAATCTAACACCTTCACTTAAACTGTAAATTAATCTGTACACCCAGCCAAATTGAGCCATTGAGCACGTTCTTCCTTCTCTTTAAGCGATAAAAGACTAATTAGTGACGAAAAAAACAACACATCTTAGGTAAAAGATAAGAGTTGTTAAAATATATCGCTATAAGATTGACCTTTTGCTTTTCAATCGTCCTGCTTATGCCTTACAATCTTTTCGAACCAAATCCATTCATAACGAATGGGGTTGATGAATTAAGATGAACAATTTTGCTTCGAACCCAAAGTTGCGCACATTTCATCAACGATGACATCGCCAAAAATGACTCTCAAGTGTTCATGTGCAAATGATTAACCACCTTTTGTTGCATGTTTTCTTAGCCATACAGGGCTCTTGTAACATAGTGCTCTTGTAACCAAATTTTGACTAAGTCGGAGCGTTTTGCTGTGTGCTTTAGATAAAGCACAACTGGCGAGAAATTAACGGATTGAATTTAGAGGTATTAACCGTGAACCTAAAACTTGTCGGCAGCTCCCTGATCGTTGCAGGTACTGCTCTTGGCGCTGGTATGCTTGCTATACCAATGGTGCTTGCTCAATTTGGCCTCCTTTGGGGCACTCTTCTTATGTTGTTCATCTGGGCTGGAACGACTTATGCTGCGCTGCTCCTTCTTGAAGCCAGTTGCAAAGTAGGTGGTGGTGTGAGCATGAATGCAATTGCTCGCGAAACGCTTGGTAAAGGAGGCCAGTTGGTAACCAACAGCTTGCTTTACGCCCTGTTAGTTTGTCTATTAATGGCTTACATCATTGGTGCGGGTGATCTCGTACAAAAAGTAACAGCCTCAATTGGGCTTCCAACATCTACGATCTCAAGCCAAGTCGGTTTTACTCTTTTAGTTGGTATCATTGTTTCGGCAGGTACAGGGGTAGTAGATAAGCTGAATCGCGGTTTGTTCCTAGGCATGATCGTAGCGCTGATCCTGACACTTTTTGCGCTTGCACCAAGCGTCTCGTTTGAAGGACTTGATGAGGTTGTGAGCGACGATAAAATGGCACTTATCAAAACCAGTTCGGTGCTTTTCACCAGTTTCGGTTTTATGGTCGTGATCCCATCGCTTGTAACTTACAACAAAGAAGCGAGTAAAACACAACTGCGTAATATGATTATCGTGGGTTCAACTATTCCGCTTGTTTGTTACCTGTTATGGTTGTTAGCGGTTGTCGGCAACCTACCACCTCATGAGCTTGTTCAATACTCCAACGTAACAGAGTTGATCTCGGTACTAGGTCAGCAATACGAGGGCTTAGAGTTCATCCTATCCATGTTTACTGGTTTGGCACTGCTAACGTCGTTCTTAGGTGTTGCAATGGCGCTATACGATCAAAATGCAGACCTACTGAAAGCAAGTAAGCCAGTGATTTTTGTTACTACTTTTGTGCTACCACTATTAGGTGCTGTATTTGCGCCAGAACACTTCCTAGCTATTCTCAGCTACGCGGGGATTATTCTTGTGTTTCTCGCGGTCTTTGTCCCATTATCAATGACCATGAAAGTGCGCCGAGTGCCGGTAGAAGATGACAATATTTATGAAGCTGGTGGCGGCGCAATGGGAATGAGCATGATCTTCCTATTCGGCTGTTTCTTGCTGTTTGCCCAAGCAGTATAAAATCACGCTAGCTTATTTAAAAACTGAGCCGCTCGTATTCAAACGGGCGGCTTTTTTGTATTCATAGCCGAACCTAGGCCACTCAAAGTCATCAGCATTTGTGATGTTTGACGTTTCTCTGATAATCACGGTTAGTGCTGACTTTTTAGTAAAACTCCTTAGCGAAAGGCTGACATGTACAGTGATTCACCCTTCTATTATATCGATGTTGATATGAATAAGAGGCTCTGTTGTGTCAAAGCAATTATCTTTTGCCATGGTTGGCGTTATGTTGTCTTTAGGTGTGTTGAGTACAGAAGCGGTGGCTGACCCGAAGCATAAGCATCGACATCGGTACGATCACCATCATGCGCATCACCACCATCATAAACACAAGCATAAACACAAACATCGTGACGTTATTTATGTTGAGAACCGACGACCAAGGCGCAGTTACTATTACCATGACCGAATTCCTCGGAATAGTACCTACATAAAGATTGGAGATTTCACTTATCTAAAAGTGGACGACCGTTATTATCGCCGTTTTAAGGATCGCTATATCCATGTCGAGTTCAATTAAACTTGAAAGGACACATAGTCGGCGTTCTTGTAATGTTGAGCTTAAAAGCACCAACATGGCACACGTAACATCGACCAATACTAGGGTAGAGGGTTAAAAACAAAAACAGCGAGCCGATGCTCGCTGTTTTTGCTTAGATGAGTGTTAGACAGTAAATCTATTTAAGATTTGATCTTGTTTATGTACATCTTCTTGTTGCGCCTGCATCGCGTCGTTGGTTCGATTTGCCGATTCGGCGACTTGAGTCGATAGGTCTTTAATATTCACCGTATTGTTGTTGATCTCTTCAGCGACAAGGCTTTGCTCTTCAGCTGCTGAGGCAATTTGCAAGTTCATATCGGAAATACGCTGAATCGCGTCACGAATGCGTTGTAACGCACTATTTGCTAAACCCGCTTTTTCAACGGCCTCTATAGCACTACCTTTGCTTTGATGCATGGCATTTGCCACAGATGAAGCGCCAGATTGTAGTTGCTCAATCATAGTACGAATCTCTGTTGTCGACTCTTGAGTACGTTGTGCCAGTGTACGTACTTCATCTGCAACAACGGCGAAGCCTCGGCCAGATTCTCCCGCACGTGCAGCCTCGATTGCGGCATTCAACGCGAGTAAGTTTGTTTGGTCCGCAATATCGTTGATGACTTTTAGAATCGTTTCGATATTGGCGGTAGCAGATTCCAACACTTGTACTTCTTCGACTGCAAGGTCAATGCTATCGGAAAGCATGTTTATCGTTTGTGTCGATTCACCAACGATAGAAGACCCCTCAACCGTTGCTTGGTCGGCTTCTTTGGCTGCACTTGCCGCACCTTGCGCATTATTAGCAACCTCTGTCGCGGTGACAGACATCTCATGCATCGCGGTAGCAAGTTGTTCTAGCTCTTGCAGCTGCGTGTGAATTGCGCCTGCCGAGTCTTTTGCGCCCTCAGCGGTGATTTGAGTTCCGTTTAAAATTTGATCAGAAATACGTTTCGACTCAATGATTTGCTGTTGTAAGTTCTCCATGAACGTATTGAAGTTTGTGGCAAGCTCAGAAAACTCTTGGTCAGTATCTGTTTCGAGGCGTTGTGTGAGGTCGCCTTTCCCTGATGCTACATCTTTAATCGCATTGTTTAGCGTGTCCAAAGGACGCATGAGAGTGCGAATCAACAGAGTTAGGGCGATAATAGATGCAATCACGGCAATGATTGAATAAATAATAGCGTTGTTACGGAGCTCTCCTACGGCAGAATAGGCAACAGCTTCATCGATCACCGAACCTACGTACCAGTTCTCGCCAGGAATGTGAGTCAGGTTAACCATGTAGCGGTTGCCATCAATCTCAACATGTTGTGCTGATTGCGTAAGTTCGATTTGTGGGAGGTAGCTACCGACTTTCTCACCGTTGTATTTACTTTGAGGGTGAGCAATGGTTGTGCCATCAGCGGTGACCAGAAATAAGTAACCAGCATCAAACAGATTCACTTGGTTGACCAGATCTGAAAGGGTAGTTAATTCGAGGTCATAAAACATACCGGCTAAAAACTGGCCATTTTCTTTTACTGGCGTACCAACAGAGATTATAACGTTTTTCGAAGACGCATCGACGTACGGATCGGTTACGACCAAATCGCCTTTGCTCTTAGCTGCAATAAACCAAGGACGCTGACGTGGGTCGTAGTCTGGACCCGCATCCCAGCCGTCGTCATTTTCAATCACAAAGCCATTACTTTCATAACCAAAACCGATGGCAAGGAAGCTGCTTTTTGGCGTGGGTCTTTCAAGTATGTTTTGAACATAGCTATGTGAACTGGGGTCAAGCTCAATCACTTCAGTAATGGAGCGAGCGAGATCCTTCTTTGCATTCATTTCTGATTGCACAGTGTTACCAACACTGGTCAATATCTCGTTGGCACTTGAGTCGATTTGCTCCTGAGTTTGGGAGCGGATGGTCATAACTTGTTGTGTCGACAATAACGACACGGTAATTAGCAGCAAAAATGAAGAGGCTGTGACAACCTTATGTCTGAATTTCATGAGCTTTCCTCTGATTCTCCCGGTTGGTTCCACTTTGCTTTCGCCTCTTTTAAACCGAGCGAATTGGGCATAAAGAGAAACCTATTGTGTTTGGTTATATTTTTATCGACATCTTTGTCAAAAACATGAACTCATTTGTCGTCTTTTTTAACTAAATTTAAACAAACCGACAATTTACGTTAAAACTTGTGAGTGTGATCATGTTTGCGATCTCAATTAATGAAATCGTCATAATGAAAAGAATTGCTTAACAAACAGTGGCATCAACTGGCTTTACAGGTGAGGTGATGAAAATTTTGTTGGTGCTGACAGGTGTTTTGTTGAAGTTTTGTCTTTGTAAATTATGAGCTTTTTACTAAAAGCATAATGTGGACGGAGTTTTAGGTATAAAAAAGGCCCCGACGATGCGGAGCCTTTGTTTATTGACGTCTCGATTTTAGAAAATAAGATGAGCAACGCCAGCAATCACAGGTAATGTGATTAACGTACGTAAAATGAAAATTACGAAGAGCTCTACAATGTTTACTGGAATTTTGCTGCCTAACAGTAGGGCACCTACTTCCGACATGTAGATAAGCTGAGTTACTGACATTGCTGCAATAACAAAACGTGTCATTTCGTTATCGATTGAGGCCGCTAAAATTGCTGGAATAAACATATCTGCAAAGCCAACAACGATTGTCTGTGATGCTGCAACAGCTTCAGGGACTTGCAGTAGCTCTAGGTATGGGATAAACGGTTGACCCAGAATTGCAAATACAGGCGTGTATTCTGCAATCACCAATGCGACGGTACCAAGACCCATAACTACAGGTAGTACGCCAAATACCATGTCGACTGCGTTGTGTACGCCTTCTTTAAATACAGACTGAACCGATGTGACTTGACCAGCACGCTTAAGAGCTAGATCCATACCCCAAGAGAATGTGGTGTGGCCTTCTGGCACTGCATCTGCGTCTTTATCTGGGTTGCTGCCGTCAATGTAGCGATCTTTCTTCAGACTAAGCGGAGGCAGGCGAGGAATGATAATCGCAGCTACGATACCAGCTAGACAGATAGCGCCGTAGAAAGGCAAAAATAAGTGCTCTAGTTTTACCTGAGCGATAACAACTAAGCTAAACGTGATCGATACTGCTGAGAAAGTGGTCCCGACAACAGCCGCTTCACGCTGAGTATAGAACTTATTTTCGTATTGCTTGCTGGTTAGCAAGATACCAACACTTCCGTCGCCTAACCAAGATGCCATACAGTCAATTGCACTGCGGCCAGGTAGGTTGAATACCGGACGCATTATTTTACTGAGTAACGCACCAAATAGCTCCAGAAGACCGAAGTTCAAAAGAAGCGGAAGCAGTAAACCCGCGAAAATGAAAACGGCAAACAGAGTAGGTAGAAGACCAGTAAGAACAAGCCCGCCAGTGTTCTCTTCCCAAATTGCTTTTGGACCCACTTGGAAGAACGTCATTAACACGGCAGCGCCGCCGATTAAACGAACAACGAGCCAAAGTGGAGATGGGTTGAAGAGACCGTTTAAAAAACCATTACGTAAAATTGCAGCTGGCTTAAAAATTTTGCAAAGAACAGAAGCAACGGCCATGAAAGCGATGATACTGGTGACGATAGCAATCAAGGTATCGCCTAACACCGCAGGGATGACTTTTGCCATCACTGCAACGGGAATGGTTAGGCCGCCATCGTAAGAGATCGGAGCCATAAAGAGTAGAAGACCAATTAGGGAAGGGATGAAAAACATCCAAAAGTTGCCCTTAGGAGCTTCAGTAGCATTAGTGGTGTTATGCATAGTTGTCTCGTGTTACTACTAGTCAATACTTGCCATTTCCATGACATAAATATTCACTAAACATCCGTATTTAATCACAGTTTTGCGGAGGGTACCCGCAAACTGCATCCATTGCAATACTATTCATTAAATACATCTAGTTATTCAGCCGATTTGTCGGGTAATTGGTCAAATAACGTCTAAGTGTATGCGAATATGTTGCTTGCGTTAGAAAATTGTAGCACGAGAGGCGAATTGCGCAGTGAATTATGGGGCGCATTGTGACTGGAATAATAAAATCGTAAACAAATGTGATTTTGATCTGACTAACTTCTTAGCCAGAAATTCAGTTAGCCTTATCTATTCTAAGGTTTTTAGCAGTGTCAAATTGCCGTTCAGCGTTTCTTGTACCGTTGCAGTGTGAACCTATTGAGCCAAATCCGATTGAAGTATGTCGCTTCAATCGGATCGAAATTTTATGCTTTTTGTTGACGGCTAAGTATGTATAGGTAACTCCAGTAAATCAGAGCTGTAGAAAAAGCCAATATTGCTGGGAAAACCAGCGTATATAAACCATATACCGTAAATAGAGCCGCTCCCGCGACGCCGCCAAACAAAAAGCCAAAGAAAATGAATAGGAATAATTTTGCTTTACGTCGGTCAAATTGACGACCTCTCAAGCTCTCTCCAATCATAATCCCTAGATCGGTGATGATTCCGGTCATATGTGTGGTTCTGACTACTGCGCCGCTAAACGTGGTGATCATTGCGTTTTGTAATCCACATGCTGCTGATGCTAGATATTGGCCGTACAAATCCCCTTGCACCAAAAAGCCCAAGCTGAGTAAGAGCAAGCTCCCTTCTATGCACAGTGCAACACCATATCTTCGCCCTAGTTTTAACGCACTGCTTTCAATAAAAAAGCCGCTAAAGGCAGCGCCAATCAAAAAGCTAAATACGATGAAGAGCAGGTGAATGGAGCTATCCACACCTGTTAGCAAGCTGTTCCCTAGCTGAGTTACGGTTCCCGAAAGATGAGTTATCGCTTGGTGTTGAAAGCCGAGAAGACCAACGGCGTTGACGCAGCCCGCGAGAAGAGCTAGTAGAAACGCGCCATATTCCACCCAACGAGGAAGTCTGGAAATCACAATAAACCCCCACCAAATATTAGGAGCCGATTATAACGCTCACACCGAGTTACGAAACCCTTTACAGTAAAACTCGATTGATCATTCTCAAAAAATCTCACTTATAGGTCGTTTGTCCGAGCCAAAGTAAATACGTGAACGCGGATTGCTCGCTAGCAGATGTGTTCCGTTGTGCATTCGAAACTCACCCACCCGTGTTTCATTTGTTCATAGACTGAAACGGTAGGTTGGTGGAACTCTTTATCGGTAAATAGACCGACGGGAATGATCATGATTTCCGGGTATGCAGCAACGAACAACCTCATTGTCGTGCCGCAGGATGGACAAAAGTCATACTGAACCTCACTGCCATCATCGCCAATTCGGGTATAGCTAGTGACTTCACCGTTTAAAGTGACGTGCTCTTTTTCAAAGCGAGCTTGTACCCCAAAAACACTGCCAGTTCGTTTTTGGCATTCGAAGCAATGGCAGACAGACGTGTGGGTGGGCTCTCCCTTACAACGGATCTCAACTAAACCGCAGGCGCACTCGCATGTATGAATGGTTTTTGTCATCGTGATTACCTATTTGTCCCAATACACCAATAGACCTAGAGCACAGAGCTTGTGTCACTAGCTCGTTATGAGCTCTGGACTTGAAACTATTTGGATACAATCAGTTTAGTTTAATTTTGAAACACTTGAAGAGGTGAAATCATTTGGGTATACAATGGTATACTCGCTTTTCGTTTATACCTTGAAACAAGGAACTCTTCATGACTCACAAAAAAATCCTGCCGATACCACTTATTCTACTTATTCCAATCGTTTTATTGGTTGTGGTTGTGATCGCAGGTGTTTATCGTTTTAGTTTGTCTGATGACGAGATCATGGCTAAGTTTCCTCAAACAGAAGTAGAAACAAACGTTATTGTGCAAGAGACGCTTGGCATCACTGCACGTAACCCTTGGAAGATCCAAGTACCCGAGCAGGGTGCGGTCACTTTTCTTGATGAGTGGGATAAAGAAAACGGCTATTTGATCGGTGACTATGATGCAGGTGCGACAAAAGGTCAGGTACTTGTTCCAACTGCGTCGATTAGTCAGCGTGAGATTGAAGGTGTTTCATGGGTTGTTGCACCGATGATTGTAACGACACCAGGTAGCGGTTCGTTTAACTATGTTGGCTTGTTCAAGTTTGACCCCGTGCCGAGCCGAGTTGTCCTTTTAGACAGTATTTTTGTTGGTGACCGCGTGAAATTTACTCAGCTCGAATGGAAAAGTGATACAACTATCACGCTTTCATATTTAGCGCACGGTGACGATCAAGCAATGGCAGACACGCCAAATCAATTCAATTCATCCACATTACAGCGTGTAGGGAATAACTTACATATGCAACAGTGATGAATTTTTTTGAGTTCTGTAAAAATTCAGTATTTTCTGCGCTAGATCTCGAAATTTCCTAGTGATTTCTTATTCGGGAATGCATAAGCTATGAGCCTTGTTTGAAAGGAGATAGTAATTCCCGTGTCTACAAATGAAATTACAAGACGGTTGCCGAATCTGACAAGTCGTAGAGCGCTGCTGTTATACTCCTTGCCAGTTTTAGTTGCGATTGGTGTTTCTCACTCTCTCAAAGAGTCATCTTTAACCAAAACCATCGCATTGAACCTACCTGAATCTCAGGTCGTTGAAAAAATTCTTGATGCGACAACTGCCGAAGTTGTCACTACCCCGAACTTCGAATATCAAATCCAAGCAGGTGACAACCTAAGCACTATTTTTAGTCAGCTCGGTTTCGGTTACAGCTCGTTAATGAAAGTAATGGAAACGGATTTGAACTACTTGGCACTTGATACACTTAAGCCGGGCAATACGCTCCGTTTCTGGCGTGATGATGCGACAGGCGAGTTAGCGAAAATGGAACTGCAATTTTCTATTGCAGATAAAGTGGTCTACAAGCTGAATAGTGATGGTAGCTATGACTTTACTGATATTTCCATTCCTGGCGTGTGGAGCCAAGAACCTTTAGTTGGCGTTATTCAAGGCAGTTTTTCTTCTTCTGCGAGTCGTTTAGGTTTAACGTCGGCGGAAGTGAGTCAAGTCGTAAGCTTACTCAAAGAACAACTTAACTTTGGACGTGATCTTCGTGCAGGTGATCGATTTGAAGTTGTTCGTCGCTCACAAAGCATCAATGGTGTACCAACAGGTAAGAACGAAATTGAGGCGATTAAGATTTATAATCGCGGCCGCGAGATCACCGCTTACCTTCATACTGATGGTCAATTCTACAATGCCAAAGGTGAAAGCTTACAGCGCGCATTCCAGCGTTACCCTGTAAGTAGCCGTTGGCGTATCAGTTCTGGCTTTAATCCTAATCGTTTACATCCAGTAACGGGGCGTGTTGCGCCGCACAACGGCACTGACTTTGCTGTACCAACCGGTACACCAGTCGTTTCTACTGGTGATGGTACAGTGATCATGACTCGTAAACACCCTTATGCGGGTAACTACGTGGTTGTTGAGCACGGCAGCAAATACAAAACCCGTTACTTACACCTAAGTAAGATTTTGGTGAAGAAAGGGCAAAAGGTTTCTCGAGGCCAGCGTATCGGTCTTTCTGGTAAAACAGGTCGAGTGACTGGGCCACACCTTCACTATGAGTTGATTGAATACGGCCGTCCAGTTAACGCTAT
This sequence comes from Vibrio sp. 1288, assembly GCF_033344475.1. Classification (NCBI taxonomy): domain Bacteria; kingdom Pseudomonadati; phylum Pseudomonadota; class Gammaproteobacteria; order Vibrionales; family Vibrionaceae; genus Vibrio; species Vibrio sp. 1288. The sequence continues at coordinate 22,200 of NZ_JAWPOX010000045.1, forward strand.
GCGAGCAAATATCCCAATGGCGAGTTCTGTTCCTAAGAAAGAGATGGCTACTTTTGTCGCGAACAGAGATGAAATGGATAAACTATTACGCGATAAAGAGAAAGCAGTGCTGTAATAAAGTACTTCGCTCAAAAAACAAAAAGAGACTAAGCATAGCTTGGTCTCTTTTACTTTGTGCATTAACTAGATTTGAATTCTATGACAGCAGTCTGTTCAGTACGTTAGGCACTCCGTACTTCACGTTCATTTATCAGGTGTACGATTTCTTCAACACTGTGTGGACGAGAGTAAAAATAACCTTGGATGTAGTGGCAGCCCATTTCAATTAACTTTTGCAGTGCTCTATCGTCTTCTACGCCTTCGGCAATCAAATCCACATCAAGCAGCTCTGCCAATTGCGCTATCAAAAACACCACTTGTTCAGAGGTTGTATTTGAGAGCATGTTCTGCACAAAGGTAGCATCGATTTTGATGCTATCAATCGGATAATTGTGTATATAGTTCAAGCTTGAGTATCCCGTACCAAAATCATCCAGTGCGACTTTAAAACCCAAGTATCGCAACGAGTTAAGTACCATCTGTTCACGGCCACTTTGTGAGAGTAAGACGGTCTCGGTGAGCTCTATAACAAAGTCTTTTGCTTCGTGCTGATACTTTTCAACCATGTTGGTTAAGTGATTAATATAACGGTTGGAATCAACCAGCTCATACGCTGAGCAATTGATGGAGAGTTTGACTTTATAGCCTAGGTTCGCTTCGAGTTCTTGCTTTGCGATACACGCGAGTTCAATAATCCGTTCACCTAACTCGATAATCAGGCCTGATTGTTCGGCAGCTTCAATGAACTCCGCTGGAGAGATATTTCCATAGATATTGCTATTCCAACGAGTCAAAATTTCAAAGTAATTCCAGCGGTCGCTCGTGATATCGACGATCGGTTGAACCACCACATACAACTCATCGCTGTCTTGTATATCAGTACTTAGCTGGATTCGCATTGCCTCAATAAGCTGCGTCCTACGGTGGTATAACGCACTAAGGTGTGTGTCGTAATGCTGAATCCGTGTATCGCGGTGTTTTTTACAATCTTTGAGAGCGAGACTGGCATTCAAAATCAGCTCATCGCTGTTCAACATATGTACTGGGGCACGCGCAATACCAATACTAACGGTGAAAGAAATCCGGTTAGATTTGTCGCTGTAGCCACTTTCAATTTTGTCGAGTACTTCCTGACACACGGCTACAGGATCTTCGTCGTACGTGATGAAGGCGAATTCATCTCCTGCGACACGGAACGCATTGTTTGGCGACGACAAGCTCTGTTGAATGGCGTTAGCTGTGAACTTAATGATTTGGTCGCCGATATAGTTTCCGTTGATATCATTGATCGATTTGAAATTATCGATATCAAGATACGCCAAACTGAATGGGCGAGTCGCCTGCTGCGTTAATGTCTCCAAGGTATCAGCTAAACAGCTACGGTTGAGCAGTCCAGTTAGGTTATCATGCGATACCTCATAGCTAAGCTGATTAAGAAGCTTATCTGAACGTTCACTGACCCACTTTTCACGTAAGCTATGAATAATGACATTGGCATAAAATCGGTGGCAGTCGAGGATATCTTGCGCTTCTTTCGCGTGGATGCTTCGGGTAAAGGTAGACAGTAAAATTCCCAGAACTTCGCCATTTTGTGTCTTCAATGGCAGGCCAATGTAAGCTTGAATGCCATCTTCTTGAAACATCTTATCTTCAGGAAAACGCTTGTATACCTGGTCTTGATAGAAAATATGTTCGCCAATGTCTTTCGCCACTTTTTCACAGGGGGTGCCTGAAAGGTGGTAGCTTAGGTTGTCTGTAATTTTTCCATTGCTGGCGAAGGAAATGGTATGAGCCGATTGCTGAAGATGCGCAACTTCTACAACGCAAGTGCAATGGCTCTGCAAGTGTTGATGAATATCTAACGTGACTCGGTTTAGCTGAGCCGTGCCGTTTAGCTTCAATATCTCATCAATTTTGTGGAAACTGATTTGTACCTGACCCATCGAGCATTTCACCTAGCGTTGTTATTAACATATCGTGTAAGACACGACGAATTATTATTTGATATGCATCAAATAAACTATCGGTTACTAAGGCAGATTTTTCAAATTTTGTGAACGAACAAATCATTATTTTCATGTTTTTATGCTTGAACCTTTTAAAGGTATAGCGATAAAAACGCTAAGCTAGGCGCGCTTCTCCTCTTCTAATCGTGATTTGAGATAATCGAGGAATAGCTTAGTCCGGGTATGCTGATAATCCAGCTTTGGATAGTAGGCATATACAGTAGCTTTATCCGCTGTGATATAGGGCAGGATAGGGACTAACGCGCCGGATTTGAGATCATCTTTGATCATGACGTTGTTCGTCATCAAAATACCCATGCCTCTTTTGGCACCATGAAACAGCGCTTCTGGGTTGGTCGTGGCAAAGTTACCGGACAAGCTGATACGTTTGCCTCGATTTGTTTTGATTTCTCGTGAGGGTTTTTCTCCCCAAATCAGGACATTATGCTCTGTCAGATCCTCAACGCATTGTGGGGTGCCGTATTTTTTTAGGTAACTAGGCGCAGCGTAAAACTGGGCTTTATGTTCGAAAAGCGCAGTGGCTTTGAAACTCAGAGAGTTCAGTTGCTCTAATTCCCGGCTAATAAACAGGTCTAAGCTTAGCTCTGGCAATTGACCTGGTAGCGTTGTTGTTAATTGAAGTGTGATATCTGGATATTTATCAAGAAAATCATCAAGATAATGAACTAGAAATTTAGAACCAACGGCCAACGTTGCCCCAATCTTTAATAGCCCCGCTGGTGATTGGTTGACTGAGCGAGTTTCATCTAATACCGATTGCCATGAATCAAGCTGACTTTTTGCTCGTTGATAAAACAGAGCACCAGCTTCAGTTTGGCTAATTGAGCGGGTCGTACGTTTGAGTAGTTGAACGCCAATTTTATCTTCTAGCCATTGAACTCGCTTACTGATAGCTGAGCTGGTGGTATTGAGTTTCCGCGCTGCGGCATTAAAGCTACCTTCTTCGACCACACGAATATAACTCTTCACGCTTTGAATCCAGTCCATTGTATCTCCTTGGGAATTAATTCCTTTCCAACTTAGCTGATTATCATCTTTGAGTATCAAATATACACTGTTTGCCATCAATCTGTCACAAAGTAGGAGGAACGTTTGCGTAAAACACCATTGTTATTAGCGATGATGATCATTGCCACAGGCCAAGTTGGCGTTAGTATTTATCTTCCTTCTTTGCCATTGATTGGTCATGACTTGAATTTGCCGCAACATTCGATTCAGAATCTCGTCACGCTATTTCTCGTTGGCTTCGGTATCTCTCAGCTTTTTTACGGCCCATTGTCTGATGCGATTGGTCGTCGGCCGGTGTTTATTCTGGGGCAAAGTGTATATCTAGTTGGTACGGTTATTTGCATCGCGTTTTCGGACAACATTGTTGCCCTTGAAGCGGGACGGTTACTGCAAGGCCTAGGAGCGGGCAGCGCTTCGGTACTTGGTCGGTCAGTACTGCGTGATAGTTATGACGGTATGCAACTAACCAAAGCGCTATCTTATATTTCAGTCACTGCTTCAGTGATGCCAATTATTGCTCCGCTGTTTGGTGGCTGGATCGCTTTTCACCTGAGTTGGCATGCTGTCTTCGTGTTTGTGCTGATTTACTTAATGGCAATTTTTACACTTGGTTTATTAGTGCTGCCAGAAACGCTGCCTTATCCGAAGAGAAAATTTAAAGTAGGCGAAGTAAGCGCGAACTATTTGCGTCTGTTAACGAATACACAAGTGATTGGTAGTGCGAGCTACAACTGGCTTAGTTATTTATCGGCTCTGGTTACGCTCTCCTTGTATCCATTTTTAATGCAACAAGAGTTAGGATTAACGGCGGCAGATTACGGCTCTTTGATGATCATACCGTCAGTTGGTTTACTGACGGGTAGCTTAGTGCTGAATTTGATCAATGCTCGTTACAAAGCTCAGCAAATCTTGCTGATGAGTTTCGCGATTGTTGCTGTTGCTGGCTTCATGTTGTTGGTTACCCCCTTCAGTGTATTTTCATTGCTGACGGCATTCACGTGTTTAAGTTTTGCCCAAGGCATGTCATTCCCAGTATCGATCAGTTTGCTACTTTCGCCACATAAGCAACAGGCAGGCGCGGTTTCTGCGTTATCTGGCTCTATTCAAATGTGTTTAGCAGGTTTGTTTGGTGGGTACTTAGTAGACTCATGGGTTACGAATCAGCAGCAGCTTGGGGTGTTTTATTTGTTTATTGCGTTACTTTCTTGCTTTGTTCTTGTACTAAGCCAATTTCGTAAAGTGCCAGAAGGGACGGTTCAAGCAGAAACTTCCATCTGAATATACTTGCAACCAGAAGGTCGGCTTTCTAAAATGCGCAGCTAAATTAAGCTAGGCCTGTTGTGTATACTGAATGACTTGGTTTGAAAGGAAGAGGGCGAACCTTGATACTTCTCTCAAGCTTGGAATACATTTCTGCCCAATGGCTATCCGATCTCTAATCGTTAGGTGAAAGAATGCAACAAAACGAATTTGAAACACTGGTAAAAGAAATTACTCAGCAAGAAAGCATGCCAAAGGCACTTGAAATCTTGAAGGCGTGTGAGGAAGAAGAAGTTGCACAAGCGGCGCAATCCCTAACGGGTCAGTTTGGCCTTGCAGAAGTTGATGGTGAGAAACGTATTTACCATATTACCACTCAAGAAGATGAGTCCGGAGAAGAGCAAGAATACGTAGAGCACGTCATGAATGAAGGCGATCACTTGATCAAGTTTGCTGCGTGGTTCTTTGAAACATTCTTTGAAATCAAACAGAAAGATACGTACGTCGCAGCGGGAAAAACATACCAACAACCTAAGCGATAGACGCTCATTTCAAGAAATCCACGAAAATCAAACTGAAAGTTAATTACAAAATAAATGTGACTGGAGTCTTGTTTTTATCTAGTTGTGGTGTAAAATTACAACATAGTTAAGTCAATACATTCAGGAGAAGGTCATGGGTAACGAACTTGGTGGTGCTTATATTGGCCAGATGATTGCAAAAGACGCGATGCACAAAGCGCTTTACGGTAAAGCGAAGAAGAAAAAAGCTTCTGTTTTTGCTCGTGTTATTAAAAAACTGGCGAAATAATTTAAAAAGCCCTGATTGAAAAATCAGGGCTTTTTGCTTTTCTCTGTTTTGTTGTTAGTAAGTAGCCAACATATTGCACAACATTGGCAAAACGCTACTCAAAGACTGATGACATTTAAATCTAGAATTACGCGGATTGGCTTGGTATCTCCACAACATTGTTAGGCACTTTATCTAGCCCCTTTGCTGATAACCACTTTTCTAAATCGTCAGCGCCTCCAATATATTTTCCATCTAACCAGATTTGCGGCACTGTTACCGGTGTTTTTTCGCCAATGATGGCTTTTACTTCAGGAATCATGCGGTATAAGGCGGCGCTGTCTTTAACTACATCACGGTACTCATACTGAACACCAGCCTCGTCAAGTAATTGTTTGGCTTTGACACAGTAAGGGCAAGTTGCTTTACCATAAACAATGTTGCCTTTTAGCTCATCGCGTTTTACCCACTCAGCAATAACAGACTGTACAAGCACACCCCGATTCAATGCTTCTCCTTGGCTGATAACTTTCCCTTCGACAAGAAGAATGGGTGCATGCCAAGCCCCCGCTTTTAATGGTTCCCACCAGTGCGATAACCAATCTTTTACTTCAAGTTCAACGGGCACATCGGCTAGTTCGTTTTCAAAAGTATCCTTTAAAATATCTTTGGTTAATGTACATTCACCACAAGGAATATTGACTTTGAATGGGCCCCAACTACCAGCCCAGCGATACAGTGTAATTTTGATTGGTTGACTCATATGGGTTCCTCATTTCCTTTCCTGAAAATATAGAACTTTTAAATTAGATTTTTCTTTCAACTAACTTTGTCTTTTTCGCTTCCCAATGCGTAATAAACGCAATAGATGCAATAATAATCGCAGCACCTAACCATAAACGACCAGGTGGCACCCAACCAAACACCAACCAACCAGCAACAACATTCAAAGGCAGTTTGGCGTGATCAAATGGTTGCACAAATGAGGCGTCTGCTACTGCATATGCTTTAACGATAGCCCATTGAGCGAGTGCTGTAAGTGCACCTGCGGCTAAAAGCACACCCCATATCGTCCACGTATCTGGCATAGTAAACGTCGGTATCGCTAACAAGATATTAAATGGCGTTATCAGCAGTAATAAATAGACGACCATGGTTGAAGGCGGATCGTTTACCGACATTTTTTTAACCATTAATGAATACGCTGCCCAGAAAAATGCGGCGCCAACAGGGAGCAGGGTCGCCCATGTAAATGAGTCTGCCCAAGGCTCAAGAATGATCATGGCACCAACAAACCCCGTCAATGTAGCGAGCCAGCGTGCAGTACCTACTTTCTCTTTGAGTAACAAGCCAGAACCAACTGTGGCAAATAACGGAGAGGTCATGAGAAGTGCAATGCCTTGCCAAATTGGAACTGGGTAAGCGAGAGCCCATAACCAAAGTTGAATCCCGATAACAGAGAGAAAAATGCGGAATGCATGCCAGCCAAAGTGTTGGGTTCTTAAAGAACGTCTAATCCCAAGTGTACGTAGGTAGGGCAGAATAACAAATAAGGCGATTGCATATTGGAATAACGCAAATGTGGTGGAGGAGACACCAAAGTTGATGCTAGCAATTTGGGCGAAGCTGTTCACTATGGCGAATGCCAAGCCAGCTGTTAGCATCCAGGACGCACCTTGAACAGGATGATGATTCAATTGAAAAATTCCAGTTTGATAGAGGTGGCGGGATCATACGTCCTATTGTTTTTCGCGCCAATAAAAAAATGCCTCCCAGAGGGAGGCGACATTACCAATTCAAAGGACGTGCCTGTTATAACAGGTACAAAGAACGAGAAGCACAAACGCTGCCATGCATTTGCATAAATAATATTGCAGAACACGTGCCAACTTTTATATATTTGATTTTAAATGGTTTTTTGGTTTTTCTATGTTGTCGATTAGATGAAGTGCACTAACTTAGTGATCAATCGCATTAAAAGAGGGCAGAAGTAGGCGTCGTTACGCTCGTTTTTCATTGCTGAGCGATGCTTGGATAGTGTGAATACTTATCGAGTTGTGTTGGGTTAAATAAAAAATGGCCAGCAAAGGTGCTGGCCAAGTGGACTCGCTCTTAGGACAAGAGTGAATTAGAAATCGTAACGTACGCCTAGGCGCAGTGTATCTTCGCCTTCTGTTACTAGACCTGTTGTAGCATCTTTTGCTTCATCAAGTTGGTTGATGTAGTAAGACAGGTAAGTACGGAAGTTGCTGTTTAGTTTGTAGTAACCAACAAGCTCGATACCTTCAACAGTGTCGTACTTTGAACCGTTGTCTGGATCATTCTCTTGAGCTGTGTATAGAGCTGCAAGTGTCACTTTGCTTGCTACTTTGTAGCTTGCGACTAGCTCGTAAGCCGTAAAGTCTTCTGAGTCAGTCAGGGAACCTTGAGAATAAGTACCTGCTAGGTAAAGGTTGTCCATCGAGTAAGCGATACCACCTAGAATTTGATCTTCAGAGTTATCTTTATCTACATCGCCACCAGAGTATGCAAGACCAAAGTCGAGGCCCATTGGTAGTGAGTACATTCCAGAGATGCCGTATTTATCTTCGTTATCGCTAGAGTTTGCTTGGTAGGTTGCTTGAAGTTGTAGTGCATCAAACGCACCACGGTATGCGAAAACGCTGTCTTGCTTATCAGACGACGAATCAATAACTTGCTGAACACCAGAGAATTCTGTGATATCCGTCATGTCAGAGATGATGACTGCAGCCATGTCTTGACGACCTACAGAGAAAGCACCGATATCAGAGTCGACGCCTGCATACATGTAGCGGTTTTTGAATTCACTCTTGCCCGTTTTTTGTTCGGCTTCGTAAACACCGAAAGCAGAAAGGCCGTTGCCGATGTCTGTTTTACCTTTTAGGTTAAGACGAGCACGGCTTTTATCTTCCATGGAACCTTCAACTTCAGCACCGTCTGAACCGATGAAGTCACCACGAAACTCAACGCGGCCGCCAACTTTTAATTCAGTACCGTCGTTTTTGTATACAGTTGCTGCGAATGATGGTGCTGATACCAATGCTGTAAGAATTGCAGTAGTTAGTGCTGCCTTTTTCATTTTCTTATTACCCTAGTTGTAATCGATGGGCTTTCTTGCCCGATGTGTTGATGACGCTAAGGTAAAGGCTGAAAATGAAAGATAGATTTCTGTTAAGTTATGATTTGATTGCACTTTTATTGCTGGCGAGAATAAGTGCCCCTTCTCATACCACTTATAAAAAGAAAGGTTTATCTTTTTTGAGGTTTTTTCCTCTCCGTTGAAGACTGTGTTTTTTTCAAAAAGTTCCTGAATTGTTTCTTGACCCTAAATGTAAGTAAACATTTCAATTTGGCAGGGAAGTTTGGCCTAAAAATAGCGAATCATCAGCTATTTGTGAGCTAACTCTCTCTAAAGCATTTCTTATTGTAAGGTTTTTATTTCTCGATTTCTTGAAGGCTAAGTAAACGATTGCTTTTTAGGTTTTGTCTGAGATCTTTTCACTCGGTTGTCAGGAACTAATCAAATAAAGTGTCGGCAGTTGTTACACAAAGGTAAAACTAATCTGGTGGAAACGATGCCTCGGATAGCCTTTGTATTCCTCTCTTTGTTCATCATTTCGTTTTTACGAAAGTGAACCAAAGCCGGGTCTAAAACTGACTAACCAACTAATAAGTAATGGATTTAGAAATGAATAAAAAATTATTAGCAGCGGCAATCGCGGCAGCAACCTTCGGTACTCAAGCAGTTGCAGTGGAACTATATAATAACGATGGCACAACATTTTCGATGGGCGGCCACGTTTCTGTTAATTTAAATGGATCAGAGCAAGGTGACACGGATGTGGGTACTAACTCTCCTCGTATCAATATCTCTGCGACACAGGATTTGGGTAATGGCTTCACCGCAGACGCACGTGGTGAATGGGCGCTAAACTACTTAGACGGTGGTGAAGAGTCGTTTAAAACTCGTCTAGGTTACTTAGGTATAACGCATGAGGTTTATGGTCGTGCAGTAGGTGGTACGCAATGGTCACCTTACTACGATGTCGCAGGTATTGCAGATATGCCAATCGCGTTTGCCAACGACTTCATCTATGACGATCATGGAAACCTTGGCACTGGCCGTGCGGATAAAATGCTTTCTTACCGTAATGCCATCGAGCTGGGTGAAGCGGGTGTGGTCAACTTTGGTCTTGGTTGGCAGGGTGCAAACGATGATTACACGCGCAACGATGCTGGAGTTATAACTGGCGGTGCTAAATACGATGACCGTGTGCAAGCTGCGCTTTCTTACTCAATCATGGGCGCTAAAATCGGTTACTCTTACAATGGCGGCGATTTCCAGCACCCTGCATATGCAGGTAAGCATACGGCGGAATCACACGTTGTATCAGCATCTTACGGTGCGTACGGCCAAGGCCTATTCCTTGCTGCAGTTTATGGTTCAAACGAAAACATGAACTTCAGTGTAAAAGGTGACCGTTTAGAAGAAAGTGATGCGTACGAGGCGATCATCGCATACGCTCTGGCGAACAGCCTAAACTTGAGTGTTAACTATGAGATGGTGGAAGGTAAAGAGTTTAAGAACTCTAAAACAGAAACTGCTCGTGAAGAAATGGCACTACAAGCAGAATACAACTTCACGCCTAAATTTGTTGGTTACGCGGGTTACCAGTTTGACCTAAATGACGACAATGGTCGTGAAACTGATGACAAATGGGCGTTAGGTGCTCGTTACTACCTATAATAGGGTTTAGCGAGAACTATTATTCAAGCTCATTGATCTAAAGCCAGCCTCGTGCTGGCTTTTTTGTCTATTTGTTTTACAAATACTTTGCTGTTTCAATTAGATGATACAAAACTCAAAACGGGGTGAATGTCTTATTTTTTACACTAGAGGTTGCTATTTAGTGTCGTTAAGTCAATAGGTTAGATTATGATGGGATTTTTGTTTTGCAGGGAAGAATGATGAGTGTTATTCAAGTTGAAGAAAAGAAAGTAGAAGTGGGTAAAGTGCTTTGTGTTGGACGAAATTACGTTGAACATATTCATGAGCTTAATAATGCAATGCCTGAGCAAATGGTGGTATTTAATAAACCCGCAACTTCCGTATCAACAACTCTGCGTTCATTCCATCAAGAGCCCCTTCATTATGAGGCTGAAATCTGCTTTTTGATCAAGAATGGACGTTATTCAGCGGTTGGTTTGGGATTGGATCTGACCAAGCGTGGTTTGCAATCCTCGCTTAAAAATCAGGGGTTGCCGTGGGAGCGAGCTAAGGCATTTGATGGCTCTGCTGTGTTTAGTCGGTTTGTCTCTTTGGATAACATTGATATCAATGATCTTAACCTTGAGCTCTTAATCAACTGTGTTCGTGTACAAAAAGGTCACGTTAGCCAAATGCTCTATCCGCCGCTAACTATCCTGGATGAATTAACCAGTTACACAACACTTCAAGATGGCGATGTAGTGATGACTGGTACACCAAAGGGCGTTGGTGAGGTACATGAAGGTGACATCTTCCTTGGTCGATTAAAGTGTGGCGATGTCACCTTGTTGGAGATTGAGTGGTTGGCGGATTAAAGCCAAATTCGTAGAACGAGAAATACCACCATACTGATAACCGTCGTTAAAAGAACATTTTTAGTAAAATACGCGATTAAAGCAGCCAGTACGGCAGCCAGTAAAAATGGGTTTTGCACATTGACGCTGAGCTCCCCATCGGGAATGAAAACGATCGGTGCCCAGATCGCAGTCAGTACTGCGGGGCTAGCGTAATTGAGTACTTTTTGAGTGCGCGTCCCTAATCGCAATGGTAGCTTGGGTTCTAAAAACAAGTAGCGGCTGGTGAAAACAAGTACCGTCATCAGCAAAATAGCCAACATGATCATTAGCGTTTCTCCTTTACTTGTTCCACAAAGTAACCAGTAAGCATGGCTAAAATGCTCGAAATCATCAAACTTCCCTCAATTTGATAATAGGTTAGGGCAACTGAGCTCACCAAAGCCACAATAACACTCGCGAGCACCGCTGCATTTTTAATGGTGGGTACTACTATCGCGATAAAAGTAGCGGCTACAGCAAATTCCAAACCCATTTCGTTCAGTTCAGGGATTAGACTTCCCGCAATAATGCCCGTCAATGTCGCGACATTCCAAAACAGGTAAAAACTCAGACCAGCCCCAAGTGCATACCAGCGATTAAATTGTTTATCGGAATGGTGGCCTACAATCGCAAACAGCTCGTCAGTAAGTAAGAAGCCGAGTGATAATCGCCATTTTAGAGGGAGCGGTGCAATTTTACTGCGCATCGATACACAGTAGAGGAAGTGTCGAGAGGTGATAAAAAACGTTGTCAGTAACATGGTCACTAGACCTGCTCCCGTTTTAATCATTCCCATCGCGACGAGCTGTGCAGAACCTGCGAACAAAATGGCGGATAGTGCTTGCCCTTCCAAAGGGTGAAGCCCAGTATCAATTGCGAATGAGCCTGCGAGTAATCCCCAAGGGAGCACTGCGATACTCAGAGGCATCATCGCAAGTGCACCTTGCCAAAATAGCGTGGCTTTTGATTCTTTTTTTAACGGCAAAGTGTGGTCCATAGTTTCTTCTTATTTATTCCTAAATCAGATTACCAAGATAGCTCGGTAGTCGCATAACGCCTTGTACAATATTGCTGCTTTAGCTGTGACGGACGTATTGGCCGGGAGTGACGCCCATGGCTTTTTTAAAGTGTCGATGCAGATGGCTTTGATCATGGAAGCCGCATTCTTGTGCCACGTCTGAAATTTTTTGTCCCATTTTTAGTAGCTTCTTCGCCATACGTAAACGTTGCTGAATTTGATAGGCATGAGGCGGAAAGCCAAATTGCTTTTGAAATTCTCTCAGCAGATGAAAAGGGCTTAATCCAGACAGCTTCGCGAGTTCTTCTAGTGAGACGTCCGTTTGTGGAAAGTCTTCCAAAAATTCTCTGACGAGCTGCACTTGTCGCTGAGCTCTGGTTGATTCTTTCAGTGGTGCCCGATGAGTGCTGTGTTTACTGGCTAGCTTGATCAACGTGCCGTAAACTAAAGTTTCTCTCAATAAACGGTTGTCTGATTTTTCTAGTGTTTCAAATACCAATCGTAACTGACTAGCCAGTTCAGGATCGTAAACCACAGGTTGAGGGAAATAGGGCAGAGCTACGTTTGGTGAGCCAAGCTCTTGTCCTAAAGTTTGAAACTGCTGAGGTACGGGGTACATTGCTTTGTATTCCCAGCCGCCTTCCGAGGCTGAATGCCCGTTGTGTACTTCATCTGCATTAACAAGGATGATGCTGTCCTGTGGCGCGATATGATTCCCGCCCGTCCTAAAAAATTGTTGTGCCCCTTTTTCGATGACACCAATAGTGTAACCTTCGTGGCTATGGCGTGAAAAATTCTGCTTCTCATACTTTGCATCGAGAAGCTCTAAACCTCCGAGCTCTTGAGCTATCTTGAAGGTAGCGATTTCCTTATTCTTTTCTTTCATCTTTATCCGGTCTGCTCAAGAAAATCATTTTAGAAGTGTAACGGATCCATCGTGCTTATTTTTGTACAAAATTGCTATTCGATTTTGATAAACAGGCGAATTGATTGCTATTTTTCATATGGGCAAACTATGATTTTTATTTTTTGATTTATCTTGGCTATTTTGGGCTGGATGATGTCATTTTGTTGGTATAACATTCGCCGCCTTGTTGTAGAAAAGCGGTTCCATCATGATTGATTTATCTGTACTTCCTGTTTATCTCACCGCAGTTGTCGCCTTATTGCTCTTACCAGGGCCTGATATGTTGCTGATAGCGAGCTCAAGTATGAGTTACGGTAAGAAGGTCGGTCTTTTTGCTAGCTTAGGCAATGCGACGTCTGGTGTTATTCTTACTTTGCTTGCTGCGATGGGCGTATCTACCCTGATTGCCATGAGCCCAATAGCCCTTAAAGTCCTTCATCTATTAGGTGGCGCTTACTTGTTAAAAATGGGTTGGGACTGCTTACGAGCTGAGGCATCTTCGGCTCCAGAGCTTGATGGTCAAAACAAAATGGCATCAACTTATTATCAGCGTGCTTTGATGAGTAATTTGCTTAACCCTAAAGCCTTGGTCTTTTTTGTGATGTTTTTGCCGCAGTTTGTCTCAAGCAATATCACTGCATCTTCCGGTGAGCAGATGCTAGCGCTAGGGTTATTGTTGAACGTTCTTGGCTTGTCATTCAATTTATTACTTGTTGGGTTAGCAGGCACATTGGGCAAAGGGCTGCTCGAGAACGAAAAATTCCGCACGTATCAACATAAACTAATGGGGTTAGTGTTTGTTATTCTGGCGTTGTGGATGCTGAGTAGTTTCGCCTTGTAAAGTTATCATATTCCATTAGAAAGCCAGCAATTGCTGGCTTTTTGTTTTTCAGCCCTAAACCACCTACTTCAGTAGGTGGTTATCATCCGTTTCGGCTTTGCCTGTAAAACTACTCATGCTA
>NZ_JAWPOX010000458.1:0-734 GCF_033344475.1 Vibrio sp. 1288
AAGGTGCAGCTTACCCAGCGCAGAAACACGCAGACGGTTGCAGCTTTCGCAAAAGTCTTTTTCATAAGGCATGATAAGACCGATTTCACCTTTATAATCTGGGTGAACAAACACCTGAGCGGGGCCATCATTGTGCGAACGCACTTTCAGTAACCAGCCGTTCGCAATCAGTTGATTACGAATCGCAACACCAGAAACATGATGCTTTGAAAAGAGGTCATCCATCTCGCCCGTTTGCATTAGCTCAATAAAGCGCAATTGGATTGGACGATCTTTGATCCAGTTAAGAAACGCGGGTAGCTCGTGATGGTTCAGATCTTTCATCAACACCACATTAACTTTGACCTGCTCATAACCGACTTCGAACGCACGCTCGATACCATTCATGACTTCAGTGAACTTATTTTCACCAGTAATCTGATGGAACATTCGAGGGTCGAGGCTATCTACACTCACGTTGATGTTTGTTAAACCGGCTTCACGCCAGTCAGCAACTTGCTTCGCCATTCTGTAGCCGTTGGTCGTCGTCGCCACTTTTTTGATGCCTGGCGTCGTTGCGACAGAATGAATGATGTCAGTGAAATCTTTGCGCAAGCTTGGCTCGCCGCCAGTAATGCGCACTTTTGACGTGCCACAATCAGCAAACGCTTTTACGACCCGTTTGATTTCAGGGAGAGATAAAAAAGACGAGTTTTTGTTGCCCGATGGTTTGTAACCATCAGGAAGGCAATAGG
>NZ_JAWPOX010000459.1:0-733 GCF_033344475.1 Vibrio sp. 1288
CTTCTGGTAGCTCAGGCTCATCGGCCATAGATGCTAATGCATCTTCTTCGTCGAACTCTGGCAGTTCCAGTTCGTCGAAGTTGAATTCTTCTTCCGCGTCAGCGGTCGGCTCTGCAGTTTGAACTTCAGCTTCTGGTAGCTCAGGCTCATCGGCCATTGAAGCTAACGCATCTTCTTCGTCGAACTCTGGCAGTTCCAATTCATCAAAGTTGAACTCGTCCTCATCAACGTCAGTGGACGTTGCCGCGACAGGTTCTTGTTCAAGTTTGTTTTCAGCTTCAGGCTCAACGTCGTCTAGCAACCAGTCTTCTTCTTGAGGAACGCCAAATTCATTCTCAACGGTATTCGGCGTTGGCGTGAATGCAGGTTCTTCCTCTTTACTGGTAATTTCTGGTTCAGTCTGTTCCTCGCGAAGTTGATACTCACCATTTTCAGAGGACAGCTCTTCAGCCGATGGCATCAAATTTTCTTTGACAGATGAGTTTTCTAACTCTTCAGCAAAACCTTCTTTGCCTTCCAGAAGTGCGTCTAGCTCGGCGGCAAAATCTGCACTTTCTTGCTCAGTTTCTTCAAGAACTGTGTTGTCAGATTCAAACAGTTCATCCAGCTCAGTCATCAGAGGATCATGCTCTGGTGATATTTCCTCAAGATCACCTAAGAAGTCATTGCTATTAAACGGGACGCTTTCTTCTTGTAATGATTTCGTTAGTTCTGGTTCTGATACAGCCGGTGG
>NZ_JAWPOX010000460.1:0-732 GCF_033344475.1 Vibrio sp. 1288
CAATCTTTACCTTTCTGGATGGCAGAAAAATACCTAAATGACGACAGTGCAATTCGCTCTGAGCGTCCGCAATTGTTGCAAGAAGCTTTCGAAGAGCACATGAATCACCACTACCCTTTGGAGTGGTTTGATAATGAAATCAAAATGCTAACAGGGATCGACGTGTTCAATAAACCGTTCGATCATGAAGCTGGTTGCCAAACCTACCAACAAGGCAACTTTTCTCTGCTCGTAATTCGAAGTGACAAGCTGAAGCAATCACCAGCTACCGTTGGCGATTTTCTCGGATATCCAGTTGATGTGGTCCACGACAACCAATCAAACAACAAATGGTACTCCTCGCTGATCAATGAGTTCAAAAACAGCTATCAACCTAAACCTGAGTTTATTGAGGAAATGTTGTCATCCAAATTGACGACCCACTTTTTTACTTCAAGTGAAATTTCCGAACTCAAACAAAAGTATCAAATGGCGCACTGATGAAAACAAAAATTTTACACATCATCAACGACCTATCTCAAAATGGTGGGGCGCAAAAGTTCTTAGTGGACTTGGTGCTCGAGCATAATCCCGAGTATGAAATCAAGATCCTCGTGTTGTGTGCTGAGAACGACTATTTGGAACAACTCTCCGCACAGGGAATCCAATGCTTTAACTGGCAGACACTGTCTCTATCGGAAAAATGGTCACTACTACGCTGGCCAGATCTCGTTCACGGACACCTGTATCCGT
>NZ_JAWPOX010000461.1:0-731 GCF_033344475.1 Vibrio sp. 1288
TGTTGGTATCGCACCAGCTACTCGAAAGATGATCCGGCGACCGATTGGGAATGGGCAAAAAACGAAGATGGTAGCTACTTCACCATTGACGGCTACTGGTGGAGCTCCGTTTCATTTAAAAACATGTTCTACACCAACACGTCGCAAAACGTTATCCGTCAGCGTTGTGAAGCCACATTAGATTTGGCGAACGAGAACGCAGACATTACGTTCTTCGCCGCTGACAATCGCTTCTCATACAACCACACGATCTGGAGCAACGACGCAGCAATGCAGCCAGATCAAATCAACAAAGTGGTTGCACTCGGTGACAGCTTGTCTGATACAGGCAACATCTTTAACGCATCACAATGGCGCTTCCCTAACCCGAACAGCTGGTTCTTAGGTCACTTCTCCAACGGTTTTGTGTGGACAGAATACATTGCCAAAGCGAAGAACCTTCCGCTCTACAACTGGGCAGTTGGCGGCGCGGCTGGTGAGAACCAATACATCGCGCTAACAGGGGTTGGTGATCAAGTTTCTTCGTACTTAACCTACGCAAAACTGGCGAAGAACTACAAACCAGCAAACACCTTGTTTACGCTTGAGTTTGGTTTGAATGACTTCATGAACTACAACCGTGGCGTTCCAGAAGTGAAAGCAGATTATGCAGAAGCACTGATTCGTTTGACGGACGCAGGTGCGAAGAACTTCATGTTGATGACACTGCCAGACGCGACGAAAGCGCCTCA
>NZ_JAWPOX010000462.1:0-730 GCF_033344475.1 Vibrio sp. 1288
TTGGTGAAATACGCACTGTCGACGCGCAAAGACCAAACCGTGGCGCAGTACTACCCAGATTACAAGCGCCAGATTTCGACCATCGAGAACGGCATTAAAATTAACTTTAGCGAGATGAAAGACAACTGGGCGATCCGTAATGACCGCGATGCCGAGTTCCGCATTACTCGTTCTCTACCGACTAAGACGTTCACCAACGAAACCTCATTCAGTTCTACCGCGGAGATGAGCCTACCAGCTGAGCGAACATCGGCGGTTTATACGGCGTATTCTAACCTGCACAATGCGAAAGAAGTGCAGTCAGAATCGTTGAAATTGCAAGATGTGTTGGCGAATCCAACTCAATACATGGAAGCGTCGAAAGCGCGTTGGGACGGCTATTTAGCGAATGGTCTTATCAACAAAGAAGCGACAGCAGACCAAGCTCGCGTAGCGGTAAAAGCGATGGAGACCCTAAACGGTAACTGGCGCTCTGCGGCGGGCGATATTGAACAAGCGACAGTCACGCCATCGGTCACTGCGCGTTGGTTCTCTGGTAACTTAACGTGGCCGTGGGATTCGTGGAAACAAGCGTACGCGATGGCGCATTTCAACCCAGATGTTGCGATGGACAACATTCGCACGGTATTCCAAGAGCAAGTTCAAGCTGATGACAAGATTCGTCCGCAAGACAAAGGCTACTTGCTGGATGTATTGACGTACACCAAACCTGTTAGTCGTGGTGGTGCTG
>NZ_JAWPOX010000463.1:0-729 GCF_033344475.1 Vibrio sp. 1288
TGTACGAGCTATTCCAGTCTAAAGAGCGCAAAGACATCGACCGAATTCACGCCATGCTGGGGTTATTCCAATCGTCAGATTGTTTAAGTCATCAATTAGCCAGTTACTTTGCCGACCACAATGCCCCTGCTCACTGCGGTCATTGTTCTGTGTGTCGAGGACAGAGAGCAGTGTTCCCACCTCGGATTTACGATCAACCTGAACCAGCAGTCGCCTCCGCTTGGATTGCAGAGTTTGTCCAACTTTCCCCTTCTGCAATCAGTAACGAAGCCATAGCCCGATTCTTATGTGGCATCAGCACACCGTTGATCAGCCAACTTAAAGCCTCAAAGCTATCTGGGTATGGTGCATTGGCTAATGTGTCCTTCGAACAGGTACTACAATTAGTTGAAAGTGTGCGGGAATAGATTAAAAGAAGCTGAGTTGGCGAGCTTGCTCTTCTGGCTTGAGCATAACGCTCAAGCCTAAGAGGCGAATTTCACGACCATTTTGACGCTTTAGAATGTCTTTTAGCAACAACTTAAAGTCCTCAAGTTCTAACTGAGGATGAATGTGTTCAATGGTAGTGAGCTGGAAGTCCGCGAACTTTACCTTAATGCCTTGCTTAATGATCGATTTATCTGGACTGGCACGCTCCAGTCGCTTTTCCAGTTCAGGATATAGTTTCTCTTCGATCACTTGCCAGCACTCATCATAAGTAGAGATGTTTTGGCTAAACGTTCGCTCAAC
>NZ_JAWPOX010000464.1:0-728 GCF_033344475.1 Vibrio sp. 1288
GGCAATTGATTCGCGAAATCTCTTTTAGTAAGCAACAAGACTTACTTGCAGCGAAAGCTCAAGAAGACATGTTGCGCGAAGAACTGGACAGAAAAAAGTCAGATTTCCAATCATTTGGTTCGCAAAAGGCTCGCTATGAGCAATTGAAACGAGAAGTAGAGTCAAACAAAGATCTTTACGAAGCTTTCTTAAATCGAGAAAAAGAAACCAGCGCTACTAGCGATTACAAAAATGTGACCGCTCGCTTTACTGATAAAGCGATCATTCCACTGTTTCCTGTCGCGCCACAACGAATGAAACTGGTGCTTATCGCCACATTCTTCGGTTTTGCTATCGCTTGTGCATTGGTGATCATTTTAGAAACGTTGCGAGAAGTCATCCGCACTTCAAACGATGTTCAAGATAAGCTAGGCGTGACATGCTTGGGGGTTATCCCAATGGTGAAAAAACGTACCCTGCGAAAAAATGGGGTAAGTTATACCGCCTACTTAGATAAAGATGAAAAACTCTTTAGCGAAGCTTGTCGCTCTGTTCGAACGTCGTTGCTATTAAGGCTGACCAACACTAAGCAAAAGATCTTACCTTTTACTTCAGCGATTCCAGAGGAAGGCAAAACCTCCACCAGCATCAATATGGCGGTGTCCTTCTCGACTATGGAGAAAGTGTTGATTATCGACTGCGACTTGCGTCGTCCATCTTTAGCCAAACGATTCAATATTCCTGAGTCC
>NZ_JAWPOX010000465.1:0-728 GCF_033344475.1 Vibrio sp. 1288
CCGCTTCGATGGCGGCTTTCATCTCTAAAATTCGATTTTCTAAAAAGCGGTTACCCAACGCTTCACCGGCAAGCGCCAATGATTGGTTGAGCGGCACACCTGATTTCAACATCAACGAGAATGTTCGAGCAAAACGCGACAATTGAGCGCGATTTACGATATCACCGACGATTGGTAAGCGGAGGCGAAATTTATCAAACTTCTCCCGCCCATCTGCTGTCGCAACCCAAGCTTTGAACACAAAGAATGCACCGACCATTGCGGCAATGAGCAATCCCCAATAGTGAACAAAGAAGTTGGACGTCGCAATCAAGATCCGCGTTGGAAGCGGCAACTCAACCCCAAAACGAGTAAACATCGATGCAAACTCGGGGATAACCAGAATGTTCAGAATGAACATGGCGATGGTAATAAATACGATAACGAACGTCGGATAGCGCATCGCGGCTTTAATGCGTTTGCGTGTTTCTAGCTCTTGCTCATAGTAGTTTGCTAGCTGCAGCAATGCTTCATCGAGTCGACCGGTATTCTCACCCACGTTGATCATGGAAACGAATAACGGACTAAACACTTTGTTGTGCGGCTGCATCGCAGACGACAAGCCACGACCATTACTCAACTCAGAAACCACATCTTCTAGCGCTTCTTTTAGCTGCTTGTTTTCACAGTTTTGCAGTAAGCCGCGCATTGAGCGCAGCAAAGGCACACCAGCTTTAGTTAAGCTGAAC
>NZ_JAWPOX010000466.1:0-727 GCF_033344475.1 Vibrio sp. 1288
GAAACAAGCCATACCGCCGATGGGAAGTAGTCCTGAGAAAAGTCCAATACCTCTTCCCGCCAATCCAAAATCGTCACGCCATTGGCGATCAGATCACCCTCAATTGGCACACTGCCACCCACGACTGCGCGGTTGTGTCGGTATTGAACATCTTGACCTGTCAGCTTACCGACCATGTCACTCCACTGAGCCGGTACGTACTCATATCGCACACCTAACGAGCTCGCAAATCCTTTTACGATATCGACATCTAATCCTGTCAGCGTGTGCATTTCACCTTGCTCGATGTAAGAAACAAAATTGGCATAAGGCACACCGATATGACGAAGCACACCACGTTCACGGATTTCTTTAAGGTCATTAGACCAAGCCGAAGAAGACATCACGGACGCGGCCAAAATCGCCACTGCAGTGATGGTTCGTTTAAGTGTTTTGACTGACATTGTGTATATCCTTCCCTTCAACAAAGCGCCCATAAATGGGCGCTTGAGTGATAAACAACGACGTTAGAACGAGTAGTACAGATCAGCAATTGCTTCGACCAATCCTTCTACATCTCGCTCATCATGGAACAAGTGTGTAGAGATACGAAGCGCGTACGTGTCGTGTCCATCATCTTTGTACAGCTTGAAGTTCGTTGTACGGATGATGTAGCCATATTCTTCACGCAGACGGTCACGGAACTCAGTCAGGATTTCTTCGTTCGTCACATCATAAAATGGGTTGA
>NZ_JAWPOX010000467.1:0-727 GCF_033344475.1 Vibrio sp. 1288
ACCCAATCCCGTCCCACTAATGGCTGAAGTCGCGGTAAACAACGCGTCAGTAATAGACAGACCAGAAACCGAAAAAACCGGTAGCGTAAGCAGAACAGCAGAAGGCAATAACACTCCGAGAAAGCTCAGCAATATAATGCGCGGTTCGCCACCTTTCGCTTTATCTCGTTTGCCGTCTGGGACGTAAAAAACGCCTCTCTGATGAAATTGCGTCATAATGATTTCAGCTTGTTTGCCAACTTGTCTTGCGGGCCAACCACAATAATGAGATCGCCGATTTCAAGCGTGGTGCTCATATCAGGCGCTTTGATGATTTCAGGGCCACGTTTAAAGCCCAACACTTGCACGCCTTCGACCTTGCACAGCGCCAAATCGCTTAACGTTTTACCCATCAAACGCGAGCCAACAACAAACTCTGTCATCGCTAATCCGCTGCCCAATGGATGAAATTCGAGTACGCGTTTATCCAGCATTTTGCGCGCCACACGAATGCCCATATCGCGCTCTGGCATGATGATGTGGTCTGCGCCAATTTTTTGCAGAACGCGAGCTTGGAATCGGTCGTTAGCTTTTACCCATACCGATTTTACACCCGCCTCTTTTGCTATCAGGGTAGCAAGAATGCTGGCATTCACGTCTGCACCAATGGCAATCATCACCATGTCGTAATCATCGAGCTTGAGCTCTGCGACCGTTTCTTCATGAGTACAATTTGCCACAATGGCCT
>NZ_JAWPOX010000046.1:0-33683 GCF_033344475.1 Vibrio sp. 1288
GTGACTGAAGCATAGGAGTTCCCTCCAATCGTTGCCTACTTTAAGTATAACAACAGTTAAAGGGAACATAGCCAATTTAATGACTAACTCAATGAAGTGGTAAAAAACTTCAACGTCCTTTTTCCGCTTTTCACACTTGCCTTTACGACCCGCTAACTCCATCGAAACGAGTCAATCATTGTGCGATCAGCTTCGCTTAGTCACACAGTGCCAATAACTGTTTTTTACGCGGCTCTTGGATCAGTTTCCAATGTACGCCATCAGTTGCACCAGCAAATTTCCACAGTAGCTTTACATCAACATCATTACCGTAAGCCGTTTTAACTTTGTTGAAGACTTTTACAGGTCCAAGTTCTAAAAAGGTTTCTACGTCATCAACACCGGCTTTCTTGACCATACGTTCAAGGGTTAGTTGCATGTTGGGTAAGTCTCTTAAGCGTCTACTGGCAGAGGACTTTTGATATTTCCGTTCCTTAATTGAGTATTCAATTGATTTCTGTACCAGTTCATCAAGCCCTACATATCCGGATTCGAATAAATCGGTTACATCATAATAATTTACGGTTGCCGTCGTCTGTTTTTTGACGTGCTTATACTTCTCACAGCTCAGTTGAGTAAACACTTCATCTAGCCCATTACCACCACGTAAGTAGCAGCAATCATTGCTGACAAGCGCAAACATAGCATCATCGGTGAATAAACCAATACCACCGAACATAGAACGTTTTTGGTACTCACTGAAGGTGCGTACATATTTAAAAAAAGCTTGGTCTGTCATGTCCATTGACCTCTTTAATCTGAATAAATTACCCCGATTAGCGATGTCACCAGATAAACAGCAGCTTATAGCGAATTATAAATGTCGATTTGTTGGCGATATTTTTGTGAGTTGTGCTCACCAACTTGCTTAATCATACTTAACGTTGAAAAATAAGTTAGGACATAGGTCACATATAAAAAAGTATAAATTCTGCATACGTGATTAGTTTCACACTTATTGTTTGTGTGGTGATATTTTTTTGACGCATAGCATGCCTAAAACACGCCATCATTATGATCTCGCTGGCAATTACGGGCACATAATACGCATTTAATTGATAAAGAATACGCTGTAAGGGTACACTGTACGAAAGATCTCAAGTACAGCGTCACAATGGAACATTTATCATTTTTTTGGCTGCCAAATAATAAAGATAAGCTTATAAACGCACTGGAATCCGAGTTTGCTCAGCTGGTAGAACAGTCCATCGCCACGGGTAAGATTTCGTTACCTCCTATTCCTGATGTCGTGCTTAAAATTCAGCAGTTATGTGTCGAAGAACACACCACGATTGCCGATGTTGCGAACTGTTTATTGGAAGATCCCGGATTAGCAGCGGTCGTTTTACGAGTCGCTAACTCTGTGATTTTCAATCGCAGAAATATCACCTGCAACGACTTAACTACAGCGGTATCTCGTCTCGGAATACTTCGTGTACGTGATATTGTTACCGCACAAGCGATCGAGCAACTTAAACACTCAGTTAATCTCACTAAAGAATGCAATGCCATCTTGGTGAAGAGTGCAGCGATATCGCGTGAGCTCGGTGCCGTCATGGTGATGTTGGTTCAATCGTTTCGTAGCCACGAGCCAGGCACTTATGGTCATCTAGAGCAAGAAAAGGCGTTATTGGTCGGTCTATTAGCCGATATTGGGTTATTTTGCCTAATTAATGAGTACCACTTGTACTTAGATAGGGGCAATTACTTAGACCCAGATATTGCATTGCAGATCTTCCAAACACGTTGTTCTGCCACAAGTAAACTGGTACTTGAGCGTTGGGGGTTTGACAACGACTTCAGAGAAGTATCCTCAAACGAAAAATACGAGTTAACGCGACCAGAAGTGAGTTATCTCGACATCGCTAGAATTGCGCATCATTTATTGATGTTCCGCAATCACGATGAACGCATTGACGAACATGAAGTTGAATTCAACTTAACTGGTGCAGAAGTCTTGTATGAACTTAGTAACATGAGTGATACTGACTTCAATGATCAAATCCGTGCTGTACTCAATGCTAGCGGTTTGTAATTTATCGCTTTCTGATAATACCTTATCCGCGATAAAACGATTCGCTCAAGGCTGAGCTGTGTGTGGTGAAATGTCTCTAATTTCAACCGATAGATAATTTGATTTATGCGTGTTGATGTTATCTCAAAAAGGAATCATTGAGCTTTATGTTCTCAGGGATGCTATTTATTTTCGCTCCGCTTGTGGTGGGGTATCTAATTCCTATATCTCGATCTTCGTTATTGGAGAAGATCAATCAGTCAACGTCCTACCTTATTTACGTCATTTTGTCGTTGATGGGTCTTAGTTTGGCGGCGCTCGATAATTTAAGCAGCAACTTACAAAGTATTCTCCTCTATGCGAGTACGTTTTTTTTGTGTCTAAGTGCCTGCAACCTGTTGGCTCTGCCTATTATTGATAAAATTATTCCACTCCAGACCAATCAGAATCAAAAGAAGCTACCGTTATCTTCGATGGCTTTAGAGTCAGTTAAGCTTATCGTGGTCGTTGGCGGAGGGTTAGTGGTTGGCCTGCTGTTACCCATTGATTTGAGTTGGGTAGATACAGCAAGCGAATGGATACTCTTTCTACTTCTATTTTTTATTGGTATTCAGCTGCGCAATAGTGGACTTACTCTGCGTCAAATCCTATTAAATAAACAAGGAATGGCCATTGCGGCTGTTGTCATCGCAACATGTATGCTTGGTGGCGTTCTTGCAGCGGTGCTTTTGGATCTTCCTCTTTATCAAGCACTCGCAATGGCTTCAGGTTTTGGCTGGTATTCACTCGCAGGTATTTTAATGGGTGACGCTTTTGGTCCGGTATTTGGTGGCGCGTCGTTCTTGATTGAATTGATGAGAGAGTTAGTCGCACTGGTTGCCATTCCTCTCTTTATTCGTAGCTATCCGTGCACCGCAATTGGTTATGCCGGTGCAACAGCAATGGACTTCACCCTACCCGTTATTCAAACTACCGGTGGTGTGCGTTGTGTTCCTGTTGCTATCGTTAGCGGCTTTATTTTGAGTTTATTGGTACCAGTTACGATGCTTTTCTTTGTATCACTTGCTAGCTAGATCTCAGGTTTTCGCTTTAACATCCATTACAATACGGCAAAAATTTAAATACCCAGTTAACGTCAAAGTGGTCAATATTTTTTGGCAAGACCCCTCTTTCTTTTCGTCATTCAGCCCAACGATTTGTCACGACCAAATAGAAAGAAGGGAGAAACATCAACTGATGTGCATTGCGTTAATAAAGGGATAACAACCAGAAGGAAGAAGAATGAAACGCTTTGTCGTTGCAGCGCTCCTCGCTACAAGCTCAACTTTTACGCTTGCCGCAGATCAACAATGTCTTGCTAGCAAATACGATGGCTACGTCGATGCCTCACTACAATGGTATCAAGATCTTGTTGATTTGACGGTTACCCAATATCCAGATCTGAAAGAAGTGAGCCAATGGTTCTTGGATGGACGTAAACATCACTTTGAATTAAACCGCGAAGCGGTTCACTACTTTCTAGAGAACGACCCTAGCCGCGTTGCGACGGAACAGCCAATCGAAGCATGGTTAAAACTAGAGCAACATGACGTTAAGCAGTTAGCGACCCGAAGCGATAAGTTAGGTGAAGTTGCAAAACAGACATTTAGCGACCGTCAATCAACTAACCACCCAAAAAACTACGAGCTTCGTTCAGCATTCGCTGATCTGCTTAGTCATCCCCAACAAATTGATACCGCACTTAATAAGTACAATCAGTCAATAGAAAAGATTGAAAAGCAGAAATGTGACTAAGGTTGCTCGCATTAGTCGTTGATTAGCATTCAAAAACACTAGAATGTTTTAACGTACTCAATCTAGAATTTTTTAATGTGAATATCGTAACCTTCACCTAAAATTTTCATTTCTACAACTTGGGTTTCAACAATTAAAACGGGACTTTGCGCCCGTTTTAGTTTAGATTGTGCCGCTCGCATTACCAAAATAACTACAAAGATTCTTTGCTATGGTTAAGGAACAAAAAACCGCTGATGTTAGCTTTGAGAGCTTGCTAAAGATCTTCACTGTCCCAGAAGGTCCGGACTCAACGTTAACTAAAATTGACGAGAGCCTCTCGCGAAATCTAAATCAATTTCTTCGTGAACACATCGTGGCAGAAGAAAAGCCTTTACGCGAAATCGAAAAAGACTTTTCTTCTGCTCAGATTCCTGAGCAGCCAGAGTTCGTGTCAGATCATACAGAGCACTTACTCGACACTTTGGTGTCGCACTCAGTTCACACATCTTCACCAAGCTTCATTGGTCATATGACATCGGCACTGCCTTATTTCTTGATGCCACTGTCAAAGATCATGATCGCCTTAAACCAAAACCTGGTAAAAATAGAGACTTCCAAAGCCTTTACGCCACTTGAGCGTCAAGTTTTGGGTATGCTGCATCGCTTGATATATGGTCAGAATGATACGTTTTACAATCAGTGGATGCACAGTGCAAACCACTCATTAGGCGCATTTTGTTCCGGCGGCACCATTGCCAATATCACTGCGCTTTGGGTAGCACGTAACAAAGCGTTAAGAGCCAATGGCTCATTTAAAGGCGTTGAAAAGGAAGGCCTTTTTAAAGCCATGAAGCACTATGGCTATGATGGCTTAGCGGTGCTAGTGTCTGAGCGTGGTCACTACTCCCTTAAGAAAGCAGCCGATGTATTAGGGCTAGGCCAAGAGGGCTTGGTTGCGGTTAAAACCGATGCCAACAACCGTATTATTGTCAACGACCTGAAAGCGAAAATTGTTGAGCTCGAAAAACAAAACATCAAGCCTATTGCTGTTATTGGTGTGGCTGGCACAACAGAGACAGGTAATGTTGATCCATTGCCTGAAATCGCTGAAGTCTGCCAAGCTCACAGCTGTCACTTCCATGTGGATGCCGCATGGGGTGGCGCAACACTGATGTCTAACCATCACCGTCATCTTCTTAAAGGTGTGGAAATGGCAGACTCAGTAACTATTGATGCACACAAGCAGCTCTATATCCCGATGGGCGCTGGTATGGTTCTGTTCAAAGACCCTGACGCAATGAAATCCATAGAGCATCACGCTCAATATATATTGCGCAAAGGTTCAAAAGACCTAGGCAGCCATACACTAGAAGGCTCACGTTCGGGCATGGCGATGTTGGTCTACGCCGCAATGCACATCATAAGTCGCCCAGGTTACGAGCTTCTGATTGACCAAAGCATTGAAAAAGCTCGCTACTTTGCGGATTTAATCAAACAGCAAGATGATTTCGAATTAGTTTCTGAACCAGAGCTTTGTCTGCTCACATACCGTTATTTGCCGCCATTCATCCGTGAAGCATTAGCACAAGCAGAAGGCTCACAAAAAGAACAACTGAATGAGCTGATCAATGAGTTAACACAGTTTATTCAAAAGCGTCAGCGCGAAACGGGCAAATCGTTCGTTTCACGTACAAGACTGAACCCAGACCAATGGCAACGCATGAATACGATAGTGTTTAGAGTGGTTTTGGCAAATCCACTGACCACAAAAGAAATTTTGAGCTCGGTGCTTGATGAACAACGCGAAATCGCCAAGCAAGCACCAAATTTGATGAAAAGAATTCAGCAGCTGGTTGTTGATATTCAATCGTCTTAACGGCCAGATCAAGTTACATCAATTTGAAATTTTTTTTCGTTTTGATGTAACTCAAACATCATTATCGTGCGACTAGCGCAACAAAACTTCGTTTACACATCCAATTCTGTAGTTTTTACAACATTTTGTTTGAGGCCTGTCAAATTCTCACTAAATAGTACCCGTTATTGGTTTAGACTGATTGAAGATCAGGTTTATACTGATTCTATGGCGCTGGTTGTTTTCGTTAACGCCCCACTCTACTCCGGAATCTTCGTGTTTCCTTTCGTTAGCAGAGCCAGCGAGTTGTTCTCTATACCCTCGTGAACACTATGAATACATTAGAAAAAATTCAAAAAAACCTGGAGAATTTCAGTAAGTCAGAGCGCAAAGTTGCGGAAGTAATTATGGCGTCTCCACAAACTGCAATTCATTCAAGCATTGCAACGCTGGCTAAAATGGCTGACGTTAGTGAGCCCACTGTAAACCGCTTCTGTCGTCGTCTGGACACCAAGGGCTTTCCAGATTTTAAGCTTCACTTGGCACAGAGCCTAGCAAACGGCACCCCTTACGTTAACCGTAATGTGGAAGAAGACGATGGCCCAGACGCGTACACCCATAAGATTTTCGAATCGACGATGGCGTGTTTAGATGTCGCGAAAAATAGCCTAGATCCAATGCAAGTGAACCGTGCGGTCGATTTGCTAACGCAAGCGAAGCGCATTTCATTCTTTGGCCTTGGTGCATCATCTTCTGTTGCCCGAGACGCACAAAACAAGTTTATTCGCTTTAATATTCCAATTACTTGTTTTGAAGATATTGTTATGCAGCGCATGAGTTGTATCAACTGCAGTGATAATGATGTTGTGGTTCTTATTTCTCATACCGGTCGAACAAAGAGTCAGGTAGAAATAGCGAACCTTGCTCGTGAAAATGGCGCAACGGTTATTGCGATTACAGCGAAGGATTCTCCTCTAGAAAAGGCAAGCTCGCTGGCCATCACGCTCGATATTCCAGAAGATACCGACGTTTACATGCCAATGGCAAGCCGAGTTGTACAAATGACAGTGATTGATGTGCTAGCAACTGGCTTCACTCTTCGCCGTGGTACAGGTTTCCGTGAGAACCTAAAACGCGTAAAAGATGCGTTGAAAGACAGTCGCTATGACAAACTAAGCCAGTACTAAGCACTAAAGCTTAGTCAATACTTTATCTAGGGGAGCTCAAGGCTCCCCTTTTGTTTTAATGCTGCTAAGGGAGCAATCACCCTAAGTCGTTGACACTCGATAAGTCCGTTCTTGATTCCAGTACTTCAACAGAACTGACATGTTGTGCACTCTCTGCTGCGCACTCTCCGCTACAATCACAGACTTGCTGCAATATGTGTATCAAACGTTCCTGATTAAGAGGTAAAGGATTCCCTTTGATTGCCATTGATTTAAGCGCATCATTCGCCACTTGCTCAAAAGAGGTTTGGCATACTCCAAATTGAGCCAGTAGCGGTAACGCTAACTTATCTAGCACCATATTTACCCAAAGAATTCCATCGTGTTCGTTAGCATTTACTCGCTCAGTGACTAATTGGGCCAGCTTACGATAACGACTTATCACATCATTCCTACCCGCGAGTTTAGCAGCGTTAATGTTCTCCTGCATCACGTGCGGAGCTAGGCGAGCCGTAATAACGCTATGGGGGGCGTCTAACTTGCCTCCTAACGCCGATGCTAACCCATGAGCAGCACCTAATTTGGCATTAGTAATCGCCATACCACCAAGCAATGCAGCGAACGATAAATCAGAGCGCGCCTTATGATTATCTTGCTTACAAGCGGCAATCACTGAACGGCTTAAACGGCGTAGCCCCTCTTCGCAGACCATATCAGTAAGAGGGTTTGGCTCACCACACACATACGCTTCCATTAAATGAGTGAACGCATCCATTGCGCCACGTCCAGATGTGTATTGGTCGGTCCCGTAAGTAAGTGTCGGGTCTACAATGGCAACGTCTGCGAGCATATCAGGGCTTCGAAGACTCACTTTCACTTTATCTTGTCCAGATTTCAGCACAGCATTTCTGGTCACTTCTGAACCGGTGCTTGCTGTCGTAGGAATTGCAATAAAATGAAGAGGCTTTGCTTTTAAAGGGACGCTTCTTCCTACCACTTCTACGTAATCGTAAACATTGCCTTGATTGGGAATAATGGCAGCTAAGGCTTTGCCCATATCGATGACGCTGCCACCACCTATCGCAACCACCATATCAGGTTGGAATTTTCTACCGAGCACTGCGGTCTCTTCTACCATCGTGATGTATGGTTCACCAACGATAGCTACGTGCTGGTAACGCATATTTTGAGCTTTAAGATATTGGATAATGGGGGCGGCTCGTTGGGTATCCTGCCCAGTAACCAGCAAAACACTGTAGCCAAATTGGTTAATAACGGACAATGAAGATTGAAGTGCACCTTCACCAAATATAATCCTTGTTGCAGTCATAAACTGAAACATACACACCCTCCCAAAAGAATATACCCAAATAACCTCTCGCCCTCTGATTTAACACTTATGTAAGAGTTGAAGTTATTTGCGTATAGCCAAAATAGATTGCTATTTTTTTAAACAAAAAAAATTGACCAATTCCACCTTGCCATCATTAACCCTTTAGAATGTATGTTTTTTATGCGTCACTTCACATACTTCAGAGCCGTAAAATAAGCACGCGCGTTTAGTTTTTATTCGATAGATTTCACCTATAGAACCAAGAGGTAATTGCCGCTTTATTTCCGTATCTGGATCGGGCATAGTTACTCCAACAAAAGAAAGCGCACTCAGCCGCTATGTTTTGTACGCTTTCAAAAAAGAATAGATTTAGGAGAAATAAGATTATGTTCGTTGTTATCTTTGGTCGCCCTGCATGTCCTTTCTGTGTTCGTGCAAAAGAGCACGCAGAAACGCTAAAAGCAAAACGTGATGACTTCAACTACCGTTACGTTGATATTCACGCTGAGGGTATTTCTAAAGCAGATCTTGAGAAAACAGTTGGTAAACCAGTTGAAACCGTTCCTCAGATCTTTATCGACCAAGAGCACATCGGTGGCTGCGACGAATTCGAAGCATACGCGAAAGAGCACCTAGGTCTATTTGACGAGTAATAAAGACTGTTTTCAAAAAAGCCGCTTCATGCGGCTTTTTTATTATTTTTCAGCTGGTTATTACGTTAAGTCAACTAATGGTAAAACCTAAAAAAATTCACTTATCTTTTTGCTATATTTAGTTACAATTCACAGTTCTTAATCTTTTTTGGCACACACTCTACCGAGCCACACAGTGAACATAGACGTCGTATACCTTCTCGAACAAAACCCTATCCTTCTAATCTTCGTCGTATTAGCCATTGGCCTTGCCATCGGAAAAATTCGATTTGGCAAATTACAATTAGGCAACTCTATTGGCGTTCTTATTACCTCTTTGGTTATGGGCCACCTTGGTTTCTCATTTAATGCAGAAGCTTTAACCATTGGCTTTATGCTGTTTATCTACTGCGTTGGCATTGAAGCTGGACCAAACTTTTTTGGTATATTCTTCAGAGATGGTAAGCATTATTTTATTTTAAGCATGACTGTTCTCGTGTCTGCGGTCAGCTTAACGTATGGTTTGAGTCACTATTTCGGCCTCGATTTTGGCTTATCCGCCGGTATGATGGCAGGCGCATTGACCGCAACGCCAGTACTGGTTGGTGCACAAGATG
The DNA here is from genome assembly GCF_033344475.1 of Vibrio sp. 1288. NCBI lineage: Bacteria > Pseudomonadati > Pseudomonadota > Gammaproteobacteria > Vibrionales > Vibrionaceae > Vibrio > Vibrio sp. 1288. The sequence continues at coordinate 9,433 of NZ_JAWPOX010000046.1, forward strand.
CTCTTAACTCTGGCCTTGCGACTATACCGCGGAATATGGAATTTTCTCTGGTATTAGAAAATCTATCCGTAGGCTACGCGATGGCTTATCTGGTCGGCTTAATTAGCATGATCATGTTTGCTAAATTGTTGCCAAAACTGCAAAAACAAAACCTTTCTGATTCCGCGCAGCAAATCGCACAAGAGCGTGGCCTTGGAAATTCAAGCCAGAGAAAAGTGTATTTACCCATTATTCGAGCTTACCGAGTGGGCCCAGAGCTAATTGACTGGACTGATGGTAAAAACTTACGAGAACTGGGGATTTATCGTCAAACTGGCTGTTACATTGAACGAATCCGCCGCAATGGTATTCTCGCCCACCCAGATGGTGATGCTATCTTGCAAGAGGGAGATGAAATTGCATTGGTTGGCTTCCCTGACAGCCATGCTCGATTAGACCCTAGCTTCCGTAATGGTAAAGAAGTATTCGACCGTAACTTGCTTGATTTACGCATCGTTGAAGAAGAAATCGTCGTAAAAAGTGACGCTATCGCTGGTAAACGTTTATCGGATTTGAATTTGTCTGAGTTTGGCTGTTTCTTAAACCGCGTAGTTCGCGCTCAGATTGAAATGCCTATGGACTTAGACATTGTGCTCGCTAAAGGGGACGTCCTTCAAGTGAGCGGCGAGAAAAGCCGAGTACATGGACTGGCGGAAAAAATCGGTTTCATCTCGATCCACAGTCAAATGGCCGATTTGCTCGCTTTTTGTAGCTTCTTTATTTTGGGTATTCTGTTTGGCCTCATCACAATGACGTTCGGTCAGGTGTCTTTCAGTTTGGGTAATGCGGTGGGTCTTCTGTTGTCCGGTATTACGCTTGGTTTCTTACGAGCAAATCACCCTACTTTCGGTTATGTCCCACAAGGGGCGCTGAATATGGTCAAAGATCTAGGGTTAATGTTCTTTATGGTGGGAATTGGTCTAAGTGCAGGTGGAAAGATGTTCGAGCACCTAACGCAAGTAGGACCAAAAGTCATTGGTTTGGCATTTATTGTCAGTGTTGTGCCTGTGGTTCTGGCTTACTTAGTTGGCGCACACGTACTCAAGATGAACCGTGCCCTGCTCTTCGGTGCCATTATTGGCGCCCGTACTTGCGCTCCAGCTATGGATGTCGTTAACGACTACGCTAAGTCCACCATCCCAGCCCTTGGTTATGCGGGTACCTATGCGATTGCGAATATTTTAATGACGCTAGCTGGTACGATTCTGATAATACTAAGTTAATACTCACTTTGACTATGAAATACAAAAAGGCGCTCAATGAGCGCCTTTTGTTTATTGGTTATCTAGTCTGTGATTCGATTAGATTTGAATGAAGTCTGCTTCAACTGCTGGATTCACATCCGCTTCGTAATCTACGCCTTCAACGCCGAAACCAAATAGTTTCAAGAACTCTTCTTTGTACTCAACGTAGTCAGTCAGCTCTTTTAGGTTCTCAGTCGTAATTTGAGGCCATAGCTCACGACAGTGCTGCTGAATGTCGTCACGAAGTTCCCAGTCATCCAGACGTAGGCGGTTCATCTCATCAACTTCTGCCGCGCTACCGTCTTCTTTGTATAGACGTTGGCTGAACATACGGTAGATTTGTTCCATACAGCCTTCGTGTACACCTTCTTCGCGCATTTTCTTGAATACCATTGCGATATACAGTGGCATAACAGGAATTGCAGAACTCGCCTGAGTTACAACAGATTTAAGTACCGCAACATTGGCACTGCCGCCTGTTGCTGCTAACTTGTCGTTTAGCGCTTTCGCTGCACGGTCTAGGTCCATTTTTGCTTTACCTAGTGCACCATCCCAATAAATTGGCCAAGTTAGCTCAGTACCAATGTAGCTGTACGCGACGGTCTTACAACCTTCAGCAAGAACACCAGCATCAGACAACGCATTGATCCAAAGTTCCCAATCTTCACCGCCCATTACAGTGACAGTGTCTTTGATTTCTTCTTCTGTTGCAGGCTCAACGCTAGCTTCGATGATCACATCTTTGTTGGTATCAACAGCCGTTGATGTGTAAGTTTCACCGATAGGTTTAAGAGATGAACGAACTAATTCACCAGTTTCTGGCATTTTACGTACTGGAGATGCCAGTGAGTAAACCACCATATCGATTTGACCTAAGTCTTCTTTGATCAGCTCGATAGTTTTCTGTTTCGCTTCATTTGAGAAAGCGTCGCCGTTTAAGCTTTTTGCGTACAGACCTTCTTCACGCGCTAGCTTTTCAAAAGCAGCGGCATTGTAAAAACCTGCTGTACCTGGCTTCTTCTCAGTACCTTCTTTTTCGAAGAAAACACCGATAGTTGATGCACCGCCACCAAATGCCGCAGCGATACGAGAAGATAGACCGTAGCCACTTGATGCACCAACAACAAGAACACGCTTAGGTGCGTTTTTGATTGGACCTTGCGCTTTGGTGTACGCAATTTGTTCTTTTACGTTAGCTTCACAACCAACAGGGTGCGTTGTAGTACAGATAAATCCACGAATTCTAGGTTTGATGATCATATTCAACTTCCTTTAAAAAACCTTGTTAGGATAAAAGTTTCGTTGGGATTTCGCATCTAATTTCTGTAAAAATGCTCTTAAAAGGCAAGTGGTTGGAGCACTATCCCACCATCCACTCCCCAAGAATACAAAAAAGCACCTCATTGAGGTGCTTTTCTTAACATTAGTTGTCTATTATGCCGCCGGATTCAACTGCGACTTTTTTGGGCTATGAGTTCGCACTTCAGAAAAGTCATGACTAAAGTGGTCAACTTGAATCGCCTTGTAGCGCAATTTATCTGCAGCCATGATTTGATCAATTTCTTGCTCAGTTAACACGCCTGCTTCAAATGCTTGCTGCAAACGGTCATGCAGCAAACCTTTACGAGCCACTTTACCATCCTTCGCAGCCTTCATAAGTTTACGCTCCAAAGGTTTAATGTCGTACATTGCAAGGAATGCATTCTCCATTAAGCCTACGCTGTCATCCTCTGATTTTCCGATGTAGCACAGATGCGTGAGGCGATCACGTTGCGCGCCTGGCGTCATCATCGCTTCAGCCAAATTCACACACAGCTCATCACTTGGCTTATTGAAATGATTACCAAGCGGGAACAATAGCCCCTTAAGCACACCGCCAACGTATTTCACAGGGAAGTTGGTGTAAGCCTCATTTAATGACTTAGAAGCGTTATACAAACAGTGTTGAACAGCGTAATGAACGAAGTCTAGATCGCCTTGCTGACGGCCTTCATCTTCATACTTTTTCAAGGCAGCAGATGCCATGTATAGATAGCTTAATCCATCACCCAAACGTGCGGAGATCATTTCTTTACGCTTCAAGTCTCCACCTAAGGTTAACATCGCAAAGTCTGCACTTACTGCAAGTGCACGACTGAGACGAGTAATGTCTTTGTAGTATTGCTGCGTTGGGCCACTCATGTGCGCGTTAACAAATCGAGAACCAGTTAGTGCTGCACCAAATGCACCGAATGTATTACCGAGCGCGTGCTTGATGTGTTTAAAGAGTAAGTTGTCAAATTCTTTCGCACCTTGTTCAGAATCTGGATTCGCCGCGGCTTCCATTTCTTTTAGAACATATGGGTGGCATCGAGTCGCACCTTGACCAAAAATCATCAGGTTACGAGTCAGAATATTCGCGCCTTCAACAGTGATAGCAACCGGGATACCAAGGTAATGTTTAGCAAGATAGTTCATTGGACCATCTTGAATCGCACGACCCGCATGGATATCAAACGAATCATTTAGAATGGTACGCGCGATTTCCGTCATGTGGTACTTGGCAATCGCGGTTACAATCCCAGGTTTTTCTTTCATATCGAGAGAAGTCGTCGTTAGCGTACGCGTCGCTTCTAGTAGGTAAGTAAGACCACCAATGCGCCCCATTGCTTCTGCAACACCTTCAAACTTACCGATCGACATTCCAAACTGTTTACGCACGTAAGCATAAGCACCTGTTGTACGTGTAGTAAGGTGACCAATCGCTGTGCCAAGCGCTGGGAGAGAGATACCGCGACCAGCAGAAAGACACTCAACCAGCATACGCCAACCTTTACCTGCATAATCAGCGCCACCGATCAACCAGTCCATAGGGATGAAGACATCTTCACCACGAGTAGGACCATTCATAAACGCAGACCCCAGAGGATCATGGCGTTCGCCTATCTCGACACCTTCATGGTCAGCGGGAATCAACGCACATGTAATGCCAACCTCTTTCTTGTCACCAAGTAGCCCTTCAGGATCTTGCAGTTTAAATGCTAACCCGAGCACTGTCGCAACTGGCGCAAGCGTGATGTAGCGTTTATTCCAACTAACTCGCACGCCAAGCACTTCTTTGCCTTCATGGGTGCCGTAACAAACCACGCCTTGATCAGGTATGCCACCCGCATCAGAACCCGCTTCAGGGCCAGTTAGGGCGAAACAAGGGATGTCTGTACCATCAGCTAAACGAGGCAACCAGTAATCTTTTTGCTCTTGCGTACCATAGTGCGATAGCAGCTCACCAGGGCCAAGAGAGTTCGGTACCATTACCGATACCGCGGTACTGATACTTCGAGTCGCAATACGAGAAACAATGGTTGAGTTCGCCAAAGCGGAAAATTCACGACCACCATATGCTTTCGAGATGATCAAAGAGAAAAATCGCTCTTTACGTAGGTACTCCCATACTTCAGGCGGTAAATCCCTGTCTTCTTTGACAATCTTCTGGTCATCAAGCATTTCTAGCAGGGTTTCAAGCTCATTATCCATAAATGACTGCTCTTCTGCCGTCAGTGTAGGCGTTGGATAATGATGCAATGTTGTGAAGTTTGGCTTGCCTGAGAATAGTTCGGCATCCCACCATACACTACCCGCTTCCATCGCCTCTTTCTCGGTGCTAGACAGAGGTGGCAATACTTTTTTGAACACTTTAAAAGCCGGGTCACTAATCCATTTTCTTCGTAGAGAGCTCATAGTTCAGATCCTTTTGTTCACGTAACCGCTCGGGGTATAATCTTATTATTGGTTTAACTTTCTTATTTGTCTTATGCCAACTGCTTTGCTGACATTCCTGCTGACAAATATGGAATCAGTAAATCGACGACAGATTTCACATCGACTTCCTTTTCAAACTTACTTTCTGCCAGCTCCGAAAGAGCTTGGCTTGAAGCCATCGTAAATACACAGGTTCCTAACGTGAAGTGCAGTCGCCAAAACAAATGTTCTTCACATAGTTCCGGGTTCGCCTTCATTATCGAGAAAGTGAAAAGGTTCAGTACCTCTTCGTATCTGGTGGTAATGAACCAGCGTAGATGACCTTGAACGTCTGTATAACCGCGGCCAATTAACAACATAAATAGCGCAGTACCATTTGGGCGTACATCATTTAATGTACGTAAAGGTAATCGCAATGACTCAAAGACATCGTCCATGTTGTAGCTATCGCGCGTGTTTAACTCAATTAATGAAGTCTTAATGCTCGGCATTAGTGCTTCTAAATACCTATCTAAAACCGCTCTAACCAGCGTTTTTTTATCGCCAAAGTGATAGTTTACCGATGCTAAGTTAACGTTAGCTTTACCTGTTATCGTTCTTAGCGAAGTATCATTAAAGCCATGTTCAGCAAAGAGTCCTTCTGCGACATCGAGTATTTTTTCTTTTGTTGATGTTCTCGGGGCCATTTTAATCACTCGTATTAAACAACTGTTTGAAAATATACTCCCGAAACTTAAGATTAACAAATGATTAACATCACACTTTAACCAATTGGTCTGACCAGACAGTAAAAGGTGTGATCTAATCTTTTGAAATTCAATCGAATACTCCGGTGAAGCTTATCAGAAGAAAACGATCAAATTTCTCAGTCCATCGCAATTGAAACGCTAACAATAGCCTTGGCGGCTCGGAGTGAGCGACGAGAGTATGAAATACATCTTCGGTTCTCGGGGAGATAAAATGAGAAACACAGAAGTTAGTAACTTCGCCAAGTTGGTAATCCATCTCGACTTTTCTATTACTTTCGGGTGTGTAAGAAGCTAGAAAGCATTAAGTAGAAATTTTTTGAAAAAAAATGGAACTGTTTGGAAAAGGCTCGGTCTGAATATACGTAACAGTTAGGGCATTTGAAGTTTCACTGGCCGTCAAACTTGTTTCCATCTAATTGTTACGTTGCTGCTTTTTTCTTATTAACTCCTATGTTTGTATCCGCCCAGTCAAATTTTCGGCTGGGCTTTTTTTCGCCTGTAGATTTACCAAGCGCCTCTTTCGATGATTTGCCCCAACTCCATAAGCTAGACCTTAGTTGGTCACAAAAGTAACCACCCTGAAGTGGTTGATGTGCCGATCTGCAGACATAAAAAAGCCTCCCGAATGGGAGGCTTTACTAAACAGTGTGTATCTTACGCTTGCGCTTTCTTAGGCAAAGAAAAGTGCAGTAACGCGTAGCCAAGTAACGCGGCTGTCGTCGAGCCCATTAAGATGCCTAGTCGAGCATAGGTATCAAACTCAGGGCTTACATTTCCAAACGCTAAAGAGGAAATGAATATAGACATTGTAAAACCGATACCACACAACACAGAGACCGCAAAGATATGCTTGAAGTTAATGCCTTCCGGTAGCTTAGCTACACCCATTTTCACAGCAGCCCAACTAAAGGTGAAGATACCTAGAGGCTTACCAACCAGTAGCCCCAAAGCAATACCTAATGGCAGCATTGAAGTTAGGCCTGACATCGATACGCCTTCTAGCGAAATCCCCGCATTTGCAAATGCGAATAGAGGTAAGATACCAAATGCCACGTATGGATGAAGTGCGTGCTCCATGTGCTTAAGTGGGGAATGTTCGCCCTGTTTACCCTTAAGAGGAATAGCAAAGCCGATCACTACGCCTGCAAGTGTTGCGTGAACACCAGATTTAAGTACCGCAAACCATAAGATCGCGCCGACTATCATGTATGGTGTCAGTTTCGTTACTTCCTTCGCATTCAACATGAACAGGACACCAGTCATGATGAAGCCAACAAGCAGCGCCATGCTAGAAAGATCACCTGTGTAAAACAGTGCAATAATAACAACCACACCTAAATCGTCGATGATAGCGAGAGCTAACAAAAACACTTTAAGGCTTACTGGTACGCGCTTACCTAGTAGCGCCATGATACCTAGAGCAAATGCAATATCCGTCGCAGCTGGAATTGCCCAGCCAGAAACCGCCTCTGGGTCGTTAGCATTAAACGCAACGTAAATAAGAGCAGGGGCTAACATACCACCAACCGCTGCAATCGCAGGGAAAATTGCGGTTTCTTTTGATTTTAGCGCTCCTTCAAGTAGCTCTCGCTTCACTTCAAGGCCAATAAGTAAGAAGAAAACAGCCATTAGGCCGTCATTAATCCAGTGAGAAACTGACATACCGAATACATAAGTATGCAGTACAGATTGATAAGTTTCGCCCAGCGGTGAGTTAGCAATGGTCATCGCAATTGCCGCTGCGATTACGAGAAGAATACCACCTGCTGATTCCATTTTGAAAAAGTCACGAATGACATCGTTCATGGTTTCGTCCTTATATTTATTATCTTGATAAACGATTAACAAAGAGTGATAAGAGTGTATAGCTGTCGAAAACTTTAGAATAATCGCTTCTTCAGAGTATAAACTTCGGTTTTTTCGATGTTAAGTTTACTATACATCGTATTTTCCAACATGACACTCAATTTTGATCGGAGATCGTATTTGTTTTTGTCGCACCAAATATTTATCAAGATGATGAGAAAATCAGCATAACACGGCTTGTACCATCATGATAACCCCGTACTTTTGAGAAAAAGCTAGGAAGCTTCGCGCACTAAAAAACCACCCGTAGGGGGTGGTTTTCTTCACAACTCAATAGCCTGTCAGCTGCATAAAGCCCCAAGCCTCATTGGAGCCGGAGGCTAAAGTAGACCCTTCCCAGTAAGGTATTACAAAGGGTAGCCACATATCTGACTTGATAATGCGGGTAGTCAAATTAATTTGATGCTTCGGAATATTGATAATCCATTGCAAAGGTAACCTTCTTCCATTGGATAAACTGGTCACTTGCATTGGCTTGATACTGATATCATCGTCTGAGAGGTTGATGACTTTACCTGAGCGTGTCGACAACGTGCCAAACACGTGCGGTGTTTGCCCATGGTGACGATAACGGCTAACAGTTAATGCTCGACCATCATCTAAATTGAAAACAAACCAATCCCAGCCTTGTTGCCCCTCACCAATTAAGCCGCTGCCCCACTCTTTTTGCGCCCAAGCAGAACCCGTCACTAAGAATCGCTTACCATTTAAGCTTAAGCTGCCTTTTACTTTTAAAAATGGAGCACTGAAGCTGAAAGAAGCAACAGATTGCAACGCATGTTTAACTTGGAAACCTTTGTCTCCATTCACGACAAAGGGGCCGTTTGTCATGGTATTGAGCTCAAGTCCAAACGTATCAGTATTCACATTCAAGTTACCCGGGAAAGGCGTCGCACCGAGTGATCGCCAAGTCCAATTATCAATCCATAACCTGAAAGGACGATTGATCATACCAGCTTGGCCTATCCCTCCTCTAGCTACCCGTTGCTCTTTCCATACATGCGAGCCATGACTGACGACAACATGTGAAATGTACAATTGAGGGTTCTGCCAACCGCTGGTTTCTCGCTCGTCCGTCGCAACCCTGAAATAGCTCCATTGAACATTGTAGATCTTGCCTTGCTCATCTTTTAGTTTCGCAAAGTAGTGCCACCATTCATGCTGATACTCGGGATGAAAGCGAAAGTCTGAGGGTAAAGAGACATGCTCATTAGGTAGTACAGGCTCGAAAATCGTTTGATTTTCACGCGTTAAGATAGAATCAAGTTCGCTTTCTCGTGTTGCTGTCGCCTCTAACCAAAAAGTCGAGTAAAAAGCAGCCCCAGTCAGAAAAGCGAACGTAACAACAATGAGCGTTGAAACCAACAAGCGTTTTTTAGAGCCCATTTTTTTCATTACAACGCGTCCCTTAATGACTTCATCGGTGTACTTTTGATCATTCTAATAACTGGCAATGCGCCAGCAACCATGATGGCAAGCATTGCCCAAGCAATGGTTTGAGCATACTCCCATGGAATCGTTTGAAGCTCTAGAGACCAGCCAAATGATTGCTTAATGATAATATCAACGATCAAATGTGCGAGCGCCAAGCCGAGCGGCACTGCAATAATCGCAGAAATGGCTCCGAAGACGAATAGCTGCAAACCACCTAATACGACAAGTTCTTTTCCGGACACACCCATGCACCTTAATAAGGAAAAGTGCCGCTGCCGTGAAAGTTCTCCTGCCAACGTCGCAAAGAATAAACCAAACACAGCAATAATCAGCGTGATATTGCCCAAGGTTCCTGCTATCGCAAAGGTATGATCAAACACTCTCATTGCTTGGCTATAAATATTACCGTTATCAAACACACGATCTTGCGGGAGACGGAATACATTCTCTAAGCGATTTTTCAGCCCTTCTCCATTGACGTTATCTTTTAATACTACGCCAAGACCAACATTACCCGTACCTGCAAATGCATACAGCCAATTCCGGTGCGACATCATCACCTGGTTATATGGGTTTCCATAATCGTAGTAAACGCCTACGACTTGCCAATCACCACCAAGCGGTTCTTGCAAGTTAATGAAATCGCCAGGGCGGATATCCAGCTTCAAGGCCATCGACTCACTGACCATTAAGCTCTTGGTAGCGTGCAGTTGATACCAGTAATTTGGGACACCTAACTTGACGGTAAGTGAGTCTAACTCACCTTCAGAAGAGCCCGTACTTACAACTTGTAGAGCACCGTGCTCGGTCGGCATATCTTTTTCCCAGCGCCACCAAACCGAGTTCACCTCTGGCTGATTCTGGAGCCATGCGCTCATCCTAGCGGCTGAATTGTTGGTCGGATAGATGTACACATCAGCGGCTAATCGCTGATTTAGCCACTTATCGGTTGTATCTCGAAAGCTTCCGACCATTGTTTCTACACCAATGTTTGCCGCCAGCGCTAACATAAACGCCATCGTAGCCACACCGCGATAGCTCATGCTGGCTGCTGCATCAGCAAAAAACCAACGGACACGAACCCATCGCATGGTATAAGAAAAACTTTGGAACATATGCCACATAATAAATGGCATAAACAACGCCACACTAACCAACATCAGAGCAATAATAGCAAAGCCGGTTTCTTGTGTTTTCGGCGCCTGATATACCGCTATTGCAGCGACACAAAACGCACATGCCGCAAGCGCCTGCCAAGAGAACTCTCTTCCAGCAAATCGCATTAGCGACAGTCGAGAAGAAAGGCGGATTGGTTGTGACTTCAACAAACGGATTAATGGCCACAGACACGATATCAACGCACCCATCGCTGCCATGATTAGACTGTATAAGCTAGATTGCCATGACCATCCTATGGTTAAGCCTACGTTGGCATCATACAAATCACTCAGGCTCGAAGACACTGCTGGGATAAGTTCATTTGCTAAGATCAAGCCAAAAAAGTTACCACACGCCCACGCAATAAAGACGAGCAAAGACAACTCTAGTAATAAAGCTTGCGCTAACTGTGTTCCGTTAACACCAGTCTGTCTCAAAATACCTACCAAACGTTGTCGCTGGATGAAAGACAGAGACATCGCTTGATAAAAAATAAACAACCCGACCAAAAACGACAGCATTCCCATCGCAGTGAGATTCATATGGAATGCGTTAGTTAGCGACTCAAGCTCTGTACGCGTATTCCTAACGAGCGTCATTCCGTTTGGCAGCATGTTTTTCAGTGCTATTAGCTTTTCCTCTGGCATTTCACCACAAGAAATCGCAGACAAACCTGAGCTCCGCTTGAGCATACGCAACAACGATATATCAGTAACCAGCCGAGTACCCGAAAGCATCTTGTCCTTATCTACTTGAATAGGCCCAAGACGGCTTCCGTCATTCATCTCAATGAAGTCCCCATCCTGCCAACTCATGTAAGCGGCCAAATCTTGACTAACAAGAATAGGATAAGGAGGCTTCATTAGTGATAAAACAGGCATCTCACCTAGCGATTTTCCTTGTTGTAGTGGGATCATCGCGACAGGATCTATCCCCACCAACATCAGGCTCATATCGGTCTTGGCATCTAGATGAAGCACATCAAACGGTGCACATTGGTTAAACCCAGCTCGACGTAACTGAATATAGAAACCTTGAGGAATTTTATTGGCAGAGTGCTTCGTTCGGATTCGGTATGGCAAAGGATTAGAGAAAAGTTTTTCCCCAGTTGCATAACTTTGTTTTGCATGCTGGTTGATAGAAGTAACACCAACAAGGAGGGACACGCCTAAAGTTAATCCCAGCCAGACAAGAATAATTTGTAGAGGGTAACGACGGTAATGACCGAGTAGTGCCTTAACTACGGGCCATAACATGTAGCTGCCCTCCTTGAAGTCGAATCTTTCCTTCCATATGGGCGGCCACTTTTTCACTGTGCGTCACTAACAGCAAAGTACACTCCAATTGGCGAGCGAGACTCGTTAATAAGCGCATTACTGCTTCTGCGTTTCGCTCGTCTAGGCTACCAGTTGGCTCATCAGCAAGCAGGATTTTGGGTTCCATATAAAGGGCGCGAGCAATCGCCGCACGTTGTTGCTGACCACCAGACGCCTCTTCCGGATAACGTCCTAGCAATGGCATTAAGTCCAAAGCAGAAAGAATTTGACGCCACAACTCTTTATCTTCCGGCAGACCTTTTAACTGACGACAAAAACGAATATTGTCGGCAATATTAAGTGTAGGAAGCAGATTGAATTGTTGGAAGATATTACCAATATTGTTGCGGCGATAAAGGGTTCTTAAATGCTCCGGTGCTTCATGCATAGCAAAATTTGGAAACTGCACTTCACCAGAGTCAGCAGTATCTAATCCGGCGATTAAATTCAGCAGAGTACTTTTACCCGAACCACTTTCTCCCATCAGAGCAACTTGGACGCCTTGCTGCAATGTTAATTCTGCCCCTTGTAATACAGGGTGAAACTCTCCCCCGTCTACATAGCCTTTACATAGGTCTGACAGTTTTAACATTGATTATGCCGCTCGGATGGTGTTTAAAAATTGGGATCAGAATCTACACTAAAATCCTGTTAGTAGAAAGTATTTTGAATGCTTGATCACACTATGGAAGTACAAATGCAACTCGATTCACTTTCTGTTGCTAATTTTGTTGACGTTTTGAGCAGATTTTTGCAGCCAAAATAAACTCTGTTCCTCCTTACTGGCCAATCAGGTTTTTCATCCATTTTCGGCTAACCATTCTTGGCAAGCAAATCGCCCACTTCACAACTTCTTCCGTCAAAAAGAGTAAGTAAACCCATTGTGGGTCCCAATTGAGATAAATCGCTGCAAATGCTGCGAGTGGAATCCCGATCACCCACTGCGCCAAGATGTCTTGATACAAACAAAACTTAACATCACCGCCCGCGCGTAATACACCAACAATCGCCATCATCGGCACCGAGCGTAACACGACACCCAACGCTAGAATCACCATAAACTGTTCAGCTAGCTCGCGAGTGTCTGTTGTCAGTGCACTAAACGCATTAAGGATCCATTGATTTGACACTATCAACAAGATGGCGACCACAAATGCGATAAGCACATTCAAAATGACCGTAGCCCATGCTTGATAATAAACGGGTTCAAAATTACGAGCGCCGAGCTGGTTCCCGACTAGAACTGCAGCCGCATTCGATAAGCCAATCATCATCGCCAATGCGATCGACTCAACAGGTGTCATTACGGAAAGTGCCGCCAAACCTTGTACGCCTGCTTGCCCCATGATGGCGTGATAAGCAAACAGCCCACCAGCCCACGCCAAGAAGTTAAATGTGGTTGGCAAAGAGAGGCTCAAGAAACGCGTAATTTTATCTAAGACCAATCCTGCGCGTATATCATCCCAACCAAATGCGATTATGTGTTTTTTCAACCATAGATAACCAAACAAGCAACCTACTTCGATCGCGCCACTGATTACCGTTGCGATCGCTGCTCCCGTAATACCCAGAGCAGGAAAGCCTAATTGACCAAAAATTAAAACGCAGTTAAGAAAAACATTAGATAAAATGCCTATACCACTAAAAAAAGTGCTTAGGCCTGGTTGGTGCATCGCCCTTAGGCCCACCGACATACTGGCCACACATGCAACAGCAAACATGCTAACCGACGAAATAATGAGATAGCTGGCCCCTAATTCAATCACTTCTTGTGAATCGGTAGTCAAGCTCATGATGAGTTGTGGAAAAACAACAAACAAAGCAACAGCAATCGCAGCAAACATCATTGCGATCATCCATGTTAAAGCGGTACTGCGACGCACCCCAACTTTATCGCCAGCCCCCCAATATTGAGCGGTTAACAACGCACCGCCCGTTGTCACCCCAACTAACATGATGGTGGTGACGAAAGTCGCGCGTGCAGCAACTCCAACAGCGGCAATTTCAGCTTCACCAAGTTGACCAAGCATAAGAACATCGACGAGGCTTCGGCTTGAAAACATCATGCTTTGCAGTGTAATTGGTAACGCGATTGCAAATAAACGACGTAAGAATGCTTTATCTGCGTGTATTGAGAGTTGAGAAAGAAAAGTCACAAGCGCTCCAACGACAACTTATTGATAGAATGGGGAAAGTGTCTCATGATTATACTCTGTGGTGTTTATTCCACCAACGATAAAAGGACAGATAATGAAAAAGGTGTTGGTGCTAGGCGCCTCGGGTTACATTGGCTCTCAACTTCTTCCGTTACTTTTAGATAAAGGTTACGCCGTCACAGCAGCGGCGCGACATATTGATTATTTAGAGTCAAGAACTCAGCCTCACCCTAATTTAACGTTAAGGTATCTCGACTTGGCTGACGCAGAGACCACGAAGGCTGTAGTGAACGATTTTGATTTAGTATTTTTTCTCGTGCACGGGATGGCTCAAGGTGATGACTTTGTTGAGTACGAACTAAACCTTGCTTTGAACTTCAAATTTGCGTTGGAACAAAGCTCCGTCGAGCATGTTATCTATTTGAGCGCCATTCAACCTCAAACCGGAAACTCTCGCCATTTAGCCGCTCGTAAAGCCACGGGAAAAATAATTCGACAGTCTGGTATTCCAGTAACTGAATTGCGTGCTGGCGTTATCATCGGCCCCGGCTCTGCCGCTTTCGAAATCATGCGTGACTTTGTCTACAACTTACCTATTTTGACCGCGCCTAAATGGGTCGACTCAAAAGCGAACCCTATTGCCTTGCCCAATCTCAACCACTATTTGTTGAAGTTAGCAGAAGCCCCCTCTCCAGAAGAAAGTCAAATTTATGAAGTTGGTGGGCCAGATACACTTAGCTACCGCGAACAGTTCAAAGTCATTTGCCGAATCACGAACAAGCCGTATCGGCTGTGGTCGACCCCGCTACTTACTCCGAAAATGGCATCGTACTGGCTAGGTTTAGTTACCTCAGTGCCAACTAGTATCGGTAAAGCATTACTTGCGGGCTTAGAGCACGACTACATTGCAGACTCCAAAGCGATTGAAGAACGATTTCCTCAAACGCTGATCAGCTACGAGCAAGCGGTAACTGATACCATTCAAGATGAAGGCACATTTGTACGCAGTAATGTCTGGGGGTTTGAACCCGCAGCGCTTCGTCGATGGCAACCAGGATATGGCTATTACCCAAAACAAGCTGGAGCGAGCATTAAAACTCATGCCTCCGCTGCGGCATTATGGAAAGTGGCGCAAAAGATCGGGAGTCGCGAAAAAGGTTATTACTTTGCCAACATCTTGTGGCGTACACGTGAATGGCTCGATATCTTTTTTGGTGGCGGAAAACCGATTCGCGTTTCTCCTCCTGGACCAGAGCTTAAAGTCGGTGATTTTATTGACTCTTGGAAAGTGATTCGCTGCGATAATAATCAGTTTCTTTCACTGTTTTTTGGTATGAAAGGCCCAGGCCTTGGGCGTTTAGAAATTACCATCAAAGATCTCGGTGACGAACGAGAGCTGGATATTACCGCCTGGTGGCACCCGCAAGGGTTTCTTGGGCTGCTTTATTGGTTTGCAATGATGCCAGCCCATCTTTTCATATTTAAAGGCATGGTCAAAGCCATCGCGAAAGAAGCAAACCGTTTAGAAAACAAAAAGCCCCAATAACAGGGGCTTCTAAACACTCAAAATGTCACTTTAGTCAGCTTTGAACGAGAGTGGAATTTCGGCTAACTGGTTGCCTTCGTTTGCTGGAAAAATAAGGTACTCGCCATGGTATTTCACCATCGATTTGTAGTCTGTTACCTTATGTACCATAAAGCCCGCTTGCGCTGCTTTCTCAACAAACTCAGCATGATTGCCACGTACAAACCAACTCATTGGCTTTACGAGCAACTCGCCATCAAAACAGCTTTCGCATTGGTCTGCACATAACGCTAAAGAGTTTTGACCTTCAGTGAAGATTTGTACTTTGCCGCACCCAATCAGTTGCTCAGACGTCGAGACTTCCCAGCCTGCTTGCTCCATCAAATCAAGAAAAGACTCAATATCTGAATCTTTGAACACTTTGAAGTCTTCACCTTCAGGGAAGAATTGCGCATAAAAAGCAGAAATACGCTTGAAGATAAACAACAAACTAGCATCGTTCCCCTTTGAGCGACCTGCTTTTTGCCAACGCGTTAAGTCATCGCCTACCGTACGTCCGAAACGTTGTGATTTTAGCGCCTTTGTTACCCAACGCACTAAATAATGGTTATTCGCAACAGGGGCATTGGCTAACTTACCCGAGCGATGCTCTTGATCTAACTCTTCAAGTGCTGAGTTAACCAAGTTTTGAATTTCTTTGGTGTAATTCGACATTACGCCTTTCTTCCTAAAGTCCAATAAAACAGTGCTGAAAGCACAGAACAAGCAAACATTACGATGATCATCGGCCAAGCAACATTCCCGGGCAGTGATGCCACCAGCGCACCAACCAATGAACCGATACCGAATCTTAATGTCCCCGCTAGAGACGACGCCGTACCCGCCATTGATGGGTAACCACTTAAAAGCAGCGCCATCGCGTTACTACCTATCGTCGACAATGTACCGATAAACAGCACAACAAAAGGTACAATGCCCCATAATCCGAAGTCCATTAACCAACTTACGAATAAACCAATCCCCGCCAAAAGTTGCACGAACAACCCAAAACGAAGCATGGCATGGGAACCAACTTTCTTCACCAAGCGACCATTAATACTGGTCATGATGATCATCGCCACAATGTTCAAACCAAATAGGTAACCAAAGTGGTCTGGTCGAACACCATATAAATCAATATAAACAAACGAACCCGCCGTCAAAAATGCAAACATTCCGGAAAATGAAAACGCACCTGAGAGCATCAAACCGATCGCTTCAGGATTGGAGCATAATCTGGCGTAGTTTCTCAGCGTCGTGCGGAAACGAAGAGGCTGACGATTTTCAGGCTGTAACGTTTCAGGGATTTTCCAAAGTACGAGAAAAATCACAACTACAGCGAAAATAGCTAGTACCCAAAAAATGGAACGCCAACCAAACCAAATCGCGAGATGGCCACCGATCATCGGTGCCACCAACGGCGCAATAGTAATGACCAGAGTAACGAAGGACATTGCGCGTGCAAAGTCTTCACGGTCAAACATGTCACGCACGACAGCTTGGATAATGACCGCCGCTGCCGCGCCAGCAAAACCTTGTGCCGTACGTACATAGGTCAGCGCATCAATGCCATTTGTTGTCGCACTCACAACAGCAGCCAAGCCGAAGAAAAGTACGCCTAAAATCAACACAGGTCTTCGACCAAAGCTATCGGCAAGCGGCCCGTGAATTAACTGGCCGATCGCAAAACCCGCGGTATAAGCCGTCAACGTAATCTGAACCGCGCCAGGCGCGACCCCCAAATCTTTCGCAATTGTCGGCATCGCAGGCAAATACATATCGATCGCCAAAGGCGTCAAAGCACCAATCGCTCCTAGTACCAGAAACAATAGAAAACTGATTTGGGATTGCGGAGCACTTTGAGCTTTTTCTGTCATTCTTTTACCTCTTGTTGGAGCCCTACCGTCAATACTTGCAGAACAAAGTGAAAATAACGGAAGTTCTCATATCGCTGAATGTAGAAGCCAAAAACCTGTTCTATCCAACGTTCGAGAATCATAAGGGCAAATATGTACCAAGGTGTGACCTTGACGAACTCGACATAGAAAAGCATGTGAAAGCGAAATGTGTTTATGGGAAACAAACACAATGCAGTAAAAATGATGGCGTTGACACCATCATTCCATTCACCGTAGCCGAAGGCTTTGCAATAAGAGTATGCATGCATCAGCTAAATGCAAAGGCATATCACTGAGATGAGTAAGCACACCGGAATTGTCTAGGCACTAATTTTGGTAGGAAAATTTATTTTGAGCCAATTTCTACCAAAAGACTAGTTCCTATTAGGAACTAAAGAAT
Organism: Vibrio sp. 1288; assembly: GCF_033344475.1. Classification (NCBI taxonomy): domain Bacteria; kingdom Pseudomonadati; phylum Pseudomonadota; class Gammaproteobacteria; order Vibrionales; family Vibrionaceae; genus Vibrio; species Vibrio sp. 1288. The sequence continues at coordinate 26,995 of NZ_JAWPOX010000046.1, forward strand.
TTCCCATGCCGACAATTAATTCCAAATAGAATCAATTTCTTCTTGCGTGAGGTAGCGATAATCACCTGGTTCTAGTGCCTCATCAAGTTCGATAGAACCAATACGCTCACGATGTAAGTACTCAACTTTATTTCCTAACGCCGCGAACATACGTTTCACTTGGTGATACTTACCTTCCACGATAGTCAACAATACTTCATTCTCGGCCTCGTTCATGATTTCCAAACGAGCTGGCAATGTTGCGTCTGATTCATTGCGCAAAATGATGCCTTGTTCGAGCTTTTCCGCGTAATCTGGCTGAATAGCATCGACGAGCCAAACACGGTACGTTTTCTCACACTTATGCTTAGGTGAGGTAATACGGTGAGACCACTTACCATCATCCGTAATCAACACTAAACCAGTTGTGTCGACATCTAATCGGCCCGCAAAGTGAAGGTTTTCAATTTTAGGCTCATCAAGCAATGCGAATGCAGTTTGGTTGTAGCCATCTTCATGTGAACAAACAAAGTCAGCAGGCTTATACAACATAATGTAACGAGGACCAGGAGCACCAATAACACGGTCTTCCCACATCACTTCCGCACCTTTAGGTACTTTAAATGCACCACTTTTTTGAACCTCACCGTCAACGGTGATGTCTCCACTTTTGATGATCTTTGTTGCCTGTTTGCGTGTTGCACCCAGAGCGTCACACAAATATTTATCTAAACGCATGAATACCTCATTGAATTATACCCAAGTGATCTCTAAATCTTGGTTTAAAGGTCACTTGGGTATAAAAGTCAGGTATTATAGCGTTCCTCGTTCGAATAGTTGAGCAATTTCACATATTTTCATGTACACACTTCGTCCTTATCAAGCCGACTCGGTTAAAGCCGTTATTCATTACTTTCGTAAACACTCGACACCAGCAGTGATCGTGCTGCCAACCGGTGCAGGAAAAAGCTTGGTGATCGCAGAACTTGCTCGCCTTGCGAAAGGACGAGTGTTAGTCCTCGCCCACGTAAAAGAACTGGTCGAGCAAAACCACGCAAAGTATGAAGGTTATGGTTTAAAAGGTTCCATCTTCTCAGCAGGATTGGGACGAAAAGAAACTGACCAGCAAGTCGTGTTTGCTTCGGTTCAATCGGTCGTACGTAACTTAGATTCGTTCAAAAACCAGTTTTCTCTGCTCGTTATTGATGAGTGCCATCGTGTGCCAGATGACAAAAACAGCAGCTACCAAAAAGTTATTACTCACTTACGAGAACTGAACCCTGGCATTAAGGTGCTAGGACTAACTGCAACGCCCTATCGTTTAGGAATGGGCTGGATTTATCAGTATCACACCCGAGGTCAAGTGCGAACCGAAGAGCCTCGATTCTTCCGCGATTGTATTTTCGAACTGCCGATCCGTTACTTGCTCGACGAAAACTTCCTCACTCCAGCCCGCATGATGGATGCGCCCGTTTTGTCTTACGACTTCTCTCAGCTGAAGCCCGCTAACACCGGACGCTACAAAGAAGCAGAAATGGACATGGTGATCGATAAAGCCAAACGTGCGACTCCACAAATTGTTGAGCAAATCATGCAATATGCGAAAGAGCGTCAAGGTGTCATGATCTTCGCTGCAACTGTTCGACACGCACAGGAGATACACAGTTTATTGCCAGAAGGCGAAACTGAAATCGTCATTGGTGATACACCTACGCCGGAGCGCGATGCGATCATCCAAGCGTTCAAGAATCGTCAAATAAAATACTTAGTCAATGTTTCGGTACTGACAACCGGGTTTGATGCGCCGCATGTCGATTTAATCGCGATTTTGCGACCAACAGAGTCAGTCAGTCTGTACCAACAGATAGTAGGACGAGGATTACGCTTATCAGACGGAAAATCAGAATGTTTAGTGCTTGATTACGCAGGCAACAGCTACGATTTATACCAACCTGAAGTCGGTGATCCCAAACCAGACTCTGACAGTGAAATTATCACGATTCCTTGCCCGGCTTGCGGATTCAATAACAACTTCTGGGGTAAGTTGGATAGTAACGGTTTCTTGGTTGAACATTTTGGCAGACGTTGCCAAGGTTACTTTGAAGATGAAGACACAGGCGAACGTGAACACTGTGGCTACCGTTTTCGTGCCAAATACTGCGGTGAATGTGGTGCGGACAACGATATCGCTGCACGAATTTGTCATGAGTGTGATGCAACGCTCGTAGACCCAGATAAAAAGCTAAAAGAAGCCCTTAATCTCAAAGATGCATTAATCTTTGAATGCACAGAAATGGACCTATCTGTATTTAAGTCCAGTGATGGTAAATCTCAGCTAAAGGTGACGTATTCTGGTGAACCATACCAAGGCGAAGGCAATGCGTTAGTTCATGAGTTTTGGACATTGAGTACCAAAAAACAAAAACAAACGTTTAAAGATCAGTTCGTACGCCCCCACTTAGCAGACAAGCATCGCCCTTTTGAAGAGGCTTCACCGACACGCGTTGTCGCTAATCAACATCGTTTCCGTTTGCCTCAGTTTGTTATTGCTAGAAAATCTGGTCGCTTTTGGAAGCTGCGAGATAAAATTTTTGAAGATGAGTTGAAATAACATCGACAACACATGGCAAAACTTAATTAGCTGATTCACTCTCTGTTCATCTATCTCCGATATACTGCGGCTAACGCTCCAGAAAAGGTTTGACTATGTATAAAGCAACGACTTCTCTACATTCTGCGTTACTTTTCGGCCTTATCACGACATTCATGTGTGCACCAAGTTTTGCCAAGCATGGCAACGAGTACACATCACAAAATGGCCACGCCATCGTGCAAGATGTCGAAAAGCCAGGAACACGTATCGAATTCGATGAAGATCAAGATGAGGTCTATCGCGCGGTTCAACAAGGATATATACGACCATTTTCGGAACTTTACGCCGCAGTAGAAAACGACCTATACGGCCGCATCATCAAGGTCGAGCTTGAAGAAGATGATGATGCTTGGGTGTATGAATTGAAAATTCTGTACAACAACAGCGTCCTGAAAGTTGAGTACGACGCCGCCACGCTAGAAATGCTTGAGATCAAAGGTCGCAGCTTTAACAAAGCGTTAAAGCCGCAAAACAACTAAACTTGTCTAATGCGTCATCCAGACACGATGCGTAGCTTACTTCGATAAAAATCCAAACATAATAAGAATCATCAATATGAAAATACTTGTTGTTGAAGATGATCCTCGTTTAGGCGAGCAAATCATCGAAACATTAGAAAGTACCGGCTGGGTACCAGAATTGTCCCAAGATGGCATAGACGCTCTGTATCGCGCGACTTCGGAAGAATGGGACGCCATTGTTCTTGACCTCGGCTTGCCAAAACTGGATGGTCTTACCGTCCTAAAAGGCATCAGAGATGAAAACATTAATACTCCTGTCGTGATTCTAAGCGCTCGCGACACCCTAACGCAGCGAGTTGAAGGCTTAAACGCAGGTGCAGACGATTACCTAACTAAACCATTTGAAATGGTTGAGCTTATCGCTCGTATTCGTGCACAGCTTCGAAGAGCCTCTGGTAATGCCTCTCCTGTGATGCAAATTGGCGACTTGAGCTTGGATACACGCACTTCTAAAGTCATGTGGCAAGGTCAAGCGATAAGCTTGACGGCGCTAGAGTATAAAGTGGTCGCTTACTTTATGCATAACCCGGAAAAAGTGATTTCTCGAACCGAACTCGTCGAGCACATTTACAAACAAGACTTTGATCGTGACTCCAACACAATCGAAGTTTTTATCGGCCGAATTCGCAAAAAAATCGCACCAAAGATCATCAAAACTGTCCGAGGGTTGGGATACCAATTAAATGCCGAATAGAAACAGGCTACCGTTGAACGCAATAAAACGACTGAGTATCAAAAGTCGCCTCGTTTTAGCGGCGATCGTTTGGTTAACGGCAATGATCCTCGCCGCTGGTGTGACGATACCGACGCAGGTCTACAACTATATGGTTGATGACACTCGCTCACAGCTCAGCATTTTTATGGATGAAGTCGCAGCACAGTTAGAAGTCGATAACACCGGGCATCTTTCACTCGCAGCTCAGCTATCAGACCCTCGATTTAACCGACCTTACAGTGGTTTGTATTGGAGTGCCTCTACAGAGGCAAGCCTCGAACGTTCTCGTTCGTTGTGGGACAAAAAAATCGAATACAAAGGTTTGGATAAAGATGCGTATGGAGCAAGAGGCGAAAAACTAATTACGCTAGAAAAAGCACTGTATCTTCCTGATTACGATGGTCCTATTCACATTGTTATTGGTATTGACGAAGAGCCCATTAAAAATACCCTTCAGACGTTAATCGGCCAACTTTGGCTTATTTTGGGTTTATTATTCGCGGGCGTACTTACCGTCATTTTACTGCAAATTGCTTGGTCATTGAGTCCGCTTACAAAGCTACAAAAAGAATTAGCCGAGCTGAAGTCTGGTAATAAAAAGAGTCTAGAAGAAACCTACCCAAAAGAGATTTCTCCTCTAATCTTCGACCTCAATGCTCTGCTGTTCCATTACCAAGAATTACTAGAGAGGGCTCGCAATCATGCAGGTAACCTATCTCATGCACTTAAAACGCCACTTTCTGTTCTAAAAAATGAAGTTCAGACGTTAGAACCTGAGGCACAATCCCGTCTCCGAGCTCCAATCAATCAAATACAAGACCATATCGATTACCATTTGGGTCGTGCCCGTATGGCCGGATCGATGAACATATTATCAGTGAAGTCGAACCCAGCAGATCGTGTGGATGCTATCTCAATGGCGTTTGATAAAGTGTATGCGAGCCGAAGCATTACCTTAATTAATGAACTTGATTCAGAGCTGAATGTAGCAGTAGAGCAGACCGATCTCGATGAAATGCTAGGTAACTTGCTAGAAAATGGCTATAAGTGGGCCAACAGCATGATTCGTGTGCACTCCTCTCAGGATAAGGAAAATATACACATCATTATTGAAGATGATGGGCCAGGCATCCCTAAAGAGAAACTGAGTCAAGTAATCAAGAGAGGAGTTAGATTGGATGAAACAACCCCTGGCTCAGGTCTTGGTCTAAACATAGTCAGTGAAATGGCACACAGTTACCGAGGTCAATTAACATTGGATACAAGCGCTTTAGGTGGATTAAAAGCATCTTTAGTCTTACATCTCAGCCGAACATAAAGCATATAACACATAAACTTTGTTCTTCGGACCATGATTAGTAAACCGATGAAAATGAAGTCGATGTGAACAAAATCCAAGCAGAGCGTTAAAAGGGATAACCTTCCACCCCGCTAAATCATACCTTTTTGTTGATTTGGATACGATTTGGGTTGCCCATTTATAAGTGGAATGATAGTATCCGCGCTCGCTTGAACAGTTCCTGTTTCAAGCTTTACCACGAACAACAAGGTCGCATTGTTGATTGTGAACATTTGATTTTTACTAATTTGAGAGTAAATACTATGAAATTCGAAGCAGTAGTACGTACTGAACTAGGTAAAGGTGCGAGCCGCCGCCTACGTCACGCTGGCAAATTCCCTGCAGTTGTATACGGCGGTGAAGAAGCAGCAGTAGCTATCGTTCTTAACCACGACGACATCGTAAACCAAATGGACAAGCCTGAATTCTACGAAGGCATCGTTCTAGTTATCGATGGCAAAGAAGTTAAAGTTAAGCCACAAGACGTTCAACGTCACGCGTTCAAGCCAAAAGTTGAACACATGGACTTCATCCGCATCTAATTCCCTACCAAGGAATTAATCGGATTAAATCCAAACCTTTTGCATAAAAGATAATCGGACTTACCAACCGAGACATCTAAAAATTTCAAAACCCCGGAGTCTTACCACCTCCGGGGTTTTACTATATTTGGCATATAACATTTGATTTATGAACGGGCAATATACTTCACTAAAGTGAGATCGGTCAGCGTCATACTCTCAATCACTTCCGACTCTTCCTCTCCAGTACGCACAAAACCACACTTCTTGTAAAAGTTAAGCCCCTGTTGATTAGTATCCAGTGCTTTCAAACTGATCTGCATAACTGACGTAGAGAGCAAACGTGTCTCTAACTCATCTAACAGTGCACTTCCTGCTCCTTGCCCATAATGTAGCGGCGTAACGTAGCAACATGTCACTAATGCCGTTTTATCTTCGCTGGTGTGGTTAGGTAACTCGTAACTTAAAAAGCCAACAATTTCTCCTTGCCTCTCAACTACGATCAATTGGGCCAGTTGCTCCGTCATCACTCGTGCCCACATCCTTTCTCGACGCTCAATCGTAAACTGCTCTATGTAGCTCTTTGGCATTAATCCTTTATACGCCACCTGCCAAGAATCAACGTGTATCTTGGCGATTTGGGCTGCTTCCTTTTTGAGTGCGTCCCTTACTGTGTATCTCATAAGCATCCTTTATTAGCGTTCACCACTTACAAATTCTTTTAACCCTACCCTTTAAACCAAAGCTCAAAGATAACGGCTACAGTCGCAACGCTTTACATTAATCCATTTCATTTTCATTAATTAAATGATAGTTCACATCATAATATTCGAAGAAGAACGATCCATTATTTACTTTTCATTTTGACTCATTAGGTTGAATCTATTGGCTATGTTCCCTTTAACTGTTGTTATACTTAAAGTAGGCAACGATTGGAGGGAACTCCTATGCTTCAGTCACA
>NZ_JAWPOX010000468.1:0-727 GCF_033344475.1 Vibrio sp. 1288
GGTTTCATTTTTGCACTTACTTTGATTCCTACCGTTATGTTCGCACTGGGTATGATCAATGTACTTGAGCACTATGGCGCACTAGAAGCGGCACGCAAACTGTTAACGCCGTTTCTTCGTCCAATTATGGGTATTCCGGGTAACTCTGGTTTGGCTCTTATCGCTTCGCTGCAAAGTACCGACGCGGGCGCGGCGATGACTCGTCAGCTTAAAGATGAAGGCCATCTCACCAAACGCGAAACCGATGTGTTCACTATGTTCCAGTTCACCGCTGGTGCCACCATTGTTAACTTTTTCTCCTCAGGGGCGGTACTGTTTACGTTGACGATGGCGGATGGCTCGCTTGCCGTAACGTCTTCTATTGGTTTGGCGGTTGTGGTGATGTTCTTGTTTAAAATTGTGGGTGCGAACTTATTCCGTATCTATCTAAACATCACAGAAGGTAAAGAAGACAAGCAAGAGCAAAGCAAATCTGAGAACTTAAAAGAGGAGACGGCGTAATGAGTGACGTAAAAGTAAGTAAGCCGATGGTGACGGATATTTTCGTTGAAGGCGCTAAAAAAGGCTGGGTTATTGCGACAACATCAACCGTGCCTAACGTTCTTATGGCGTTTGTCATCATTAAGGCGTTGCAGATTACTGGCGCGTTGGATTTGATGGGCTCGGTATTTTCTCCAGTAATGGCGGTTTTTGGTTTGCCAGGTGAAGCGGCTGCGGTGCTGATTGG
>NZ_JAWPOX010000469.1:0-726 GCF_033344475.1 Vibrio sp. 1288
GACAACATCCCCATCGCAGTTAGGTTCATGTGGAATGCTTTGGTCAAAGATTCAAGCTCAGTACGAGTGTTTCGTACCAAGGTCATGCCATTTGGCAGTATGTTTTTTAATGCGATCAGTTTTTCTTCTGGCATCTCGCCACATGAAATCGCTGAAAGACCCGAGCTTCGCTTCAACATTCTTAATAAAGAAATGTCGGTAACTAAACGTGTACCTGATAAGAGCTTGTTTTGATCCACTTGAACAGGACCAAGACGGCTACCATCATTCAACTCAATAAAGTCGCCGTCTTGCCAGTTCATGTAAGACGCCAAATCTTGACTGATCAAGATCGGATACGGCGGCTTCATCAAGGAGAGAACGGGCATCTCATTAAGTGACTTGCCGTGCTGAAGGGGGATCATTGCGACAGGATCGATGCCAACGAGCATCAAGTTCATGTCCGTTTTGGCATCCAGATGAAGGACGTCAAAAGGCGCACATTGGTTGAAACCAGCGCGGCGCAACTGAATGTAAAATCCTTGAGGAATTTTATTTGCAGAATGTTTGGTACGAATTCGGTAAGGAAGTGGGTTTGAGAAAAGCTTCTCACCTGTTTCGTAACTCTGCTTCGCATGTTGGTTGATAGAAGTAACACCAACGAGAAGCGAAACACCAAGCGTTAAGCCTAACCAGACGAGAATAATTTGCAGTGGGTAACGACGGTAATGACCGAGTAGTGCCTTA
>NZ_JAWPOX010000470.1:0-726 GCF_033344475.1 Vibrio sp. 1288
ATCTTCACCCAACTCAAAGTGAATCAACTCAACGTTACCAAGAATTACCGCAGTTGGATTATTGATTTCGTGTGCAATCCCGGCGGTCAGCTCACCGAGCGCCGCTAGTTTTTCATGCACTACCAATTTATCGCGGGTTTGGTTGAGCAACTGAATGTGAAGTTCGAGTTCCTCAGTTTTTTCTCGCAAGCTAGCCGTTCGCTCTTGAACTTTACACTCCAACTGCGCCGCAGCATTTTTGAGTTCGATTTTGCGATCTTCCAAGGCGTCAAGCATATTGTCGAACTGCCTAGCCAGCTGCGCCAACTCATGATGATCATCCAGCCCCAGTGGACCAATACGTTTCTCTTTGCCAAGTTGAACGAGCTTAACGACTTTATGAATGCGCTCAATTGGTCGGAACAAATCACGCGAACCGCGATAGACCATCACGCCAGAGACCAGTAATAGCATTAAGGTAATAAGGCTGATTTCGGCGATGTTGGTCATGTACGCTTTCACAAATGGCCACATCAGGTAGCCGGTATAAAGCATGCCAATGACGTTATCGTACTGGTCTTTGATTGGTTGATAAGCGGTGATGTACCACGCGTCGTACACATACGCGCGGTCGACCCATTGCTGACCTTGAGAGAGCACTTGGTTATACACTTCAGCACTCACTCGCGTACCAATAGCGCGCCCTAGCCTATGGTCGCTGTCTAGAGGAACGTTGGTGCTCACACG
>NZ_JAWPOX010000471.1:0-726 GCF_033344475.1 Vibrio sp. 1288
AAAAACCATCAGAAGCAAACCAAATTACCGAATACAGCATCGTTGCTGATTATCGCAAATGTTTGGAGCTCGCGTCTCAGATCACCCCTATCGATCAAAGTGAGCTAAAAAGGCAACGCTTTAATGCCTTGGTACACAGCATAGATGAACTCAAGCGTATCGTCGAAGAACTGAAAGGTTCTCAACAACCAGAGACACTCTATTTTCTTTGGTCACAAACGGGCGATACACAAGCACGTCGTCAATTTTTACAAATGGAAGGCACACCCCAGTTAAATACTGCAGAAATGCAGTATGCCTTAGCCACTTTCTATACCAATAGAGACGCAAAAAAAACGCTAGTCTTGCTCAATAATGCTTTGGCTCTGTCAAACAAAGACAACCTAAACCCTGTGATACTTAAATCACTGGCAAGCATTAACCAAGGTTTAAGCGAGAAAAAGCAGGCTTACTTATGGGCGATGGTTGCCAAACGATTTGATGTGCCTTTAGCGGATGAAAAGCAGTTGCAGCGTATGTACCACTTCGAGGATCCGAACCAACACGAAAAGTTAGATGAGTTGGCCGATACGATTGCAAAGGCAATACGCAAAGGCAGTTACTCGCCCGATATGATCCCTAAAGACATGTAAACAAAAAACTCCCGCTTAGCCGGGAGTTTTTTTCCTATTGCTGGTGATTATGAGTGGTCTAACGGTACGATGAAAGGATAAAACACTCTTAACA
>NZ_JAWPOX010000472.1:0-725 GCF_033344475.1 Vibrio sp. 1288
ACTATCTTTTGCACACCCTATAGATAATGTTCCGGTTAATTTGCCTCAGTTAAAAGCGAAAACTAAAGCCTACGTTTGACTGAAATTGGTTCATCCAATCAGTATCGAATTTGATGATGCAGCTTGAACCATCAGATGGCAAAGTGCATGCACCAGATGTGTCATTATCTACGACCGTACCTAACCAGCGTACTTGTGCCGTTAGAGCAAAGTTTTTTGAAAATGCGTACTCTAACCCGGCAAAAGCACTGGCAGAAAAACCGTATTTTTTATCAGCCCAGTCGACGTCGGTGTAAGACCCGCCAACCCCCAACCCTACATAGCTTTGCCAACCTTCAGCGAGGGGATAGTAAATACTGCTTTGGAATTGTAAATAATGGATATCGGCGGAGTTCGACAACTCTTTGAGCTCTGTCGGTTGTGCAGAATAGAAAAGGCCGATTTTTCCCATTTCAAAAGGTGTTTCTATTGATAAGGCGTAACTGAGGGCAGGGTCTATGTCATAGGTGTTTTTGTTTTCATCTTCGACTTGCCCGCCGCCAGTAAAGCCAATAAATGGGGTTACGATAACATTTGCTTGTGCGCTCAATGCGCAGCTCATTAACATGCCCCCAACTAGCCAACTGAGTTTATTCTTCATGTCCTATCTCCTTATTATGACTAAGCTAATTGTGATGGGTTAGTCAAAATCGCGCGACTAAATTAACCAAATCTTGAACATGTTT
>NZ_JAWPOX010000473.1:0-725 GCF_033344475.1 Vibrio sp. 1288
GAACCTGAATGAACGTCATGACCTTTAAGTAGTTCAAGCATCATAAGCATCGCTTGGCGGCCAATTTCATAACGAGGTTGAGAAATGGTCGTTAACGGTGGATCGCAGTATTGAGCAAAGTTGATATCATCGAAACCAACCACCGACAGATCTTGTGGAACACGCAGACCGAGTCGTTTCGCTTCTTGGATTGCGCCGATTGCCATGGTGTCACAGTGGCAGAAAATCGCAGTTGGTGGCTCTGGAAGTTCTAGCAACTTACGTACAGCTTTCGCGCCGCCGTCAAAAGAAAACTCAGTGATAACGCTGTATTGTGGGTCTTTACTGATCCCCGCGCGACGCAAGGCTTGTTGATAACCTTGCTGGCGGAACTGACACAACACCGCTGTGTCTGGCCCTGAAATTTGTGCTATGCGTTTATGGCCAAGCTGAGTTAGGTAATTGACCGCTTCAAAAGCAGACGTTAGGTTGTCAATGTGCACGGTTGGTAATTCTAGCTCTGGCGCAAACTCACAAGCCATGACCATTGGTGGCAGGTTTTTCTGTTCTGGCTTGCTGACATCAAATGGCAGGTCGGTGCCAAGCAGTAACATGCCATCGGCTTGTTTGGTGAACACTAGATTCACAAACGAGCTTTCACGTTTTTTCTGCTGGCCGCTGTCACCGAGCAGTACGAGGTAGCCATGTTCCATAGCTGCGTCTTCGATACCACGAATGATTTCAGA
>NZ_JAWPOX010000474.1:0-725 GCF_033344475.1 Vibrio sp. 1288
TTGGTGCGCCCGCGAGAGAAGTAAATACTGAAACGGGTAAATATACCCAATCAGGAAGTGCAGGTTTTTCTGCTGCGGCTCTTCCGTTGCTCGCGGCTTCTGGTGAATCTGCGCTGTTGGAGGCGCAGTTCAGTCGTGCTCAAAATGAACTTGTGATGGACAAAAACGATCATTATTACGACAACGTATTAAGTCTATTTGGGCTTGGTTGGCATGTAGAACGTTACCGTTTTGGTGTGCAAGGTGAATTGCTTCCTGTATGGAGCGAGAGATGTCAGTAACAGGATTCGTGTTATGGTGGATTCCACTGGTTGCTTTGGCGGCTGGTGGCGTCGGCACTGTGCATGCAGAAAGCTTTAGTTCAAAACCTCTGACAAAGTCGCAGCTCGCACAGGTCTACAAGCCTATCGAGCTGGTTCAATTTTCCACATCATTAGCACGAGTTGACTCGGTTGAGTGGTTGGTTGAGCAGCTAAAACTAGCAGATGCGATTGGCCGAGATGATATTGTCGAGAGTACTCTAGAGAGGCTGTTCGCGATTGAAGAAAGCAATCCAACGGGGCTTTTCTATCAAGCAAATATGTATCTGAAACGTAAGCAGCCAGAATTAGCAAAACCCGTATTTGAGCGCTTAATCAGGCAGGCGCCTCATTCGCCTCAAGCGAAAAACTTGTCATCGATTATGGCCATTCAGGGAGAGAAAAGAGCGGATTATCAGCGCGCTC
>NZ_JAWPOX010000475.1:0-724 GCF_033344475.1 Vibrio sp. 1288
GTATGCGTCGCGCGTGGTTAACGGTCGTGGTTTTGATTGTTGGGCTTGGTGCAAGTGTTTATGGGTTTACCTTGGTAAAACAATCGTTTTTCCCATCTTCAACCACGCCAATTTTCCAATTGGATGCGTGGCTACCGGAAGGTACAGATATTCGTGCGACTAACGATAAGCTAAAAGAACTGGAATCTTGGCTTGCTGAGCAAGAGCACGTTGATCACATCACAACAACTGCGGGTAAAGGTCTGCAACGCTTTATGCTGACGTATGCTCCGGAAAAAAGTTATGCCGCTTATGGTGAAATCACTACGCGAGTTGATAACTACGAAGCGCTTGCGCCGTTAATGGCACGGTTTAGGGATCACCTAAAAGCCAACTATCCAGAGATCAACTACAAGCTCAAACAGATTGAATTGGGCCCTGGTGGCGGCGCGAAAATTGAAGCGCGTATTATCGGCTCTGATCCAACGGTGCTTCGCACGATTGCGGCGCAAGTAATGGATATCATGTACGCCGATCCGGGCGCGACCAATATTCGCCACGATTGGCGTGAGCGTACTCAAGTGCTTGAGCCTCAGTTCAACGAAAGCCAAGCGCGTCGTTACGGTATCACTAAATCTGATGTGGATGATTTCTTGTCGATGTCGTTCTCGGGAATGACGATAGGTCTTTACCGCGACGGTACTACGTTGATGCCGATTGTGGCGCGTTTACCAGAAGACGAGCG
>NZ_JAWPOX010000476.1:0-724 GCF_033344475.1 Vibrio sp. 1288
GCCGTACGGCCTAGACCTCAATAATCAAATTAACGTCGATAAATCCTCGATCAAAATGGTGTTGACCGTGGCAAACCTCGGCAGTGTGGAACTGGTCGATTTAGAAAACAGAATCTATCAATGGTTTGCAGAGCATGCCCCTCATTATCAAGTGGTTGCATCAAGCCCGTCATTAATGTTCGCCCATATTGGAGAGACGAATATGGCGAGCATGCTGTCCACTTTACCGATCACGCTTGTTTTAATTTCTGCCTTGCTGATTTTTGCACTTCGCTCCGTGAGATTAGGGCTAATTAGTTTGATGCCCAATATTGCGCCAGCGGTCATTGGCTTTGGTTTGTGGGCACTGATATCGGGTGAAATCAACCTCGGCTTATCCGTTGTTGTGACATTGACGCTTGGGATTGTGGTCGATGATGCCGTTCATTTCCTTTCCAAATATCAAAGAGCGCGCCGCGAGGGGCAAACTGCAGAGCAAGCCGTTCGTTACGCCTTTCATACCGTTGGCCGCGCACTGTGGATCACTACGGTGGTTTTAGTGGCAGGTTTTTCTGTATTGGCAATGTCTAGCTTCAGGCTGAATGCGGATATGGGGCAGCTCAGCGCCATTGTTATCTTCATCGCTTTGGTTGTGGACTTCTTATTCCTCCCAACCTTACTAATGCTATTCGATAAAAAAGCGTACTTACAAGAAAGTCCGTCTGATAACGCGCGCTTGAAAGCG
>NZ_JAWPOX010000477.1:0-724 GCF_033344475.1 Vibrio sp. 1288
AAAGCGTCGAGCGATCACCTTGTACGCGCTTGGCAGCGTACTTATGGTCTCCCAACACTCGTAACCAATTGCTCAAACAACTATGGTCCGTACCATTTCCCAGAGAAGTTGATCCCACTGATGATTCTGAATGCCCTCGATGGCAAGCCTTTACCTGTGTATGGTGATGGCATGCAAATCCGAGATTGGCTGTTTGTGGAAGACCATGCTCGCGCGCTTTACAAAGTCGTGACGGAAGGTGAAATCGGTGAGACCTACAACATCGGTGGCCATAACGAAAAAGCAAACATCGAAGTAGTGAAAACCATTTGTGCTTTGCTTGAAGAGCTGCGACCAGACAAGCCGGCAGGTGTTGAGTCTTATGAATCTTTGATCACTTATGTCAAAGATCGCCCAGGTCATGATGTGCGCTACGCAATTGATGCCACCAAGATTGCTCAAGAGCTTAACTGGACGCCAGAAGAAACCTTTGAAAGCGGCATTCGCAAAACCGTGGAATGGTACCTCAATAATCCGCAATGGTGGCAACGCGTGCTTGATGGTTCATACAGTTTAGAGCGATTAGGAGCGGGCGAACAATGAAAGGCATTATTTTAGCAGGTGGCTCGGGCACTCGCCTTTACCCTATTACACGCGGTGTCTCTAAGCAGTTACTGCCGGTTTATGACAAACCAATGATTTACTACCCTTTGTCGGTACTCATGCTTGCTGGCATTCGTGAAAT
>NZ_JAWPOX010000047.1:0-32201 GCF_033344475.1 Vibrio sp. 1288
TTATCTCCGTATGAAATGGTGAATTTATCATCTCAGAACTAACGGCTGAGTGATAGGGAGGAAGTCCATTCCATACGTGAAGAAGTTGCGTCATCGAATGTTCGCGTTACGACGATTGCACCTGGTGCAGTGGAAACGGAATTACTTTCACATACAACGTCTCAAGATATTAAAGATGGCTATGACGCTTGGAAGGTGGATATGGGCGGCGTGTTGGCAGCAGACGACATTGCACGAGCAGTGCTGTTTGCTTATCAGCAACCGCAAGGTGTATGTGTTCGTGAAATTGCTTTGGCACCGACAAAACAACAACCTTAACATTGAGTTACGGCGATTTTAGGTCACTAAAGCCGTAAAACTTTGCATATCGATTCGTGATTGAGATGGCATCTTTAAACTAAGTTGCGTGAAAATTTAGGTCATCCATTTAAATCCGGACACTAAGTGTGTTATTGCTTATACCCAAGTTACTCAAGGTGAGAAAAAACTTTGAGTAATTTGGGTTTTTATTTGGTCTCAATTTTAGGTAGCGGAATTTATTTAGGTCGAAGGCGATAGTTGTGAAGAAAGGAGAGTGTGACGTAAAACAAAATGAAGCAATATCCGTCTCTTAATGAGAATTGATTTCATCAACGTCACAAGCCGTTACAATTATCCGTTAGGTATTATACTTTGTGGGTGGTTAATATTTAACCAAACAAGGAGGTGTGTATGAAACGATTCGCAAACATACTTTTTGCAACACAAGGATTGCCAGGCCATAGTGACGCCCTCGAACAAGCGATGAGGATTGCATCTAGCAACAAAGTGCCTGTCTCAGGGCTAATAGCGTGTCCTGATTTCCCAACAGACATGATCCAGTATCAGCAAAGTTATGAGCAATCGCTGCAAGACTCCCTCAAACAAAGTATTCACGAATACAGACAGAAGCTGGGACTCTCTGAAGAGGATCTCGCATTTCCTCTTACTGTGAAAAGCAGTGAAAAGCCCGCTGTCTGTATTATTCAAGAAGCATTAGCTGATAACAAAGATCTCATCATCAAAGAAGCTGAACCGCTCGGTGAAGGTGCTGAGGGTTTCAAAGCTATTGATATGACTCTGTTACGAAAATGCCCTTGTCCGCTTTGGTTGCACCGACCAATTGATAAGCCAAGAGATAAACGCCGTGTTGCTGTGGCTATCGACCCATTAACGGCAAGCGATGAACAGCACTCATTAGCCGTGCGTTTACTCGAATTATCGCGTTCGATAGCCGACACCTGCGATAGTCGTTTACACGTGATTTCTTGCTGGGAGTATTACTTAGAAAACTACCTTAATGGTAACGCTTGGATTCAAGTCGATGATGCTGAGTTGAAACATGAACTCGATAAGGCAAAAGCCGATCATAAACAAGCTCTGCAACAGCTGTTGGAGGAGTCTGGGATTACAGGTGAAATTGTGATTCACCACCTGCATGGAAAACCCGACGAAAAGATTCCAGATTACGTAGAGAGTATTGAGGTAGACGTGCTGGTAATGGGAACCTTAGCGAGAACTGGTATATCTGGCTATGTCATTGGTAATACGGCTGAAAATATTTTGCAATCGATTAACTGTAGTTTGGTCGCTCTTAAGCCCGATGGTTTTGTCTCACCGATTCAGTAATTGGGGTGTAACAAAGTTGGGTTTAAGTGATGTTTTAGGTAAAGGAGGGAGATGGATCTCTAGAACATGGAATTATCAATGTATCAATAAGTTATCAGAGGAGAGTGACATGAAAAACCTATGCCCGAAATGCCACACAGAAATGATAGAACGTTCGAATGTTTATATTTGTCCGAGAAATGATATCGGTGACTGCACCTACGATGCATTCGAGTTAGCTGATGACGATAATCCATATACATTCAGCCAAGAACACGTAAGTAGTGACCTACGTTCTTATGCCGTAGCAGACAGCAAATAGCGGTTTGTATCGGCGTTCCTCTAAGTAGCACTCAGTGATTACTGTTTGCTACTTTTCCCTTGGTTTCATGATCGTTTTTGAAGCGCTTGGGCTAAAACAATACAGTGGAGTTTGTCATTTGCGCCGGATAGGGCGTATCTTCTTATAATAACGAATGGGCTGCGATGTTGAATAACATAACGGGTAAAGAAAACCTACCGAAAAACCTAGATAATCAGTTGGTCTTACTGATTTTCCCTGCGCTGCCAGTTTTAATCTTCTCTTTTCTCTTCTATATCTATACTCCTGCAGGCGTGAGCTGGAATGCGGAATGGATACCAAGCCTCGATATCAACCTTAGCTTTAGATTAGATGGTCTTTCATTTCTTTTTGCGGGACTGATCAGTGGGATTGGCGCACTGATTCAAATCTACGCTTTGGCTTATTTACGAGAAAGTGATAGCCGGTTTTCCTTTCATTTGTATCTAACCCTATTCATGCTTGCCATGCTAGGGATTGTGATGAGCGATAACATTCTGTTGTTATTTGTTTTCTGGGAACTCACCACCATCACTTCTTACTTACTGATCGGGTTTAATCACGAAAATAAAACGTCTCGGAAAAACGCCTTGCAGTCGCTGATTGTTACCGGTGCTGGTGGACTAGCGTTGCTAGCTGGTCTTATCTTGCTGGGAGCAATGGCTGGGAGTTATGAGCTAAATACCATTATCGAGCAGGCAGACACTATTGCGCAGCATGAATGGTTTATCCCATCTCTAGTGCTCATACTACTCGGTGCATTTACTAAATCTGCGCAATTCCCGTTTCATTTTTGGCTACCTAACGCGATGGCAGCTCCCACTCCGGTCAGTGCGTATTTACACTCGGCAACAATGGTAAAGGCAGGCATTTACCTATTAGCACGTTTATCGCCAGTTTATGCCCACAGCGAGATCTGGTTTTATGCTTTAGTCATCACTGGGAGTATCACGGCCATTTGGTGCACATTTGTCGCATTAAAACAAACTGACTTGAAGCTGATGCTAGCCTACAGCACGAATGTTGCTTTGGGTAAATTAACATTATTACTAGGTATGGGCACAGATTTGGCCGTTAGTGCAGTATTGATGTTTATTCTCGCTCACTCTTTCTATAAAGCTGCGCTGTTTATGGTGGTGGGTAATATCGACAAAGCGACAGGAACACGAGATATTGATCAATTGTACGGTCTGAAGTCAGTTCTCGTCATCAGCATGGTTGCGGGGAGTTTGGCTGCATTGTCTAAAGCGGGGTTCCCGCCGTTGTTAGGTTTTTTGAGCAAAGAATACATGTATAAGTCCGCAGTAGAGCTCAATAATTGGATCGCCTTTGTACTATTAATCGTGAATATACTGATGGTCGCGCTAACCATTATGCTTATTGCGAGACCATTCTTTGCTCGCCGTGATCTCGTGCCGATTGAAACTAAGCCAGTTGAGACAAAAAAAGCCATGTGGATCTCGCCTTTGCTCTTGGCACTTGGCAGTCTCCTGGTCCCGTTATTCGGTTTAAATTGGTTAGATCGCAATATTATTTTTCCGGGCTCTGATGACATTCTGCCCACAGCAGCTCTTAAAGAGACATCACTATGGCATGGCGTGAATGTACCGTTAGTGTTAAGCGTTATTACGCTAGCGTTGGGGTATGTGGTGTACCGTGTTTATCCAGCTGTGTCTGCATTTTTTCAGCGGTTACATCTATTCGTCCCCAAAGCGGAGAATATTTTTGAACGACTATTAGATGGCATGATGACAGTGGCGAAGTGGCAAACGGCGCGGTTACAGCAAAAGAAATTGAGTCGCTATGTCCTATTATTTTTCACGGTACTTGCCGTTGCGTTACTGAGTCAGGTAGCGCTTATTCCTCTGCCTTTGGTTGGCGAACTTTCAGGTGTCACTTTCTATGAGATTGGTATTGCCTTATTGTTGATTGGTGCTGCGCTCGTATGTACGTTGTCCCACGCAAGACTTCTTGCGATTTCTGCGCTTGGTATGATTGGCTTCATGACTACGCTTGTTTTTATGATTTATAGCGCCCCGGACGTTGCGAAGACTTTACTGTTAGTGGAAACATTAATGGTGGTCTTTCTTGCATTGTTAATGCGTCATATGCCGCGTCTAGCCACCGTGCCCAAGCATTCAATAAAACGTAAAGTAGCGAATATTTGCATAGCAGGTGTGATAGGTGTTTCGGTTACTTTACTTTTGTTAGGAATCACGTCTCAGCCGATGGACTCTTCGGTGTCAGATTTCTTTGCAGAAAACAGTGTCCCGGGTGGACATGGGCGAAACATTGTTAACGTTATTCTGGTCGACTTTCGCGCATTTGATACATTGGGAGAAGTTGTCGTCGTTGTTATTGCTGGGATTGCGGCAGTGAGTTTGCTTAAGACAAGAGCGAAAAAGCAAAATCGTATCCAATCATTAATTTTTGCAACCACGGCACACATTGTTTCGGCACTCATGCTCGTATTTTCAGTGTATCTGTTGTTACGTGGTCATAATGAACCGGGTGGTGGCTTTATTGGTGCGTTGATTGCCGTTATTGGTTTATCACTTCTCATGTTCGCGGAATCACCGAAATACGTTCGTTCTAGGTTGTATTTCAAACCGTTTCTCATTGCGTTATCTGGCATCGCATTGAGCTTAGTTTCTGGTGCTTTGAGCTTTGCGTTTGATAAACCGTTTTTGACCGGACTGTGGTGGAAAGACGTGATACCACTAGGGACGCCATTGGTTTTTGATGTTGGTGTTTACCTTGCCGTTATAGGTGGCGTGATGGGTATGCTGCTTCGTATTAATGAGGAGCTAGAGTGATGGAAATAGTCTGGAGTGTTGTCGTTGGAGTATTTGTCGCAGCAGGTGTTTATTTAATGCTTGAAAAGCATATCTTGCGCCTTTTGTTCGGCATCATGTTACTCAGTAGTGCGGTTAACCTTGCTATTTTTACCGCTGGGAGGCTGACGCCCGGAGAACCGCCATTGATTGGCGATAATGCTCTTTTACCACCAGATAGCGCGGCAAATCCTTTACCTCAAGCGCTTATCTTAACTGCGATAGTCATCGGTTTTGGACTACTTATTTTTGCTTTAATGCTGTTCTATCGAGCTTATAAAGACACTGGAACTGCAAACGTCGATGAAATGCAACGTTCTGAGGAGGGTCAATGAGTTCGATTTTGCTTACGTTACCGGTAGTTCTCTCGCTGAGTACGGCGTTGATTATCTTCTTCGTCCGTCGCTCAACAAAAAGTGTTGAGTGGTTGAGCGGTGTAAGTGCGATTTCGAACCTTTTCGTTGCGGGCTTTCTCACAGAAAACATCATAAATAATGGTATTCAAGCCGTTGCTTTTGGTCAGTGGAGTGCGCCATTTGGTATCGTGTTTGTCGCAGATTACCTCAGCGTTGCTATGGTGATGATCACGGCGGTGATTGGTGCGATATGTGTTTTCTACGCGATGGCGGACCTTCACCGAAAGCCCTCCTATAGCAATTACCATGCGTTAATGCACATGTTGCTTGCTGGCGTTTATGGCGCTTTCCTGACTGGAGATATTTTTAATCTGTATGTTTGGTTTGAGGTCATGCTCATTTCATCATTTGGTTTAATGGTGTTAGATGCAACGAAAACTCAAGTTGATGGTGCAGTAAAGTACGTGATGTTGAACCTGATTTCGACGCTGGTATTTTTGCTTGCTATCGGCTTGTTGTATGGCGCAACGGGCACCTTGAACCTGGCCGATCTCTACACCAAAGTAGGGGAAAATGAATTGAGCATCAACATGATGCTGTCCGCGCTATTTTTGTTTGCCTTTTCTATTAAAGCGGCACTCTTTCCTTTATTTGCTTGGTTGCCAGCTTCTTATCACACGTTACCAAGCGGTGTGGTGGCACTGTTTGCCGCGTTGCTTACTAAAGTCGGTGTATACGCGTTGATAAGAGTCTTTACCTTGGTATTTCCGCTCGCCGAGAGTGGTTGGCAACCGACGTTAATTTGGGTCGCAGGGCTAACCATGTTAACGGGCGTTTTAGGAGCGGCTAGCCAATTCGACATTAAGAAAATTCTTTCTTTTCATATTATTAGCCAAATAGGCTATATGATCATGGGGTTGGCTATTTACACTCCCTTAGCTTTAGCCGGTGCCATTTTCTACATTGTTCATCACATCATTGTAAAAGCGAATTTGTTCTTAATAGGTGGATTCATCGAGCGCAAATATGGCTCTAGTCAACTTGAACATTTGGGTGGGGTATACAAAGCTATGCCTTGGTTAGCGTTCTTGTTTCTTGTCCCTGCGTTTTCTCTGGCCGGTTTCCCACCGCTATCGGGTTTCTGGGGAAAGCTATTGGTCATCAAGTCGAGCATACAGGCTGAGTATTACTGGTTAGCAGGTACCGCGTTATTGGTGGGGTTGCTTACTGTCTACTCGATGACGAAAATTTGGAGTGAGGCATTTTGGAAAAAGCCATTTAGAGAGAAGCCAGAACAGACTCTGCAGGCCAAAGTACATTGGTTGTACTGCGTTCCAATTATTGTATTGACAACGTTGACGCTAATCATTGGCTTAGTGGCGGAGCCTTTTTATCAATTTTCCGTTCAAGCTGCAGAACAACTGTTAAATCCGACTGAATACATCAGAGTGGTGTTAGGAGGAAATGCATGATCTATCTATTCCTCAATTTTTTCTTAGCGTTAGCGTGGATGATGCTTAACGGCAGCTATTCGAGTCTGAATTTTGTTGTCGGATTTACGGTCGGTTTTTTTGCTTTAAGGTTGAGTCAACCATTTGGATTGAAAACGAGCTATTTTCAACGTTTTGCATCTGCATTGAAGTTATTGATGTACTTCGCTTATGAAATGGTTATATCGGTTGCGAAAGTGGTGTGGGACGTCGTGACACCTACTCATTTGAGTCAGCCTGATATCGTTTATGTCCCTCTGGAGGTCGATTCTGATCTAGAAATCACATTACTGGCGAACATGGTTTCTTTAACACCGGGCACGCTTAGTTTGGATGTTACGGCTGATAAAAAGTATCTTATCGTTCATGCCATGTTTGTACCTGAACATGAAGAGGTTATTCGCGGAATTAAAGATGGGTTAGAGCATCGAATTTTGGAGGTGACGCGTGGATAGTTGGCTGCAAATAACGGTCACTTTTGCCTATTCTGGGCTACTACTCAGCTTTGTTATGGCTTTTGCTCGTTTAATTCTAGGACCAACGCTAGCTGATCGAGTTGTGGCGTTAGATCTGATTTCATTTATCACTATCGGATTTATTACGGTTTACACCTTAGAAAGCGGTGAGGACGCTCTGTTAGATATCGCCATTACATTAGGTTTGGTCGCATTTCTCGGCACGATCGCATTTGCACGTTTGATCGTTAAAAGAAAGGAGAAAGAATAATGGACGTGTTGATTGGACTATTTTTATGCTTAGGAACATTGTTGACCTTGGTTGCAAGTCTAGGTGTCCTGAGGCTTCCTGATTTGTATACCCGAATGCATGCAGCGACCAAAGCTGGAACTGTCGGAGTGAGCTGCTTGTTATTAGCGGTCGCTTTCTCACTCCCTGAAGTTACCGTGATCTCTCGGGTTATCGGTACGATGTTGTTTATCGTTCTCACTGCGCCAGTCGCCTCCCACCTGCTCGGCAGAGCAATGCGAGAGGTCGGATATAAGATTTGGCGCAATGATTAACCATTAGCGTCGAATAGGACTACGTCCTAGTTGAAATAAACTCGAAGCTGTATTGATGAAGTCGGAAGTAATTGACGGTATATTCAAATGCACGACCATCTTCTAGGTAACCAGTGGACTCAACTTTTAGAATAGGGGAAGCTTCTGATTCATTCAGGTATGAGGCCGTCTCTGCATCTAACAAGTACGGTTTGACAGACTGACTGCTTTTCGCAATTTTCAATCCTTTGCTATTTTCAATGTACTCATATTTAGAACCATTCATTATGGCTATGCTCAAGTCTGGAAATAACACTGCTGGCATATGAGTGACTTCGTAAATTTCAGGCTCATCATTAATACATCTGAGTCTATGTATTTCATATGTATCATCATTGGGCGAGAGATTTAACTGCTTAGCAACCTGCTCATTCGGCTTTTTAAGTTCGAACTTTATGACTTGAGAGCTAGGCGTTTTCCCCTGTTTACTGACTTCCTCGATAAAACCCAGCAAATGTAAGGCATCATGTTGGGCTTTTAGATCGTTTACATAAGTTCCACTACCTCTTGTCCGACTAATTAAATTATTGTCGACCAGAATTTGTAAGCTTTTTCTGATGGTTACGCGGCTTACGGAAAACTCTTCTTGCAAATCACTCTCTTTTGGAAGCATCGATTTAGGTTGTAGTTCCCCATCTTTGATCTTTTTTTCTAATCGTTCCGCAATGTCTATGTATTTAGGTTTCATAATACCTCGCTAAGTCTTGGATCATGATAGCAAGAATGTGATCTGAGATGTAGTTAATACTTTTCCTTAGGATCTTTGTGTGATTTTTATCTCGTATCTTTGTGCTTACACTTTAAATGTATCATAAAAGTATTAATACTTATTTTGTACATTTTCAGGGTAAACATTTGAGGTAGCGAAATGAAACGTCAAAAATTAACGATTGTTGGTGCTGGCAGTACATACACACTTGGTATGATGAACAGCCTTATTGCCGAAAAAGACAACTTTCCACTCGCAAAAGTCGTGTTTTACGACATAGATGAGAAACGCCAAGAGTCGAATGCATTAGCTACTGAAATTCTATTGCGAGAACACTATCCAGAAGTTGAAGAGTTTGTTTATACAACGGATAAATCTGTCGCATTCGCAGATTCGGACTTTTTCTTTATACAGATCCGCACTGGTGGGTTGGCCATGCGCGAGCGCGATGAACAAATCCCGCTATCCAACTCTTGTGTTGGGCAAGAGACATGTGGCGCGGGAGGAATGGCATATGGACTTCGCTCTATCGGCGATATGATCCAGCTAGTGAACGAGATCCGACAAACGTGTCCAGATGCGTGGATTCTTAATTACACCAACCCAGCGGCAATTGTCGCTGAAGCTTTAAATCGTGAATTTCCGCATGATAAGCGAATTCTAAATATTTGTGATATGCCAGCAGCGATTATGGTCAGCTATGCGCAATTGTTAGGGTGTGAAATTTGGGACTTTGTTCCTGAATATTTTGGGCTTAATCACTATGGCTGGTTTACCAAAATTCGTAACAAACAGGGTGAAGACTTAACGGATAAAATTAAAAATATCATCCTAAAAGAAGGGATCAGTGCGGTTGATGCGGAAATAGCGGATGACCCATCGTGGCAAGCTACATTCAAAAACATGAGAACAATGCTTGCTGATAATCCAGAGTTTTTGCCGAATACGTATCTTCAATACTATTTGTACCCTGAAAAAATGGTGGCGAAAGAGGATATCAATAATACTCGCGCAAGGCAGGTAATTAACGGCCGTGAGAAACGAGTGTTCGAATTGAACGCAAGAATAATTGAAGCGGGCACCACGAAGCACGAAACACTGCATGCCGATATCCATGGTCGATACATGGTGAGAGTCGCGGCTTCGCTTGCCTACAACTTGAGCGATGTGTATCTCGTCATCGTACCGAATAATGGTGCTATTACAAATTTACAAAATGACGCCATGGTAGAAGTTCCAGCTGCGCTAACTAGTGATGGACCGAAAGCTTTTACTGTAGGAAAAATCCCAACCTTCCAAAAAGCCATGATTGAGAGCCAACTTGGTTACGAGAAATTAGTCGTGGATGCTTGGTACGAAGGAAGTCAGCAAAAGCTGATTAATGCACTCACACTTAACCGTACCGTGGTTAATGTGCCAAAAGCTAAAGAAATAACAAAACAATTACTAGAAGAAAATAAAGCCTACCTTCCTCAATTTTTTCAATAACAACTGGACGTTCGGGGCCTACTTGTAGGCTCCGTGAATGAAACAAGAGGTTTATATGAAAGACATTATTCAAAGGTTCGGGGCCGCGATGTTTGTTCCCGTTCTATTATTTCCAGCAGCGGGCATGTTATTGGGTTTCTCTGTTGTGCTGTTAAATCAAGAAGTGTTTCCTTGGGCACTAGAGGGGAGTGCTTGGGTTAAAGTCTCGACGATCATTTTACAGGCATCTCTCGCTGTATTTAAAAATATGGCACTTATTTTTGCCGTTGGGTTACCTATCGCTTTAGCTAAAAAAGCATCTGGTCGCGCTGTACTTGCAACACTCGTTTCCTACATTACGTTTAACTACGTTATTGGTGGAATCCTTCAATTTTGGGGACCAGAACTGGGCGTTAACTATACGGAAGGTGAGCGAGGTTTGACTGAAGTTGGTGGCATTCTAACGCTTGATACCAACTTGCTAGGTGCCATTTTAATTGCAAGTCTCTCTGTTTGGGTTCACAACCGATTCTTTGATAAAAAGCTACCGGATTGGGCGGCTGTATTTGGCGGAACGCCATTGGTTGTGATCATTAGCTTCCCAATTATGGTCGTGATGGCAATTCTAACTTGTTTGACTTGGCCAAGTATTCAGCATGGTATTAATAATCTGCAATCATTTTTGGTTTCTGCTGGATCGTTAGGGGTATGGCTATTTACGTTTTTAGAGCGAATCATGATACCAACGGGGTTGCATCATTTCGTATATGGTCCCGTTTTTTATGGGCCAGTTGCAGTCGATGGCGGAACGGTTGCCTATTGGATTCAAAATATACAGACATTCGCCCAGAGCTCGGAAAGTTTAACGACACAATTTCCTCAGGGAGGTTTGATGTTGACGGGAATGGGTAAAGTGTTTGGTTGTACGGGTATCGCACTAGCACTCTATTCAGTTGCGAAAAAAGAAAATAAAAAGATGGTGATGGGGTTAGTGCTCGGAGCCGCAATCACAGCAATTCTTACAGGGATCACCGAACCAATAGAGTTTACATTCTTATTTATCGCACCTGCGCTGTTTGCTTTGCATGCGTTGTTATCTGCGACAATGGCAACGATCGCCTTTATGTTTGGTGTTTCCGGTAACTTTCAGACTGGCTTGATAGACTTCATTTTCCAAAACTGGTTGCCTTTGGCTGGTAACCATGCAGGAACATACGTGATTCAGATTATTATTGGTCTCATGTTTACTGGTGTTTACTTTGTTACGTTTCGCGCGCTTATTTTAAAATACAACATACTTACTCCGGGGCGTGAAGGTGCAGATAGTAAGTTGTATTCAAAAGCTGACTACAAAGAAGCGAAAGCGGTCCATAACAGTAGCGCAAGTCCGTCACAAGCTAGTGCCTTTATTGAAGGTTTGGGTGGAAAAGAAAACATTGACTTGTTAACTAATTGCGCGACGCGTCTGCGTGTTAAAGTTAAAGATGTCTCTCTGGTAAAGGAGAACGCATTTTTCACACAGCACGGAGCGGTGAATACTGTTAGAAATCAAGAGAGCCTTCAAATCATCGTTGGTTTAACGGTGCCACAAGTTCGCGAAGATATGAGCCAACTGATAAAAGCTTAACCCCCAAACTAATGCTCCAGCTCATATGGCTCAAAGGTGAGATAGAATTATCTCACCTTTTTTGTGTACATGAAGCATATTTCGCACAGTTTCCACGAAAGTGGGGAGGAGTTATCGAGCGAGCTAAAAATACAGTTAGGTTATACCCGTCTGTATTGTTGGAAGACTTGTTGAGTCTCTAAGTGACAGTGGCGCCACTTTCTATGTTGAAAAGCGTTTTAATTTCTTCCAGCACTTCTGGGTTAGTAATAGCACCAATGTTTTTTACAGCTTGTCCGTTTACCAATTGTTTCACTGCTAGCTCAACCAATTTGCCTGAGCGCGTTTTAGGAATATCACTGATAGCAAAAATTTGTCGTGGGACATGGCGTGGTGAACATTTTGTTTTCAATGTTTGGCGAATTGAATCGGTGAGTTGTTGGGTTAACTCGACGTTGTGAGCGAGTTTTACTAGTAACCAGATTTCTTCAGACTGCTGGTTTAACTTGCCGACAGCGATGGAGTCTTCAACCTCGGGTAACGCGTTCACTTGTTGGTAGATTTCAGCGGTACCGATTCGTACGCCGCCCGGATTTAAGGTTGCGTCACTACGGCCATAAAAAATAAAGCCGCCATGTTCGGTTTGCATCACATCGTCGCCATGGTGCCAGATATCGGTAAACTTGCTCCAATAAGCGTTGTGATAACGTTCGCCGTTGTCGTTCCAGAAGCCAATAGGGAAGTTAGGTAGCGAGTTATTACAAGTCAGTTCGCCGCGTTTTTGCGTAATAGTATGTCCATCATCCTCTAGAACACGTGCGTCGATTCCCAGCCCTGCGCCTTGGCATTCACCTTTGTAAACTGGTGAGATTGGGTTTCCAAGTACAAAGCATCCGCAAATATCTGTGCCGCCAGCAATAGAAGCGAGATGCAAGTCCTGCTTGATGTGCTGATAGACATAATTAAATTGTTCTGGGTAAAGCACCGAACCAGTTGAGCACAGAGTTTTGAGTGACTTCAAGTTATGTTCTAGTTTTGGAGAGCAGTTCGCATGCTCCAGTGCCTCTAAGTATTTCGCTGAAGTACCAAACAGCGACACGTTATGTTCTTCTGCTAATCGCCATAAGACGGAGTGATCAGGATAAACCGGACTACCGTCGTAAATCACTAAGGCTGCACCACTCGCAAGAGCGGAAACATGCCAGTTCCACATCATCCAACCACATGTTGTGTAGTAGAAAACCTTGTCTTGCGATTTGATGTCGCAATGCAGTTGATGTTCTTTGAGGTGATTGAGCAAGGTAGCGCCTGCGGAATGGACAATACACTTAGGTTGACCTGTTGTACCAGAAGAATACAAAATTAATAACGGGTCATTAAACAGCGTTGGTTGATATTGAATTGATTGTGGAGAAAAGTGGTGAGTAATATCGGACCAAGAGACAAAGTCAGAAGTGGTAGCTCTCTTAGCGTTTTGTAAATATTCGATTTGGCATACGCTAATAGTAGTCTCTTCGGAGGCACTGCTTAACTTACTACTAAGAGTGGTGTTCTTGTCCGTCATATCGAAAGCTTTGCCTCCGAACTGGTAGCCATCACAGCAAAAAAGAACTTTCGGTTTGACCTGACCAAAACGCTCTACGACGCTATCGATACCAAAATCAGGAGAGGTTGAAGTCCAAATGGCACCAAGACTGGTGGTGGCCAGCATGGCAATAACGGTTTCAGGAAGGTAGGGCAAATAACCCGCAACGACATCGCCTTTACCGACACCACAATTGAGTAGCCATTGTTGAATGGCAGAAACTTGTTCAAGCAACTGTTTACCGGTGAGTCGTCGGTGTTCACCGCTTTCATTGCTAAAAACAATAAACTCACGCTCTGGTGATTGTTCAGCCTGAGATAGGAGGTTCTCTGCGTAGTTCAGCGTGGCGTCAGCAAACCATACTGTGTCTCTATTTACATGATGATGATTAGAACCTGTTGGTGTCCATTTGGGACTGCCAAGGCTCTTGACTTGCGAACCCATATCTCCGATTACGTTGCAATACTGCCAAGTATGTCGCCAAAATTCATCATTGTGCTCAATGGACCACTGGTGTAGAGACGTGTAATTGTTGATTACGGTACCTTCGGCTTTGTCTTTATTAACCTTTTCGATGAACCGTAATAAGTTGCTATTGCTGACGCGCTCAGCAGATGGTGACCAAATAGGTGCAGAATTTGGCATAGGTCCCTCTAATTTCAATTCTTTTGAATATGACCAAAAACAAAATAAAGGGGCGAACATAGCAGTGTTCGCCCCTTATCTGATCGTTTAAAGTTGTTCGGCAAGCTGAGGTAGTACCTCAAATAAATCACCAACCAATCCATAGTCGGCAACTTCAAAGATAGGAGATTCTGGATCTTTGTTGATCGCGACAATCACTTTGGATTCCTTCATTCCTGCAAGATGCTGGATGGCACCGGAAATCCCAACCGCTATATAAAGCTTAGGTGCAACGATTTTACCGGTTTGACCCACTTGTAAGTCGTTGGCAACAAACCCGGCATCAACCGCCGCGCGAGAAGCGCCAATGGCAGCACCTAGTTTATCGGCCACTTGTTCGATCAACGCGAAGTTCTCTTTGCTACCGACCCCGCGTCCACCTGACACAACCACCTCTGCCGCGCTTAATTCAGGACGTTCTGACACGGTTTTATCGACAGAAACCAATTCAACCATTGGAGCTGAGATAGTGACCTGCTGATGCTTAATATCAGCTTGGTTGTGACAAGTAACCGGCTCAAACGCAGACGCGCGCACGGTGATGACGCGAACCTTGTCGCTGGTGGTCACTTTGGCAAATGCGTTTCCTGCGTAAATAGGGCGGATAAAAGTGTTTTCATCGATAACTTGGACAATATCGGAAATTTGCCCAACGCCGAACTTCGCTGCTACTCGAGGTGCAAGGTCTTTCCCTTTTGATGATGAGCTAGCCCAGATTGCGTCAAAACCTTCAGCAATACTCACTACAATAGGTGCGATACTCTCGGCAAATTGATGCTTAAGTTGCTCATCATCGACACAAATTACGTTTGATATACCATCAACGCGACAAGCTTGCTGAGCGACTTCTTCACACTGGTGGCCCACTACGATCAAAACATTGTCTTGGCTGACTTGTTTTGCTGCATTAACCACTTTGAGTGTGTCCGCATGCAATTGGTTATTGTCATGCTCTGCTATGATTAAGTTCTTCATGAAATCACCTTCGCTTCGTTACGCAGCTTATCGAGAAGCTCAGAGACAGATTCAACCTTGATGCCACCTTTTCTTTGCGCTGGCGGTGTGATTTCTTGAATGGTTTGGCTAAATACCACTTCAACACCCAGACTGTCAGGTGTGATGGTATCTAACGGCTTGCGCTTAGCTTTCATGATATTAGGCAAAGAGGCAAAACGCGGTTCATTCAGGCGTAAGTCAGTACTGATCACCGCAGGTAAGTTCATCGCGACCGTCATCAAGCCGCCGTCCACTTCTCTCACGACCTGAACTTTTTGATCTTCTATCTTCACGTCGGAAGCGAAAGTTGCTTGAGGCCAGTCAAGTAGGGCAGCCAGCATCTGAGCAACTTGGTTGTTGTCCGTATCAATGGATTGTTTACCCGTAATCACAAGCTGCGCTTGTTCTTGCTCAACCAGAGCTTTGAGCAGCTTAGCGACGACCAATGGCTCTATTTTGTCTTCAGTATCGATATGAATAGCGCGATCGGCACCTAACGCAAGCGCAGTACGTAGTTGCTCCTGACACTGGCTACCGCCGGCACTGACAACGATAACTTCATCTGCAATACCTTGCTCCTTTAGTCGTACGGCTTCTTCAACGGCTATTTCGCAAAATGGATTAATCGTCATCTTGACGTTATTGGTTTCAACATCGCTATGGTCCGCTTTCACGCGAACTTTAACGTAGGGATCAATGACCCTTTTGATTGGCACTAGTATTTTCACGTTAGATTCCTTTTTACAGTGAAGACTATGTGTTTACAGTGAAGACGATGTGATGACGTCTTTAAAATGATGTTAATTTACCTTTACGTTTGCGTCAACTTTAAATATATTGTTGGTTAACAAGTTGGCAACATGCAAAGAAAAAGGAATGCAATCATGGAAAGAGACTGCATGGAATTTGATGTTCTGATTGTAGGCGCTGGTCCCGCAGGTTTGTCTGCGGCATGCCGAATCAAACAATTAGCAGCAGAAAAAAAACAAGACCTCTCTGTTTGCGTGGTAGAAAAAGGTTCTGAAGTTGGAGCGCATATTTTATCGGGCGCGGTGTTTGAAACGCGAAGTTTGGATGAGCTTTTTCCCGACTGGAAAGAGAAAGGCGCTCCGCTCAATACCAAAGTAAACCAAGATAAAACCTACTATCTAGGCAATGACATCAATGGTCATGAACTGCCTTCTTGGGCGGTGCCGAATACGTTACATAACAAAGGTAATTACATCATAAGTTTGGGCAGTCTATGCCGATGGATGGCGTTGCAGGCTGAGAACTTGGGGGTGGAGATCTACCCAGGTTTTACCGCCAGTCAAGCGATCATCGATGAAGATAGTCGTGTTTGTGGCGTGATCACGGGCGATATGGGGTTAGACAAAAATGGTGAACAAAAAGGAAATTTCGAACCTGGTATTGAACTGCGAGCGAAGTTTACCTTATTTGCTGAAGGCGCACGGGGGCATATCGGTAAGCAGTTGATTAACAGATTTAATCTTGCTGAAGAGAAAACTTCTCAACATTACGCTATCGGTTTTAAAGAGCTGTGGGAAATCCCATCAGAGCAGCATCAGCAAGGTTTAGTAGTGCACGGATTAGGCTGGCCGTTATCAAACGAAGCCACAGGTGGCAGTTATCTCTACCATTTAGAGGGAAACCAAGTTGCCGTCGGGTTGATTGTTGACTTGAATTATAAGAATCCGCACTTGAGTCCATTTGATGAGTTTCAACGTTTTAAACACCACCCGTTGATTGAGCAATACCTCAAAAATGGGAAGCGTATTAGCTATGGCGCGAGAGCGATCACCAAGGGCGGCTTTCATTCGCTTCCCACGCAGCAGTTTGCTGGTGGCTTGTTAATTGGCTGTGATGCAGGAACACTTAACGGCGCTAAAATCAAAGGCACACACACCGCAATGAAATCTGGCATGCTTGCCGCTGAAGCAGTATGTGAAGCCCTTGAGAGTCAGTCAGTTACTGCTGATTATCAAAAGCATTTCAAACAGTCTTGGCTGTATGAAGAGCTTTATCAAGCACGTAACTTCTCAAGTGGAATCCACCGCTTTGGATCGTGGCTGGGCGGTGGTTTAGCGCTGCTGGAACATAACGTATTAAAAGGTAAAGCTAAGTGGCATATCCGCTGTGATAAGCCTGATCATCAGTCTCTGTTATTGGCGGAAAACAGCAATGAAATTGTCTATCCGAAGCCTGATGGCGTGTTAAGTTTCGATCGCCTCTCTTCCGTTTATCTATCCAATATCTTCCATGAGGAAGATCAACCATGCCACTTACGACTGGAGAACCAGCGGATCCCTATTGAGCAGAACCTTGAATTATATGCAGAGCCAGCACAGCGCTATTGTCCGGCTGGCGTGTATGAAATCGTACAGGGGGAGCAGCAGCCAGAGCTGCAAATAAATGCGGCCAACTGTATCCACTGTAAGACCTGCGACATCAAAGATCCAAGTCAAAATATTACCTGGACTCCGCCAGAAGGTGGTGGTGGTCCGAACTATCCAAATATGTAAGCGTTTGAGAATAATTTTTATTAACAATTTATTTACTTAAAGTTTGCGTTAGTTCAAATCTTTCTCGATGAACTCGATTGCAACTTAATCTTTCAGGCACTATTCTGATTTTAAATTGACGTTTACGTAAACTGAATACAAAGTTGATGCATAGGTGTAAAAGCGGTTACCAGTATCAAAGTTAGGTTTGATCAAATAGTGCTCAATGGAACGCACTTAAAATAACGAAAGGGAGATCAACTATGGTATCGGAATCGCCTCTGTTGCAGGTAAACGATATTTCATTGGCTTTTGGTGGGGTGAAAGCTTTAACTGACGTGAGCTTCCATGTGAATGAAAAGGAAATTTTTTCAATCATTGGTCCAAACGGTGCAGGTAAAACCTCAATGCTCAATTGCATCTCTGGTCGATACACACCAAACAAAGGCTCTGTAATCTTCGCTGGAGATGACGTAACTAAACGTACACCAAGCCAACGAGCTGAGTTAGGGCTGGGAAGAACCTTCCAAAACTTAGCGCTCTTTTCTCATATGTCGGTACTGGACAACATCATGGTTGGCCGACACCACCTACTGAAAAATAACTTCGTCACGGGGCCACTCTATTGGTTCTCCAATGCGCAGAAAGAAGAGATGGCGCACCGCAAATATGTGGAAGACGTGATCGATTTTCTAGAAATCCAGCACATCCGAAAAGCGACTGCAGGCACGCTATCTTACGGCTTACGTAAGCGTGTAGAGCTTGCTCGTGCCATTGCCTTAAAACCTAAGTTACTGCTGCTTGATGAACCAATGGCAGGTATGAACTTGGAAGAAAAGGAAGACATGGCACGTTACATCATGGATCTGAATGAAGAATTAGATATCACGATCATCATGATTGAGCACGACATGGGCGTGGTCATGGACATCTCTAATCGCGTTTTGGTTTTGGATTTCGGTAAACACATTGCTACGGGTGAGCCTGAAGAAGTGATGGCCAACCCACATGTGAAACAAGCGTACTTAGGCGAAGAGTTACCGACATTAGAGGAGAGTGCATAATGGCACAGCAACATAATGATTGGGCAGATATAACCCGCTTAGATACCTTTCCAAAAGTGTTGCAACACAATGCCAAGAACTGGCCCGAACAAGTCGCAATGCGTGAAAAGGAGTTTGGTATTTGGCGAGAGTTCACTTGGAAAGATTATGAAAACCGCGTCAAGTGGATGGCACTGGCACTACAAGATTTAGGTATTGGTGAGCAAGATGTCGTTGGTTTGCTAGGTGATAACCGCCCGGAATGGGTATGGGGCGAGTTAGCGGCACATGCGATCAAAGGTTTCTCGCTGGGCATCTATCAAGATTCTATGCACGAAGAGGTGGCGTACCTTATCAACTATGCCAAAGCAAAAGTCGTGATTGCCGAAGATGAAGAGCAATGCGACAAGCTGCTTGAGCTTGGTGATGAAATTCCTAGCGTTGAATACATTATTTACTGCGATCCTCGTGGAATGCGTAAATACGATGATCCAAGATTGATTGATGTTGAACAGGTCTACAAAAAAGGTCAGCTGATTGATAAAGCGGACCCAGACAAATATCTCAATATGGTTGTTGAAACCAAAGGCAGCGATCTTTCAATTCTTTGTACAACGTCGGGTACGACTTCTAAACCAAAATTGGCTCAGCTACACAGTGGCACGTTCTTGGATCACTGTGCGGCTTACTTGCGTGCAGACCCTCGTTCCCCAGGCGACAACTACGTTTCTGTTCTGCCTTTGCCTTGGATTATGGAGCAGGTTTACGTGGTTGGTCAGGCGTTGATTTCTCGTCAAATCGTTAACTTTGTGGAAGAACAAGAAACCATGATGTCCGACTTGCGTGAAATCGGTCCAAACTTTGTGCTGTTAGCGCCGCGAGTGTGGGAAAACATTGTGGCAGACGTGTCTGCACGAATGATGGATTCGACACCGTTTAAGCAAAAGATGTACAAACTGGGCATGAGCTTAGCCAACAAAGCGTTAGAGCAGGGCAAACGTTCTAAACTCGCCGAATGGATTCTTTTGCGTGCTTTGCGAGACCGTTTAGGCTTTTCGAACCTAACATCTGCTGCAACGGGCGGCGCGGCGATGGGGCCTGACACTTTCCGTTACTTGCAAGCGATCGGTGTACCACTCAAGCAGCTTTACGGTCAAACCGAAATGTGTGGTGCGTACACCGTCCACCAAGCCGATGACGTGGACTATGATTCGGTTGGCGTTGCGTTTGATAATGCAGAAGTGAAAGTCATCAACCCAGACAGCAATGGCGTTGGTGAAATCATCGCGAAAAGTACAGGCATGTTTACTGGCTACTTAAACAACCAAGCAGCATATGATGAAGATGTTCAAGATGGTTGGATGCACACAGGCGATGCGGGCTATTTTAAAGATTCCGGTCACTTGGTGGTGATTGATCGTCTGAAAGATATGTCGGAAACCAGCCACGGCGACCGCTACTCTCCGCAGTTCATTGAAAACAAACTCAAGTTCTCGCCGTTTATTGCAGAAGCCGTGGTGGTAGGTAAAGGTCGACCTTGGCTGTCTGCCATCATCTGTATTCGCTATGCGATCGTCGCGAAGTGGGCAGAGCAACGCGGCTTGGCATTTACCAACTACACCAACTTATCTGCTCAACCAGAAGTGTACCAAGCGATTCGTGAAGAAGTTCAAAAAGTGAACGAATCCCTACCGGATGCACAGAAGATCAGCAAATTCATTCTACTTTACAAAGAGCTGGATGCCGACGATGGCGAGTTAACTCGCACACGTAAAGTACGCCGTGGTGTGGTTGCAGAGAAATACGGAGACATCATCGAAACCATCTACAGCGACGATCCAAAAGTCGATGTCGATACAGTGATCACTTATCAAGATGGCACCAAAACACGCATTCAAACGTCGCTAGTTATTGAAACGCTTATTGAGCATGAGCCAACACTAGTGGATAGCGAACAACGGAGGATCGCATAGTGAATACGGATTTATTACTGCAACTCGTCATTAATGGCGTGATCGTTGGCATGTTGTATGGCGTTGTCGCCATGTGCTTTGTATTGATTTACAAATCGACCCAGGTGGTCAACTTTGCTCAGGGTGAGTTCTTGTTGATTGGCGCATGGGTATGTTGGGCGGCATTGGTACACCTACAGTTACCGTTTTTTATCGGCTTTTTACTCACGCTCGCGTTCATGATGATTTTTGGTATCGCCGTGCAAACCATTGTGCTCAGACCGTTGATTGGTGAACCGATTATCTCTGTGATCATGGTGACCATTGGTCTATCGATGTTTTTCCAAGCGCTGATGAAGTGGATATTCGGCGTCTCGGCTGTGTCGTACCCGCAAGTGTTCGAAACCAACGTGGTGAATATCGGAGGTTTGAATGTTGAGTTTGCTTACATTCTGAGCTTGATCTTCTCAATGCTCATCATGGGCGCGTTCTACTGGTTCTTCAAATTCAGCAAAATGGGTCTGGCAATGCGCGCAACGGCATTCAACCAGCAAGTAGCCCAGAGTCTTGGCATTTCCATCAAGAAAGTGTTCGCCATCAGTTGGGCCATTTCGGCAATGGTATCTGCAACAGCAGGGATTGTTATCGGTATCGTTAACGGCGTATCTGACGCGCTATCCATTATTGGTATCAAAGTTTTCCCAGCCGTTATTTTAGGTGGCTTAGATTCGGTGGTCGGCGCAATTGTCGGTGGTATTACCATCGGGGTGCTAGAAAACTTGGCTGAGTTTTTTGATAGCCAATACCTGCAAGTGGGTAACCTGTACAACATCGCACCATTCTATGTGCTGTTAATCATTCTTGCCTTCAAGCCATATGGCCTGTTTGGTACCAAAGATATTGAGCGTATTTAAGGAGAAATAACATGGCTCAACTTAGCATGCGCCCATGTGGGGATTTTCGAACCACATACAAAAGCGATACGCCAATTTTTGAAACCAAAACCATCAGAAGCCTTGCGATTGCTGGTGTCATCGCCATGCTGGCAGCACCGCTGGTCTTGGATATTTACTTCCTAAACCTGTTTATTCAAATTGCATACCTCGGTATCGCGGCATTGGGCTTAAACATTCTGGTTGGTTTTACCGGACAAATCTCGCTAGGTCACGGTGCGTTCTTTGGTTTTGGCGCCTTTGCATCGGCTTGGTTAAATAACCAGTTTAACATTCCAGTCGTGTTTGCGATTCCGCTTGCGGGTTACTTAACCATGATTGTGGGGATGCTGTTTGGTCTGCCAGCGGCTCGAATTAAAGGTTTATATCTAGCTATCGCAACGTTGGCGGCGCAGTTTATTTTAGAGGACTTCTTTGCTCGCGCAGATTGGTTCAGTGGCGGCTCATACGGTGCAAGCGCGAACCCAATTAATTTGTTTGGCTTTGAGTTTACGACTGACGAAAGCTTCTTCTACATCGCTCTGTTTGCGCTGATCTTCATGTATATGTGGGCATCAAACTTAATCCGTTCTCGTGACGGTCGCGCGTTTGTCTCAGTACGAGATCACTATCTGTCAGCAGAGATCATGGGCATCAACCTAACCAAGTATCGTCTGCTCTCATTTGGAGTGTGTGCATTCTATGCAGGCATCGGGGGGGCACTCTACGGACATTATCTAGGGTTTGTATCAGCAGAAGGCTTCACCATCATGATGTCTATCCAGTTCTTGGCAATGATCATCATTGGTGGCTTGGGTTCAGTCAAAGGCACATTGATGGGGACGATATTTATCGTATTGCTGCCTGAAGTTTTGGAGTTTGGCGTAACGGGGCTTTCAGCGTTTGGTGATACCACCGCTTTCACTGATGGTCTGGCTTACTTCAAAGAGATGGCGATTGGTTTAGTCATCATGTTGTTCCTTATTTTCGAACCTCAAGGATTATCGCATCGCTGGCAACAGATTCGAGCATATTGGAAACACTATCCGTTCTCATATTAACGTGGAATTAAGTGGAATATACCTCAATAACAAGGACAACGAGTTATGAACAAAGGACATTTAGCGACAACGTTGGTGCTGTCATCTGCACTGTTTACTACCGCAACTTGGGCAAAAGATTCTGTGTTTGTCGGGCAATTAGTCGACTTTTCTGGACCAACTGCCTATGTGAGCAAGCCTTATGGTTCTGGCGTGCGAGACGCATTGCGTTGGATTAACCAAAACGGTGGCATTAACGGTACCGAGCTCGAATTTGAAACAGTAGACATGGCGTACAAAGTACCAGTGGCGATTTCTAACTATAAACGTTGGGTTGCGCGTAAAGACATGGTTGCGCTGCAAGGTTGGGGTACGGCGGATACCGAAGCGCTTATTTCGTTTGTTACCAAAGACAAAGTGCCGGTGTTCTCTGCTTCTTACTCTGGTCACTTAACTGACCCAACTGGCAAAAACCCAAAAACCGCGAAACCAGCGCCTTATAATTTCTTTTATGGTGCGTCGTACTCAGATGCGTGCCGTGCGCTAGTTAAGTGGGCGAAAGAAGATTGGGAATCTAAGGGCAATCAAGGTGCGCCGAAATTTACGCACATTGGCGATAACCATCCATTCCCGAATGCGCCAAAAGAAGCGTGTGCAGAGTACGCCAAAGAGCTTGGTTTTGATGTGCAAAACCCAGTCGTTGTGTCACTAAAACCAGGGGACTTTAAAGCGCAATGTTTGTCGCTGAAAGAGTCAGGCACCAACTACGGTTACATTGCCAATATCGGTAGCTCGGTTATCTCACTAGTGAAGTCTTGTAACACGGTTGGGACAGAGTTCCAGTACATGGCAAACATTTGGGGCGGCGACAAGCCAGTGCTTGAAGCAGCAGGCGATGGCCTTAAAGATTACGTTTTCCCAGGTATGACGGCGTTTTGGGGAGACGATAACGAAGGCATGAAGCTGGTTCGTGAGATTTCTAAGCAGTCTGAATCAGAGCCGGGCGAATTCAGAACTCACCATTACATTCGCGGTATTTGTTCTGCGTTCTATATGAAAGAAGCAATGGAGTGGGCGAAAGACAACGGTGGTATCACAGGTGAAAACATCAAGAAGGGCATGTATGTCCATGACAACTGGGTACCACAAGGCTTAGAAGGTGTTTGTGTCCCTGCGAACTGGAAACCGGAA
Source organism: Vibrio sp. 1288 (assembly GCF_033344475.1). Classification (NCBI taxonomy): domain Bacteria; kingdom Pseudomonadati; phylum Pseudomonadota; class Gammaproteobacteria; order Vibrionales; family Vibrionaceae; genus Vibrio; species Vibrio sp. 1288. The sequence continues at coordinate 23,411 of NZ_JAWPOX010000047.1, forward strand.
GATCACCGAGGCACAACAACCGTGAACGTCTTTATGGGCAACAACGATGGCGGTGCAGTTGATATTAAGAAAGTATCTCAGGTGACATTGTCACGTCGTGACGATTGGCTAGGTTACTAATCTACGACTTATTAATAACAAAGCTTACTGAAAATAAGGATGGGTGAGAGAACACTCTCACCCTAGCAAGGAGTAGCTTGATGGCTGAATTAGCAACGAATATCGAACCGGCAGAAATACTGCTTTCAGTGAACAACATTGAAGTCGTCTACGACGAAGTAATACTAGTACTTCGCGGTGTGAGTTTAGAAGTTCCAAAAGGGCAGATTGTGACCTTACTGGGCGCCAACGGTGCGGGTAAATCCACAACGTTGAAAGCCATTTCTGGTCTATTGAAAACCGAAGATGGTGAAGTAACGCGCGGCGAAATCAACTTCATGGGCGAGCGTATAGACAACAAAAGCCCGGAAGAGATCGTCCGTTCGGGCATCTTCCAAGTTATGGAAGGGCGCCGAATTGTTGAAGATATGACGGTAATAGAAAATCTTCGCTTAGGCGCTTATACACGCACTGACAACGAAGTTGAACAAGACATCGAAATGGTGTTTGACTATTTCCCGCGACTCAAAGAGCGCACTGGCCTGGCGGGCTATTTGTCTGGCGGTGAGCAACAAATGTTAGCGATTGGCCGAGCGTTAATGGCTCGACCGAAGATGATTTTGTTGGACGAACCGTCTATGGGGCTTTCTCCACTGCTAGTTAAAGAAGTATTCAGCATTATTAACAAGATCAACAAAGAGCAAGGTATTACCATGCTTTTGGTTGAACAGAATGCCAACTTCGCTCTTCAAGCGGCCGATTACGGTTACATCATGGAATCAGGCAAAATCGTACTAGATGGCAGCAAGCACGAATTGCTAAACAATGAAGACGTAAAAGAATTCTACCTTGGCGGCGGCGATGAAGATCGCAAGAGCTTTAAGAATCTGAAATCTTACAAACGTCGTAAGCGTTGGTTGTAAGGAGCAAGGATGAACGAACTATTTGATGCGAAAGAATCGTTGTCTCTACAGGCGCGAGAAGAGTCGTTGTTTCAACGTCTGCCAACGTTGATTGAAAATTCGAAAGTCAATAGCGAACATTACGCGGCGCATTTTTCTGGGTTAGAGCCTACATTGGCAAACAATCGTGAAGGGCTTGCTAAGTTCCCGATTACACGTAAGTTCAATGTACCTAATCAGCAGCAACTTAAACCGCCGTTTGGTGGCTTAAATAGCGTTGCCATTGGTCAAATGGCGCGTGTTTTTCAGTCTCCTGGGCCTTTATATGAGGCTCAAACGGATGAGGCCGATTTCTGGCGTATGGGGCGTGCGTTTCACGCAGCTGGGTTCTGTGCGGGTGATTTAGTGCATAACACGCTCTCTTACCATTTCTCTCCTGGCGGATTTATTATGGATGGTGGCGCAAGGGCTTGTGGCTGTGCGGTATTTCCGGCTGGAGTAGGCAATACCGAAGCGCAAATAGAGGCAATTAAACAGCTTCAACCTAATGGTTACACTGGCACACCTTCGTATTTGCTGACGTTGCTACAAAAGTACCAAGAGAAATACGATGAGCTGCCTAGCTTTGAGAAAGCTCTGGTCTCTGGTGAAGCGGTTACAGCAGACATGCAACAGATGTTTGAGGACAAAGGCATTGCAGTCTTTCAAGCCTACGCAAGTGCAGAGCTTGGTTTGATTGCTTATCAAGTGTCTGGTGAACAAGGATTAGTGATTGCCGAAGATATTATTGTTGAAATCGTTGATCCTGATGGTGTTCCTGTACAACCGGGAGAAGTCGGTGAAGTTGTTGTAACGTCGCTCGATGAGAAGTTCCCGCTGATTCGCTACGCAACGGGAGATTTATCGGCATACCTAGAAATGGGCTCGGATTTGCTACGCACGAATGCACGAATTAAGGGCTGGATGGGACGAGCAGACTCCGCGGTGAAAGTAAAAGGGCTGTTTGTTTATCCGCATCAGATCCAAGAAGTCTGTCGTCGCCACGATATTAAAGGCTCCTTGAAAATTGAACGCGATGGCTTCAACGATGCCATTACTTTCTGTTGTCATGATGTGCATGTATCAGCAGAGGACATTCAAGCAACACTCCAGTCTGTCACTAAACTGAAAGGCAATGTCCAGTTTGTACCGAACCAAGCGGAGCAGCCGTTAATCAATGATCTTCGCAGTTAACTCATTGGTGGCATAAGTGCAGTAGAAAGTGGTTGTCATAAAAAACTAACAACGTCAGACAAAAGGCTAGAAAAGGGATACCACATTGCGCTGCGTATCCCTTTATTTTTTACTACCGCAATCAGGGAGCGGGTAAATGAAACAGGCACCAATGATTAACACACAATTCTGGGATGATTTGTTTATCCGAGGCACTATGCCTTGGGATGCCCAATCGACACCTCAAGAACTCAAGGACTATCTCGACAATTCACTTCATGTAGGCCAGTCAGTGTTTATTCCTGGGTGTGGTGCCGCTTATGAACTGAGCACTTTTATTCAATATGGGCATGACGTGATCGCGATGGATTACAGCCAAGAAGCGGTAAAAATGGCGCAATCAGCGTTAGGTAACTACAAAGATAAAGTCGTATTGGGTGATGTATTTAATGCCGATTTTTCTCACTCGTTTGATGTCATTTACGAGCGGGCCTTTCTCGCAGCACTACCGAGAGACATGTGGTCAGAATACTTTTCGATGGTGGATAAATTATTGCCAAGCGGAGGTTTTCTAATTGGTTTTTTCGTCATTGATGATAATTACCTATCACGCTTTCCTCCATTTTGTTTGCGAAGTGGGGAGTTGGCATCTTTTCTAGAGCCCACGTTTGAACTTGTGAAGTCCTCAGTGGTGGCAAACAGTGTTGAGGTTTTTAAAGGCAGAGAGCAATGGATGGTGTGGCAGAAACGTTAGTCGTCACTGAGACTTCTTTAGAATGTATTCGCGGAAACTGTCTGGTTCTTTGTGAATCGCTGATACATAAGTCTTCACTCTATGCCTGATGGAATGCTCACATAGTTTGTCGGTTTGTGTGAAACATTAATTTCTCGTTGCTGGTTTAAGTTGTTGAGATATCTCTAACAGCGGTCGAGTGGTTGAGTTTATTGCCGGCACGGGTTGTGTGCTCAGAGCGTAAAGCGACAGATCAGCATCGATCCGAAAGGTAGTAGAACGTCTCTCACTGATCTGTCTATTTCATGCTTATACTATTTTAGGTTGACCATCTGATGCGGTGGCACCGCCGTCTACAGGTAGGTTTACGCCATTAATGAAAGATGCGTCATCACTTGCCAAGAAAGTCACGACAGACGCAATTTCTTCAGGTTCGGCTGCTCGGCCAAGCGCAATGCGCTCATTGAATTTATCGCGGATGTCCTGCGGCCAGCCGTTTGTCATGTTGGTTTTTACTAAACTTGGGCATACGGCGTTAATTCTTACCCCATCCGCACCATGGTCCAATGCCATCGCTCGGGTAAGGTTCACCACTGCGCCTTTACTCGCGCAATAGAATGCGGCACCCCAGTCACCACCCAAACCGGAAACGGACGCGGTATTTACCATACAACCTTTCGTTTTTAAGAGTTCAGGCAAAGCAAACTTCGCGCAATAAACAACACCATCAATGTTTACACCAGAGATCTTCTTCCAGTCTTCCACACTACCTTCAATCACGGAACCAGGGACATGTACGCCAGCATTGTTTACTAAAATATCCAGTTTACCGAAACGGGTAACAACATCAGAAATCAGTGCTGCGACTTTTTCTGGGTCAGAAACATCAATAGAATGCGCAGACACACGCTGTTTATCAAAGCCCTCAACGGCGTTTGCCAATTGCTCTTCATTCCAATCGGCAAGAGCGACGTTTGCGCCTTCTTCATACAAACGTTTTGCGATGGCCAAACCAATACCATTGGCAGAACCAGTGACGAGTGCGACTTTATTTTTTAATCCTCTCATGCGATTTCTCCTTCGAAACTTACAAAAACGGGATCTTGATTTTTCTCTGTGCGCGGCAACATCAGTTTGTCGTTGTCGCTGTAATCTACGGGGATAGCCACCACTGCTGGTCCTTCAACGTCCATGGCTTTATTCAATGTCGGTAGCAATTCGTGTTGACTAGTCACTGCGAAGCCTTTCGCGCCAAATGATTCGGCGTACGCCTTGAAATCAATTGGTCCAAATTTCACACCAGAGCAGCGCTGATATTTGTTGATCTCTTGCATTTCTACCATGTTGTAGGCGTTATCAACCCACACAATATGGACGATATTGCAGTTCAGTCTAACCGCGGTTTCTAACTCCATGCTCGATTGCATAAAACCGCCGTCTCCCGATATCGATACCACTTTGCTACCAGGTTTTAGTAGGCTGGCACCAATGGCCCATGGCAGTGCAACGCCCATTGTTTGTTGGCCGTTAGACACCAGCATTTGGCGAGCTCGAAAACAACTTAAGTAACGAGCGATCCAGATGTGGAAGCTCCCCATATCAAGACATAGCGTGGTATCTGGTGTGATGATAGATTGCATGGCTTTAATCAGTGCCAGTGGATGAAATCCTTGCTTGTGATAGACATTGGGATAGGTTTTGATCACTTGCCGTTGCAGTGCTACCTCTTCCAGTACTGAAAGTGCCGTTGGGGAAAGGCGGGCATATTCAGAGATATAGCTGCCCATCTTGTCTAATGACTGCGCAATGTTTCCGACGATTTCAACACAAGGCTGATAATTAAGTTGGTATTCTGCCGGTTCAATATCGAGGTGAATCACTGGGTTGCGGTGGCTGTTCCAAAGCTCAGGGTCATACTCTATTGGGCTAAAGCCGATGGTGAGAATTAAATCGGCGTCCCGCAGTAAAACATCGCTAGGTTGGTTATTAAACAAACCGACACGCCCAGCAAAGTGATGATAGTAATTGATGTCTACCGTGCCGGCGGCCTGGTAAGTGCCGACAACGGGTAGCTGCGTATTTTGAAGAAACCGAGCGATAGCAGCAGCGTTTTGACTGCGGCTCGCGTGAAGGCCAAGTAAAACCACACAGCGCTTTGCTTTACTGATTCGACTGACCGCTTCTTCGATTGCTGCGATGTCTGCGCAACCAGGCTGTGTGTAAGGCGAGGGGACAATAATGTCCGTTTGGGTTTGCTCGGATAAAACATCTTGGGGGAGACTCAAAAAGCAAGCCCCAGGACGACCTGACTCTGCGATACGAAATGCGTTCGCCATGATCTCGCTTGCGGCGTCCACATGCTGCACTTCAGCACTGAACTTAGTTATAGAGCGAAAAATACTGACGGTATCCATGCTCTGGTGTGTTTGTTTTTGCTGGTCAGTTCGTTTCACCGCACCACCGATAGCAATCAGCGGATCGCCTTCGGAGTTTGCTGTTGCAACCCCCGTAACTAGATTTCCACAGCCAGGGCCTGACGTAACCATTGTGACGCCTGCTTTGCCGGTTAGTCTTCCCATAACGCCCGCCATAAACGCGCCGTTAGCCTCGTGACGTACCGGAATCATTTGGATGTTAGTGTCTTCAATCGCATCGAACAGTCGATCTATTTTTGCACCAGGAATACCGAAAATGTACTTAATGCCGAGAGACTCTAGCTGTTGAGCGATCAACTGAGCTCCATTTTTATTTGAAGGTTTGGATTGCATTTGTTGTCCTTATTATTTGCCTGACTTTGTTACTTTTCCGCCTTTTCTATGGCGGTATTTATATCTTCCGGAGCCAAATTGGCGTTGAGGAAGTCTGTCGATACTGGGGTATCAATCACTAGCCGCGAGACTTTGCCAATCTGGAGGAACCCTGACGAAATGCTGTAATCCTGAATATGACCACCTCCTTGGCGGTCATCGGTAATAAAGTGTTCGTGATAGCCGGGCACATTGATGCCAGTCGTATATTTAGGACTGCGAAAGCCGGCGACCACTCCTTGCTTATGCGTGAAGCGGAACGTTGGTTGTTCTTTGACCACTTCAAGCATTGGCCGATAAGGGCGTGTTTGTTTAGGTACGGTGCGAGTACGAACTGAATCGAAAACGCCATCAATGCGCACTGCGCAAAATAGGTTATCGCTTGGAACCAGGTCGTCTATGAGGCTATGGACTTCATGACGTGACATGCGCGATGTTAGTGGCAGCTCGATATCAGGCTTAAAAAAAGTCATGACAGCAAAGGGCGTTTTTTGCGCCAGGTCTGCCGGGTTTGCGGAGCCATCCGACTTGAGTTGAAAAACTTCCTTATCAAACGCAATCAACTCACCATCCAATTCATTGAACGTACCTAAACCAAAATCCCCATGTTTTAGCAGTTCTTCTATGGTTGTTGAGCCTTCGTAAACACCAGCGATCAAAGCACTCATTAACGAAGTCTGATAAATCTCACCATCTCCGGTAACGTGATGGTATTCAGAAAATTCTTTCGCTACTTCAAGCGAACAAGCACATAGAGGGTTATAAAATCCACGCATGAGTAAGACCAGTTATGCAATGAAGAGTATATTTAGATTGACTTCTACACGGTGCTAAATCCAATATAAAAAAGATTTATTTTGATATGGAAAATATATGGAATTTCGCTACCTGAAGTATTTTGTCGCGGTCGCCGAGACTCGTCACTTTACCCGAGCAGCTGAACAGTTAGGGATTGCGCAACCTCCTTTGAGTCAACAAATCAAAAAGCTAGAGCACGAGCTTGGCGTGGACTTATTTAAGCGCTTGTCTAGAGGAGTAGAACTGACCCATGCAGGGCAAGTCTTTTATACGGATGCGGTAAATATTCTTGCTGATGTGGAACGCGCAAAAGCAAAAGCCCGACAGATTGCCCGTGGTGAAAATACGCAGGTTAAAATTGGGTTCGCGACGTCAACATCAACCTGCATTAAGGTATTGGAGAGGATTGGGCGTATTCAAGAGAATGGGGTTCATTTACAGACGGCGGAACTATCAATGCCAGAGCTTGCCACTCAGTTAAAAAGCAAACAACTTGATCTCGCAATCATGCGGCTACCCTGTTACGCCAGTGAGCCTTTTGAGCACAAGGTGTTGTTTAACGACCCGTTTGTCGCGGTGATTCCGGCGGGCCACGAACTGGCAAAATATCCCTGTATCCAGATGAAACAGTTGAGAGGCCATAAAATTGTACTGTTTCCACGAGAGACTGGACCTGCATTGTTTGATGGTATGAGCACACTTTTTGCCGACGCAGGAGTAAGGCTCGAACCACAATTCGCAGCACCGCAACTTCGTACGACGATCGCCATGGCGCAGGCTGGGTTAGGCATTGCTATCGTTCCGCGTTCACTGGCTGAACATCTCGATGACTCTGCGACAGTCGCCGAGATTGATGATATCCCCCTAACCAGTCGTGTTGTCGTTGCTTGGGAGGCGTCTAATCTCAATAAACAAGCGTTGAAAGTAGCCATGAACATCGGTCATGTTGAGGCTTAAAGATGAGTCATCGAACTGGCTCTGATAGCCACAGACAAATGTGATACTCTCACTCGTTATATGCAAAGCTATGCTTTGGTTGAATAGACAAATCTTACTCAACGAATAGAACTTACTGAGGATGTACCAATGATATACGCTGCGGTCTTTGATATGGACGGGTTGCTGATTGATTCAGAACCTTTGTGGAAGGAAGCGGAAAAGCAGGTGTTTTCATCAGTTGGTGTCCAAGTGACCGAAGTGCTGTCAAAGCAGACTGCAACTATGACGACAGGTGAAGTAACAAGGTTTTGGTATGAACGTAATCCTTGGCAAGAAAAGAGCCTAGAGGAAGTAGAGAATGCTGTTGTGGATAAAGTGGAGGCATTAATAATTGAAAAAGGATGCGAATTAGAGGGTGTTACAGAAACACTCAAATTGCTTAAGGAAAAAGGGTTTAAGATAGGGTTGTCTACTAATTCACCTTATCAACTCATTCCCATCATTTTGAACAAACTCGGTATTGCCAGTTACTTTGACGCGATATCATCGTCAGACGATGTAGAGCAGGGTAAGCCAGAGCCAGATGTCTACCTTTCAACAATCAATAAACTAGGTGTAGATTCAAGTAACTGTATTGCCTTTGAAGACTCTTATTCGGGTATGCTTGCGGCAACACGAGCAAACATAAAAACAGTCGTGATACCTCAACCTGATAAGTTCTACCAAGAGTTCAATGAAGCCAGACTAAAGCTGCAAAAGCTATCAGAGTTTAATGAAAGCCATTTGGCGAGTTTAATGGACTTGAATTTGAAAGCAACAATTGCACCAACACCGCATGAAAGTTTTTTAGAAGAAGGACTTGATTGTGAATAGTCGGTCACTGAAAAAATACCTACTGCCAATGTTCTTATTGGTTTTACCTATAGAATCATTCGCAAAAGATACGACTATGTTGGACGAGCTCAATAATCGATTTGTTACATTTGAAAGGCGATTTGATGATTGTATCAACTCTTCTTCTCAAAATGATGTGAGTGAAAACATTGTCGATAAGATTCAAGCGCTTAATATTGATTTTGAAATTTCTGTTGGCTATTTATACAAACAATCACTTTATTTATGCTCTGATAATGAATTCAGTGAGTTAGCAAGGATTATCATGATAATTGAAACCTCCGATAATGATGGATTGCAATTATCAAAGGAAAAAGCTAGTCAAATTAGAAGGCTATGTTCCCTTTAACTGTTGTTATACTTAAAGTAGGCAACGATTGGAGGGAACTCCTATGCTTCAGTCACAG
>NZ_JAWPOX010000478.1:0-723 GCF_033344475.1 Vibrio sp. 1288
AAGAAATGCTCGACCTACTGCATCATTATGATTAGTCATTTTGCTTAAAAATCACGCTAAACAGTAAGTTCACGAGATTGAGCTCTCATTTTTATAGTCATTTTAGATCTATCTAATACCTGTTTGTCATTTTTAAAGTTATATCCTGAGCGTTATCTTACGGCATCAGTATATAACCCCGTATAAAAAACAGTCGGCGTTTCACGCCAGATTGATAAGGTCAGATTATGGATTTTGCAGTGATAGCCTCTCTTGCCGTGTTTATAGGCATATTATTCTTTCTTTTTACCCAGCAACAAAAACAGAACACCCTTTCTCGTCTCGTTTTAATTGGTCTTGTTACTGGCTCTCTTTTTGGCTTGGCTCTTCAGCTTATTCACGGTGAAGGCAGCGACGTCATTTCGAAAACACTAGAATGGGTTGGTATTGTTGGTAGCGGCTATGTCGGCTTGCTAAAAATGGTGATCATGCCACTTGTGTTGGTTTCGATGATTTCTGCGGTAGTAAAACTGGAGAAAGGCGGATCACTTGGCAAAATCTCTGGTCTGACAATTTCTGTGTTGCTTGTCACCACAGCAATTTCGGCTTTGATCGGTATTCTTGTTACTTCTGCGTTTGGTCTGTCAGCGGAAGGGCTAACTGAAGGCGCTCGTGAAACGGCTCGAATTGCGGTTCTTGAAAGCCGAGCGGGTACAGTAAGCGATCTAACCATTCCACAAATGC
>NZ_JAWPOX010000479.1:0-723 GCF_033344475.1 Vibrio sp. 1288
TTTGTGGGCGTTTTATCAAATCCAATTCGCTTTATACGCTAAATGACTTAATCTTCTTATCTAGCTCTTCGGCGTTACTTTGCATCATTTCAGAGGTTTCCAGTAACTCTGTGACCACCACGACCGATGCTTCAACCAGCTCACGAACGTTCGTCAAGTTCTGGCTCATTTCTTCCGCTACACTACTTTGTTGTCCTGAAGCTGTGGCAATTTGGAAGTTCATGTCGTTGATTTGTGTTACTTGAGCAACAATACCATCAAGTTCACTACCTGCGTTAGAAACCAGTTCCACGCCTTCAGCCGCTTCGACAACACTTTTCTCCATCAAATCAACCGCAGAAGTCGCGCTGGCCTGTAGCTGAGTGATCATTTCTTGAATTTCCACCGTCGCTTGTTGCGTGCGCTGCGCAAGGTTACGAACTTCGTCCGCCACCACAGCAAAACCACGCCCTGCTTCACCAGCACGCGCCGCTTCAATCGCCGCATTCAAAGCAAGCAAGTTGGTTTGCTCAGAGATGCCTTGAATCGTACCCACTACGCTACCAATCGACTCAACACGCTCTTCGACTTGGTTTACGGCTTGTGCAGAAGACGCAATATCTGAAGATAGCTCGCTCATTTTCGCCACTGTACTTTGCAAGAACTGTTGACCAGAAATCGCTTGTGCGGAAGCTTGCTCTGTAAGAGAAGACGCCGTCTGGGCATGTTCCGCGACGGTTTGTA
>NZ_JAWPOX010000480.1:0-723 GCF_033344475.1 Vibrio sp. 1288
AAGGCACAGGTTGTGTGGAGTTGATGGACATCGATGACATCCAATTGGAAACTCGCATCACGTTCAATCCAGAGTTGACTGGCAATGCGCCAACCGCGATGCGTCATTGGATTAGTCTTATTAAAGGCGACAAGAAAGGTAAACCGATGGCGTGTAGCGAAGACAAAGAGTACACCGCAAAAAATGGTGACGACTATGTTCTTAGTTACTGCTACAGCATTGATTAATCAAATATAAGCCCAAGTAGCCTGCTTTGGGTATGTAGGACGAGAAAGTAGAAACCCCGCGCTAAACAGTGCGGGGTTTCTTTATTTGTTCTAACCGTCTTTACTGTGTTGCCAGAGAGGTTAGCTTAGATAGGCATCACTCGGTTTCGACCGAGTTGTTTTGCTTCATAAAGCTGTTTATCGGCTTTGTTGACTAATGAATCTACGGTGTCACCAACTTCGAACTCTGCCACACCAAAAGAAGCGGTAATGCTATGAACTTGTGTGCCCGAGCGTTTATCACGTACGCGTAGCTTTTCAATCATGCGGCGCAGGGTATCGGCATATTGGCGGGCGATTCGTAGGGATTTGTTTGGCACAATTAACGCAAATTCTTCGCCGCCGAAGCGGTACGCACTCACGCCATCGCGACAGCTTTGTTGTAGTCGACGCGCGATCGCTTTCAATACTGTGTCACCAAATAAGTGCCCATAGTTATCGTTAAACGCTTTAAAGT
>NZ_JAWPOX010000481.1:0-722 GCF_033344475.1 Vibrio sp. 1288
CGCCCCGACGGTTACAACAAGCCAGAGAAAAGGGGCAGGTCGCACGCTCAAAAGAGCTCGCATCGGCGTCAGTGCTGATTGTGGGTGCTATCGCTCTGATGTGGTTTGGCGAGTCACTCGCACGTTCGCTGTTTTCCATTATGAGTCGTTTGTTCGACCTCAAACGCGACGAAATCTTTGACACAACAAAGCTGTTTGATATCGCATTAGGCGCAATGACAGATTTGCTTTTTCCACTGTTTCTCATCCTTATCACGTTGTTTGTGGCGGCGACGATTGGTGCTGCAGGGGTTGGGGGCATTAGCTTTTCTGCCGAAGCGGCAATGCCTAAGCTGTCCAAAATGAACCCTCTGAGCGGTTTAAAACGCATGGTGGGTATGCAAAGTTGGGTTGAACTGATCAAATCGATCTTGAAAGTGGTGTTGGTGACAGGCGTTGCCATGTATTTGATCCAAGCATCGCAAGCGGATTTGATCCAACTTAGCATGGATGTTTATCCGCAGAATATTTTCCACGCGCTGGATATTTTGCTCAACTTCATCTTGTTGATCAGCTGCTCGTTATTGATTGTTGTGGCCATCGATATACCGTTCCAGATTTGGCAGCACGCCGATCAGTTGAAGATGACCAAGCAAGAAGTGAAAGACGAATACAAAGAAACCGAAGGTAAGCCAGAGGTGAAAGGTCGTATTCGTATGCTGCAAAGGGAAGCGGCACAACGC
>NZ_JAWPOX010000482.1:0-722 GCF_033344475.1 Vibrio sp. 1288
CGCTTGTCTTCGCTGCGTAGCTTTTTCGATTTCTTGATTTTGCGTGGTGAGATGTCAGCCAACCCTGCTAAAGGGGTGTCTGCACCTCGTAAAAAGCGCCCGCTGCCAAAAAACCTCGATGTGGATGAAGTGAATCAACTGCTCGAAGTGAATGAAGATGACCCATTGGCGATCCGCGATCGCGCAATGATGGAGCTGATGTACGGTGCCGGCCTGCGTTTAGCCGAGTTGGTCAGTGTGGATGTGCGAGATGTGCAGCTTCGCAGTGGCGAGCTTCGTGTTATCGGTAAAGGTGACAAAGAACGTAAAGTGCCTTTTTCGGGGATGGCAACGGAATGGGTTGGTAAGTGGCTGCGCGTTCGTGGTGACTTAGCAGCGCCAGGTGAACCTGCATTATTTGTGTCTAAACTCGGAACCCGTATTTCGCACCGTAGCGTGCAAAAACGCATGGCCGAGTGGGGACAAAAACAGTCTGTAGCCAGCCACATTAGCCCACATAAATTGCGTCACTCATTTGCCACGCACATGCTGGAGTCGAGCAACAACTTACGTGCGGTGCAAGAGCTTTTAGGTCACGAGAACATATCGACGACCCAAATCTACACACACTTGGATTTCCAGCATCTAGCGCAAGCGTATGACCAAGCCCACCCACGCGCCCGCAAAAAGAACGGGGAGTGAGCCAAAGCATGAAATTTTACCGCCGTATCGAGCCGATTAAG
>NZ_JAWPOX010000483.1:0-721 GCF_033344475.1 Vibrio sp. 1288
TCACCAAAAATTTAGCTGGCGGCACGGACAATACACTCGCCGCAGTTCTCGACCATTGCTCAACCCCGATGGGCAGCCGCATGTTAAAGCGTTGGCTGCATCAACCGATGCGTTGTATTGATACGCTAAACAACCGTCTGGATGCGATTGGTGAAATTAAAGATCAAGGCTTATTTACCGATCTTCAGCCAACTTTAAAACAGATTGGCGATATTGAACGTATCTTAGCGCGTCTTGCTCTACGTTCTGCTCGTCCACGTGATATGGCTCGCCTACGCCATGCCATGCAGCAACTTCCTGAACTAGAATCGCTCACTGCATCCTTAGCTCATCCATACCTAGTGCAGTTGGCTCAGTTTGCTGCGCCATTAGATGAGGTATGTGAGCTTCTTGAACGTGCTATCAAAGAAAACCCGCCGGTAGTGATCCGCGATGGTGGTGTGATTGCAGAAGGCTATAACGAAGAATTGGATGAGTGGCGCAAGCTCGCTGATGGTGCAACCGAGTATCTAGAAAAGCTCGAAGCGGATGAACGCGAGCGTCATGGCATCGATACGCTGAAAGTTGGCTACAACGCCGTACATGGGTTCTTCATTCAGGTAAGCCGTGGCCAAAGCCATTTGGTACCGCCACATTACGTGCGTCGCCAAACTCTGAAAAATGCCGAGCGCTACATTATTCCTGAGCTTAAAGAGCATGAAGACAAAGTTCTGAACTCAAA
>NZ_JAWPOX010000484.1:0-721 GCF_033344475.1 Vibrio sp. 1288
CTCGAATTTACGCCTCATAATGAAATTATTTTAAATGTCTCTAACTTGCTGGTTTCGTCATTCCTAACCTCTTTAGGGAACCAACTTGATAAGCAGTTTTCACTTCGTCAGCCGGGCATCGTCGATACAATCACTCCTTACAATGAAGAACAAGGAGAATCAGGCGAACTCTTTACCATCGAATATACCTACATGGCGGAAGCGCTCGATTTTGAGTGTGAAGTATTATTTCTAATAGACAAACCATCAGTAGAAATTATTTATGAAATCATGGAGTTAATCTGATGTCCGATATCACGCTGGACATAGCAGACTTTCATTGGGTCACACAAATTTTAGATACCATGGATTCTGGGCTCATTGTTCTTGATCCAGAATATAACGTGTGTGTCTGGAACAGCTTTATGCAGTCTTACAGCGGTGTGCTGTCTCAAGATATTTTAGGTCAATGCTTGTTCGATCATTTCGACGAACTACCACGAACGTGGTTGGAAACGAAACTAAAGACCTCTGCTGATCTTGAGACTCGTTCCTTCTCCAGTTGGGAAAACCGACCATACCTTTTTAAATTCAACAACTTTTCACCGGTTTCCAACAGCTGTGACTTTATGTTTCAAGACATCGTTATCACGCCATTGCGTTCACTTTCTGGCGAAGTAAGCCATATTGCGATTCAAGTGAACGATGTTTCCGAAACGGCGAGAAACCGAATCCATTTGCG
>NZ_JAWPOX010000485.1:0-721 GCF_033344475.1 Vibrio sp. 1288
GTTTTGTGTAAAATTAGCCGAGCAAAGAAGGGGAGCTGATTTTGAGACGCTTGCTGGCCTCCAATAATCGCGGTTGAAATGCCTTGCTCGTCAAGCTCCGACCCGTCACGGGCATTACCCACTGCTGGTACAACGAGACAAGCCCCAATCACTACTCTATGAAACAATCGCATAGCCTCATCCTTGAGTTTTTTCGCACTCTATTTACTTTAGCCGAGAGTTCACCAAGCTCAAGTTAACGTATTGAGTAACAGGCTCAGTTACGCAAATTCTTGTTTTAACCACGAGCGCAATAGGTGAAAGCTTTCTTGCTTGAGCTTATGCGGTGGGCACACAAAATAAAGCTGCTGATTAGGATTGATCACAGGCTCACCAAGTTCGATCAGTTGACCGTACTTGATGTCGTCTTTCACAAACAAACGGTGAGTCACCAACACACCCAAACGACGCGTGGTTGCCTGTACCGCTTGAATCGACATATTAAAAGTGATCGGCTTTTTGTTTTTTGGACGAGCGACTCCTATCGCGTCTGACCAGACTTGCCAATCGTGTTTTCTGCGCTCATTCGTGACCTCAATGAGCGGATACGTCTTTAAGATGTCAGAAAGGTTAATTGGATTGCTGTGGTCGATGAGATCAGGGCTGCACACTAATACCAGTTCGTCTTCACTGAGCTTTTCGCAATAGTAGTCTTGCCACTCTTCAGTGTTGCCATGCACCA
>NZ_JAWPOX010000486.1:0-721 GCF_033344475.1 Vibrio sp. 1288
CAACCGTGTAACTGGCGTTGCAACGTTGAGTGATTCCCGCGCGCCCCAATAAAACCAACGTTCTTAAAACCTTGTTCAATCAGGTGTCTGGTACAGGCCTTACCCACTTCGAAGTGATCCACGCCAATGTTGAGATAACTGGCCTTTGAGCTCAGTTCGGCAATCTCTAACACTGGCGTATTTGACGCCTCTAACAGTTGATGCGTTCGCTGACTATGCTCACTTCCAAACAGTACAACGCCCGCAGGACGGCTCTCTAAAAAAGTCGAAAGCAACTTTTCTTCTTGCTCAATCGAGTAGTCGCTGTAACCCAGCAATAGTTGATAGCCCGCTTTGTTTAACGCCTGTTGGAAGCTTGGTAAGAAATGCGCGCATGCTTTTTCAAACAGTGACGGAATGATTAGAGCGATGGAATAACTTTCTGCAGATGCGAGTGCCCCTGCGGCTTTGTTCGGGATATAGCCGAGCTCATCAACCACTTGTTGAATTTTTTCTCTCAGCTTATCGGATACCAGCTCTGGCGTTCGTATTGCTCGCGACACCGTCATCGTGCCTACGCCTGCTTGTTTGGCGACATCAGCCAAAGTGACATTGCCGGTACTTCTTCGTTTGCGAGGTTCGCTCATTGTTTTTATTTAATGTTCTCTAATTTCAGCTGCGACATCTTATCACAGCGCTTTAATGGTTTTGATATTAGCGCATTAGAACTCGAACACCAGCA
>NZ_JAWPOX010000487.1:0-720 GCF_033344475.1 Vibrio sp. 1288
ACCGCCCAAGAACGGTTGTCTTCCAAACGCTCACCCATCGCGATGTATAGGTCACGAGTGATGCCACGGTCAATGGCCGCTTCTGTCATCATCGACTTCGCGGTGCGGTAGAAACGCTTCTCGGCATGAAGTGTATTGATGTACTTACCATCGTGCGTGATTTCGAAATCAGCGATGTAACCATCGTAGTTCGGACCGTCTTTATCACGAAGACCTGAGAAGTAGAAATCATAACCTTCGATTTGGAAGTGTTCACCTGGCGCTAAACGCACATCACGCTCAATGCTGTAGTTTTGTACCATAGCGATACCAATGATCGTCACAGCAAGACCGATATGACCAAACATCATCGCCCAGTGGCTACGTTGAAGCTTACGAACACCTTCAGCAAAACTGTGACGGTGCGTCGCACGCTCATGCAATTCGAACGCATGCATTGCCACGATCCAAATCGACATAACCCAGCCGATGTACGCCATCACTGAGAAGAAATCAGCAAATAGGAATACACAAACCGCCGCCAACGCCAGAGACACAGTGCCCGACACAAGCATAGGCTTCACAATCGAAGATAACTGGTCACGCTTCCAACGGATAAGAGGACCGATACATATCAAGAAGGCAAACGGCATCATGAGCCATGCAAATAGCATATCGAAGAATGGAGCACCGATAGAAACCGAGCCCAAACCAAGCTGCTTGTGAACCAATGGCAACAAC
>NZ_JAWPOX010000048.1:0-31172 GCF_033344475.1 Vibrio sp. 1288
GAGTAGTTTTACAGGCAAAGCCGAAACGGATGATAACCACCTACTGAAGTAGGTGGTTTAGGGCTGAAAAACAAAAATAGCCCCAACGAAGGGCTATTTTTTGTTTCTGTATTCATACACTGCGCTATCGAGCTCAACTCTCAGACAATATTAATAGTACTCACCGTAGGAACAATCTCGTAAATCGGAAATATTGTAGTTTTTCAAAGAGTTTATTTTAAAGTTGAACACTACCTGTTTACAGACAACGCCTTCGCGATCCGTGTACGTGATAATACCTTCACTGTACGCACGCTGACCATCAGAGGATGTCACGTCAGCAACAAGTTCCAAATGGCCCTTATGCGCGTCTACGCGATTCATCATCTCAAACACATCGACCCACTCTTCGCGATTTGCCATTTGTATTAGCATGGACTTCGCCTGTGTTTCCAACTGCTGGGGGTATACATAATAACGGTTGTAACCAAAGTATGCGCACATAAGTAATAAAACGAGTGCAAATGAGGTTGTTCTTGTCATACAAGCTTCCTCTTGTTGTTATAAAAATCTTGCTTCGTTAATTCAGTATAGGAAGCGAGCAAAGTTTAGGTTATAGAACTTGCCCAAATAACAGAGGACAGTCAGAGACAGTCAATTCTATGACAAGCTCAACAACAAACTTTATTGCACTCTCATCATGGGCTTGAACAAAAATACGCCATAGAGACAGTAAGAAGTAAGAAGGGAAAACTAACCGGAGCGCGGTGATAACAGAAAAGTAAAAGGAGTTTGAAGAAAAAGACAATCCGAGTGAATGTAGTGAGAGCGGAAATCAAGATTAGATTATCCGCCCATCAACTAGGCTCAAATTGTCAGTGACCACAACAACGCGACTCACCGAATTTAAACGTGTTGGTAACTATCTTCGAGAGACTCTGTCTGCGTTGTTTTCTCGCTCACTTCCACTTTAACCGCAGCGACCTTGAACTCAGGGATCTTCGCATGCGGGTCAGTCGCCGTTGTCGTTAAACGGTTCACCGGCGATTCAACAAAGTGGAATGGAATGAACACCACACCTTTTTGAATACGCTTAGTCACAAAGGCATCAATCTCAATGCTGCCGCGACGTGTAGACACCGTCAGACGCTGACCATTACTGATGCCAAGTGCCTCTGCGTCTTCCACGCTCACCATCGCACGAGGGCCAGCAAGATTATCCAACCCTTTGGTTTTGCGCGTCATGGTTCCAGTATGGAACTGCTCAAGTACGCGACCCGTCGTTAACACAAGTGGGTACTCTTCATCTGGCAGCTCAGCCGCATAACGGAACGGTACACCCACCATTTGCCCTTTACCACGAGTAAACTGGGTTTGGTGCATGATGCGAGTACCCGCAGGGTTGTTCTTGTTGCTAGGCCATTGCACACCGTTTGGCGTAATGGCATCCCAACGAAGACCCGCGTATTGAGGTGTCACTCGTGCGATTTCATTAGTGATATCAGACACGCAGTGGTAATCCCAATCACTGCCCATGGCATTGGCGATTTCTTGGATAATCCACCAATCCTCTTTCGCTTCACCCGGCGCCGTGACAACCGGATTCACACGCTGAACACGACGCTCCGTATTGGTGAAGTGCCCCGCTTTCTCTGCAAACGAGCAAGACGGCAGAACCACGTCCGCGTATTGCGCGGTTTCCGTTAGGAAGATGTCTTGAACCACCAAGAAATCGAGCGCCTCTAAACCTTCAATCACATGTGCTTGGTTCGGGTCACTCAATACTGGGTTCTCACCCATGATGTACATACCACGAACGTCACGATGGCAAGCCGCGTCAATGATTTCTGTCAGGGTTAAACCTTGCTCAGAAGGCAGATTTGGCGCATTCCATTCAATCGCAAACTTCTGACGCACAATTGGGTTATATACCTTTTGATAGCCTGGGAAGCTGTTTGGCAAGGCGCCCATATCACACGCGCCTTGCACGTTTGATTGACCACGCAATGGGTTAATACCACCACCTTCAATACCGATGTTGCCACACAGCAGTTGCAAGTTAGCGATAGAACGCACGTTGTCATGACCTGTCGTGTGCTGAGTGATACCCATCGAATAGTAAACAGCCGTACGATCTGCCGTGCCAATCATACGCGCCATTGCTTGAATGTCTTCGGCTTTTACGCCCGTAACCAACTCCACTTTATCGAGGTTATAAGCTGGCGACATCACTTCTTGCAGTAAGGTATCAAAGCCGTCGACACGTTCTTCGATGTACTCTTGATCGTACCAACCGTTCTTGATGATCTGCTGCATGACACCATTTAGGAGCATCACATCCGTACCCGGACGGTGCGCCATATACAGCTCAGCATGCTCTGCCATATCGACACGTTTCGGGTCAGCCACAATCAAGCGAGCGCCGTGGTGACGAATTGCTTGTTTGATGTGTGAAGCGATGATCGGGTGTGCTGATGTGGTATCCGAACCAATAATAAAGATCACATCCGAGTGCTTAATACTTGGGATGTCATTGGTCATTGCACCACTACCCAGTGACGCTTCAAGGCCGGTTACACTCGATGCGTGACACAAACGCGCACAGTGATCGACGTTATTGGTGCCCAGTTCACGACGGACAAATTTTTGGAACGCGTAGTTATCTTCGTTGGTGGTTTTCGCTGAAGAGAAACCCGCCAATGCGTTGCTGCCAAAATCTTGCTTGATGCCAGAGAACTTGTTCGCAATCAGTTGAATCGCCTCTTCCCAACTTGCAGGCTGCAACCAACCGTCTTTACGAATCAATGGCGTGGTAAGACGCTCTTCACTGCCAATGAAGTCAAAACCAAAGCGCCCTTTCACACACAGCATGCCTTGGTTAACCGGCGAGTCACCGCCTTTCACGTAACGAATCGTATTGGTTGCTTCGTCCACGAACATAGTCAACTTACAACCCACACCACAGTATGTACAAATGGTGTCGACCGCTTTCAGATCTTCAGTACGACCTTGCGAACGGTCACGACTATCGACCATCGCACCCGTTGGACACACTTGAACACACGCACCACATTGCACGCAGTTCGAATCGCCCATTAGGGTTAAGCCATTCTTGTTACTTCCAAAGTGTGGACGATCGTCAGGACGTAATGCAGGGCGACCTTGTTTGTCGCACACAAAGTTCAGTACACCGTGCACGGCTTTGTCGCGGCACGCTTGGATGCACTGACCACAACTAATACAGCGGTTGGCATCAAACTCAATAAACTCCGAACTGCGGTCAACTTCGTACTTATGACGCAAGTCTTTCGCACGAAGATCTAACCAATCTTGGTGTGATTTAATCTGCAAGGAGAAGTCAAAGCTTTGCTCAGCTTCATATTCGGTGGAGTAATCACGCAGCGCACAATCGGTATTTGCCTGACAGCCACATTCTAGACAGCGCGCCGCTTCCTTCATCGCTTCTTCGTTATCAAAGCCCAACTCCACTTCAGCGAAGCTTTGCTCGCGTTGTGCTGGAGTCAGCTCAGGCATGATAGAGCGAGCGACTTTTTGGATGTTCTCGAAGTGAAGCGGATCGACTTGAGAGAGCTTCTTCTCTTTACGCGAGTTAAACGCCACCTTTGGCATATCTGCCATATCGCCATTCAAAAACAGGTCAATCGCTTTTGCCGCAACGCGGCCATCACCCACGGCTTCAACTGCCGTTGCAGGACCACGGCGGAAATCACCAATACTGAAGATGTTGCCCGTGCCTGTGTGCATGGTCTTTTCATCTGCATCTGAGGTGTTCCAGCGCGTAAGCGGAATCGACAAGTCTTCGCCCTCTAGGAAGCTCAGATCTGGCTTTTGCGATACTTCCGCAATCACGGTGTCGAACTCTTCGGTAAAGAACTCGCCGGTTGGTTTAGGGCTTCGACGACCAGATGCATCCGGCTCACCCAACGCCATGCGCTCTAGACGAATCGCATTCACGCGTCCGGTTTCATCGGCAAGGTTTTCTACAGGGTTGGTCAAGAAGTGGAATTTCACCCCTTCGTGTTCCGCTTCGACAATCTCGTAGTCTTCTGCCGGCATTTCGTCACGGGTACGACGATAAATCAACGTGGTGTCTGCACCAGCACGACGCGCAGTACGAGCACAGTCAATTGCCGTGTTACCACCACCGATCACCGCGACTTTCTGACCCGTTACATAGTTTTGCTCGGTAACGTAATCTTTAAGGTAATCAACGCCTAAGTAGCAACCTTCAAGGTCGCTGCCTGTGTAATGCATTTCGACCGCTTGAGACGCACCGACAGCCAAACACACCGCGTCGTATTCTTCACTCAATTGAGACAGCGTGAAATCCACACCCAGCTTTTGATTGGTGTGAACTTGCATGCCATTGCGGCACATCAGTTCGATTTCTTTATCGAGAATGTCTTTTGGTAAACGGTATTCTGGGATGCCATAACGCAACCAACCGCCCGCTTTTGGCATGGATTCAAAGACCGTAACGTCGTAGCCTTCATTCGATAGGTAGTAGCCAGCTGTCAGACCACCAGGACCACTGCCGACAACGGCAATGTTCAAACCTTTACTTGGTTTCTTTTCTGGTACGTAGGCTTCATGCGCAGACAAATCCGCATCCGCGGCATGACGTTTTAGCTGACGAATTGCAATAGGCTCATCGACTAACGAACGGCGACATTCGCTCTCACAAAATGCAGGGCATACGCGGCCAATCGATAACGGCATAGGCAGCGTACGCTTAATCACTTCAATCGCTTTTTGATGATCGTTCTGTGCGATGTGATAAAGGTACGACTGGATATCCACGCCCGCTGGACATGCGGTTTTACATGGCGCTTCACAATCGGCGTAATGGTCCGTCATGATGCGGTTAAGTGCTTTTCTGCGGTGCTCGCTTAGTTGTTCTGATTGCGTGACCACATTAAGGCCGCGGTAAACTTCGAGTTCACACGCACGCTTAGTACCGCCACTTTCGACTTCAACTACACACAAGTCACACGGTACTTTTTCATTACTTTTGTTCATTCCGCACAGCGATGGGATCTCGACCCCACACACTTTTGCTGCTTCTAAAAGGGTTAGACCCTCTTCTACAATTCTATATTTTCCATCGATGACAATTTCTATCATGCAACCCCCGCAGCAAAGCAAATCCAAATCTGCACAAGTAAAACCATGCATTCTATAAGGATAATCATTTGTAAGACAAGTTAGTGTGATGTAAAACTTATAAACCACATTTTTCACGTGTCATAAAAAGCGAGGGCTTCTTTCGCTAACTTTCAACACTCGGTGTTTAACAAACGTTTTACTCCCTCGAAAGTGCGAAAACAGAAGGGTTGGACTATTTTGATAATAAGAGTAATAAATGATTGACCTTACCCTTAGGTTAACCTTTAGAATCGAAGGGTTTTCATCATTTTCATCAAACACATGGGAAAGGGTATGCACTTAAAATCGCTGCATACAATCTGGTTAACTCTCTTCACGACGCTAGTGCTATTGGTATCTAGTGTGGCGAACAGTGAGCCGTTGATGAATATTCAAATGATGTCTATTGGCATGGCTCACCATCCTTCTATGATGAGTGACAGCGAACACTGCGGTATGCCTGGCATGATGGACGTCTCCATGACTGACGCTTCTATGTCCGAAGATGGCGATACAAGAGAAACCAGCATGAACTGTGGTGGAGGAGGCTCTGGCATGGTTCATACCTGCTGTACTGCCGCGTGTACGATAGTTTTCGTCCCCCTACCGAATCCTGTCAATAGCCCGATGCCCGTCGTCTATCGCGCAACTATTACTCCTGAAGTTGCTTCCCCAGTCGTACACGTCAGCCGCGACCTGTACCGACCTCCTATAACCTAAATTCGTCCTAGCATTCGACCCTGCGCGTGTATCGCAGGTTGTTTTAATGCGCCTGAACGATGAGGTAACAAGGCTTTACTGTTCCCGCAATAAAATCCGCACCTCCGTCGATCCGGCGAACACTGGATTTAGATTATGGATATCAAACCATACCGCTTAGCTTCACCTATTTTTATGGTGGCTCTGGTCGCTGCGCCAACCTTAGTTAACGCCGCAGGTAAAGAGACGCACGCAGCGCAAAATTCCGCATCAACTGAGCGAGCTTCAACGACCAAGCTTGCCCAACTGATCAACGTCGCTTTGAGTAACGATGGCAATCGTAAGCAATACTCAGCGCAATCTGCTGCCATGCGTGAAACGGGCGTCGCAAGTGCAACCTTGATGGACCCAAAACTGAAAGTGGGTTTTGGTGGCTTGCCTGTCGACAGCTTCAAATTCGATGAAGACCCAATGACCAACATCTCCGTTGGTTTAATGCAACAGTTTGAGCGTGGCTCTACGCTTGATTTGCAACAGAAGAAAGCCAACCAACAAGCCGATGGCCTTGGGCTTCAAGTGCATGCTCGTGAGCTTGAGGTAGCCAACAGCATGACTCAACTTTGGTTAGAGCTTGGTTACCAGCAACGCGCTGAGCAAATCATGCTTGAGAATCGCAAGTTGATGAAGGAGATGGAAAGCTTTATTCAAACCAACTATTCGATTGGTAAGAGTGAAGCGCAAGATCTGCTCAACGCCCAACTTCAAGTCAGTAAGTTGGATGAGAAACTGCAAGCCAACGCACAAATGCAACGTCGTCTTATCTCTCAACTCTCCGAATGGTTGGGGTCAGACTGGTTGGCAAACGAAGAGGCTCTGCACGCGAGCAATCAACTTAATTGGGACACACTGAACAGCAAACTTGCTGCCAGTCAGGGTTCCACCAAGCATTATCAGCAACTCAGCCAACACCCGATGGTTAAGATGGCCGACGTCAGCATTTCTGCCAATAAAACGCAGGTGGAAATTGCTGAGCAAGCCTACAACCCGCAGTTTGGCGTCGAGGTAATGTACGCCTACCGCCAAGCCGACAACATGATGGGTGAGCCAGCATCAGATTTGGTCAGCGCTTACCTCACCATGGACATTCCGTTGTTTACGGGTGACCGCCAAGATCGCAATCTCGCGGCCGCTCAATACCAAGTTGGCGCGGCACAATCACAAAAGGACACCTTACTAACGCAGATGAATGCCAAGGTGAACACTTTGCTGGTTGATCGCGGCAACTTAACCCAGCGTTTAGAACGTTATCAATTCACCTTATTGCCTCAAGCGAAAGCGCGCATTCAAGCCGTTGAGCGAGGTTATCAAAACAACACAGCGCAGTTTAACGATGTGATTTCTGCCACGACTGACGAGTTGGCTCTGCAATTGGAGCAACAACGTCTGCTGACCGATCTCAACATCGCAAACAGCAATTTAGCCACCCTACTCGGTGGTTTCGACTATCAAGTGGCTTCACCGGAAGCTCGCTCTATTTCGACATATTAATTTGTGATTCCCCAAGACAGTTGGGGCTACAGCTAGGCGGCAAACGAGAGAATCCCATGAGCACTTTCCCTTATTAACCAAGGGATCCTCTATGTGATTTGGGCGAACGAGAGTAGGTAACAACGCTGTAGCGTCAAATGTGAAGGGGAAAATAAGGTAAAACAATGAAAACATTAAAAATTGCAACCATCGCGCTGATTGTTGGTGGTGCTTTAGGGTTTGGTGCTAATCATTTTCTTACGGGCTCAACTCATGACATGAGTGCGATGGGTGGCGATTCTGGTGCAAGCTCCAATGATCCGCTTTACTGGGTTGCCCCAATGGATCCAAATTACAAACGCGACAAGCCGGGTAAGTCCCCAATGGGCATGGATTTGATTCCGGTTTACGCAGAAGACCTATCCGGCGAACAAGACGCACCTGGTACAGTGACTATTGACCCTTCAGTAGAAAACAACCTCGGGGTTAAAACCGCAAACGCGACACTACAGCAGTTATCACCACGCATCGAAACCGTTGGTTATATTGCCTTTGATGAAAGTCTGTTATGGCAAACCAACGTTCGTGTGGCAGGTTGGGTAGAAAAACTCTACATCAATGCCGTGGGCGAGAAAGTGAAGAAAGGCGATGTGCTTTTCACGCTTTACTCTCCAGAACTGGTTAAAGCACAAGAAGAATTGCTGAATGCGTTCCGCACTGGCCGCAAAGGTCTTGTAAAAGGCGCGACCGAACGCTTGGTAACGCTTGGTGTTGACCGCGCTCAAATCAAATCCATTACTCGTAGTGGTAAAGCATCGCAAACCATTGAAATCAAAGCGCCTGCTGATGGCGTTATCGCGAGCTTAAACGTGCGTGAAGGTGGCTATTTGTCTCCTGCTCAAGCGGTGATCAGTGCAGGTCCTTTGGACAATGTATGGGTTGATGCGGAAGTCTTTGAGCGTCAAGCACACTGGATGAAAGCGGGTTCTCAAGCCACGATGACCCTTGATGCGATTCCGGGCAATGAATGGCAAGGCGTCGTGGATTACGTGTACCCAATCCTCGATCCGAAAACACGTACGTTGCGTGTGCGTCTTAAATTCCCTAACCCAGATGGCGCATTGAAGCCAAACATGTTCGCCAATATTGCCTTGCAGCCTGTTACTGACGACGCAGTATTAACGATTCCTAAATCATCTGTTATTCGCTCTGGCGGTATGACTCGCGTTGTTCTGGCTCAGGGCGAAGGCAAATACCGCTCAGCTCGAATTGAAGTTGGCCGTGAAGCTGGCGAACAAATCGAAGTATTACAAGGACTTAAACAAGGCGACAAGATCGTTACGTCATCTCACTTCATGCTCGACTCTGAATCAAGCCAGTCGGCAGATCTGTCTCGCATCAATGGTGTAGAAGCAGCGGCAGAAACGGCGTGGGCCAAAGGTGAGATCACGGATGTGATGAAAGATCACCGCATGCTGACCATCAACCACCAACCTGTACCAGAATGGGATTGGCCGGGCATGGTAATGAACTTCACTTTCGCAGATGGCGTTGAAATGGGTGACTTGAAAAAAGGTCAGGCTATCGAATTTGAAATGCAGAAAACAGAATCTGGTCAGTACCAAATCGTTGACTATAAGGCAGACAACAGCGTCATTGCCGCAGAAGTTTGGCTGACTGGTGACATCACAATGCTGATGGCTGATTTTGGCATGATCACCTTAAACCACCTACCGGTTGCAGAATGGAACTGGGATGCGGGTGAGATGAACTTCTCTGTGGGTGAAGACGTTGATCTAACGGGTTTTGAAGAAGGACAGAAAGTTCGGTTTCTAGTTGAAAAACAAGGATCTGACTACGTTCTTAAACAGCTAGTTCCTGCAACAGCAGCCGTCGAGGGTTAATTATGATCAATGCTATTATTCGTTGGTCACTGAGCAACCGATTCCTAGTGTTGGTCGCGACCTTAGCCCTTGTATTAGGCGGACTTTACAGTGTAAAGAATACGCCTGTTGATGCGATTCCGGATCTTTCTGATGTGCAAGTGATCATCAAGACAAGCTATCCGGGTCAAGCTCCTCAAGTCGTCGAAGATCAAGTTACTTACCCGCTCACCACCGCCATGCTTGCCGTGCCGGGTGCTGAGACAGTTCGTGGCTACTCCTTCTTTGGTGACTCTTACGTTTATATCATTTTCAACGATGATACCGACATGTACTGGGCACGTTCACGCGTGTTGGAGTACTTAAGCCAAGTAGCACCAAAGCTACCACCGAACGCAAAACCAACCCTAGGTCCTGATGCAACGGGCGTGGGCTGGGTTTACAGCTACGTATTACAAGACAAAACCGGCAAGCATGATTTGGCGGATCTTCGCAGCCTGCAAGACTGGTTCTTGAAGTACGAATTGCAAACCGTTGATGGCGTTTCTGAAGTCGCGACCGTGGGCGGTATGGTGAAGCAGTATCAAGTGCAGATTGACCCTGCCAAGCTTCGTGCTTACAACCTCACTCTGCAACAAGTGAACATGGCAATCCAAAACGGTAACCAAGAAACCGGCGCGTCCGTTATCGAAGTGGCCGAAGCCGAGCACATGGTTCGTACCACGGGTTACCTAACCAGCATTGAAGACATAAAATCACTGCCGCTAAAAGTCACCGAGAAAGGCACGCCGTTGCTATTAGGAGACATCGCAGACATTAACCTTGGTCCACAAATGCGACGAGGTATCTCAGAGTTGAATGGCGAAGGTGAAGCAGTGGGTGGCGTTATCGTAATGCGCTTTGGCGAGAACGCCAGTGAAGTGATTGCGAAAGTCAAAGACAAACTCGCAGACCTGCAACGCAGCCTACCAGAAGGCGTGGAAATTGTTGCAACCTACGACCGCTCTACCCTTATCGATTCAGCGGTAGAAAACCTATGGAAGAAGCTTGCAGAAGAGTTCATCGTCGTTGCGATTGTGTGCGCGTTGTTCTTATTCCACATTCGTTCTTCATTGGTTATCGCTCTGAGTCTACCGGTCGGTATTCTCACTGCGTTTATCGTAATGCATTGGCAAGGCATCAACGCCAACATCATGTCTTTGGGTGGTATTGCGATTGCCATCGGTGCCATGGTGGATGGTGCAATCGTGATGATTGAAAACGTTCACAAGCACATTGAACGAACGCCACTGACCGACAAAAACCGCTGGCAAGTAATTGGCAAAGCCGCAGAAGAAGTTGGCGCACCGCTGTTCTTCTCGTTGCTGATCATTACTCTTAGCTTCGTACCAGTGTTCGCCTTAGAAGGTCAGGAAGGCAAGATGTTCTCGCCGCTTGCGTTCACTAAGACTTACGCCATGGCAGCGGCAGCAGGTTTGGCAATCACACTCGTCCCTGTACTTATGGGCTACTTCATTCGCGGTAAGGTGTTACCGGAACACAAAAACCCAGTTAACCGTGGTTTGGTCGCGTTGTACCGTCCGCTGTTGAACACCAGCTTGAAATACCCTAAGACCATGATTGTTATCGCATTAGGCCTAATGGCATCGGCTTACTACCCAACCAGTAAACTGGGTAGCGAGTTCATCCCTCCGCTGGATGAAGGCGACTTGATGTACATGCCAACGACCTATCCGGGTATCTCAATTGGTAAGGCGCGCGAGCTTCTACAACAGACCAACAAGCTGATCAAAACCGTTCCAGAAGTGAAAACCGTATGGGGCAAGATTGGCCGAGCTGAGACCGCAACCGATCCAGCACCACTCACCATGATCGAAACCGTGATTCAGTTGAAGCCACGCTACCAATGGCGTGAAGGCGTAACAACCGAGTCACTACGCAAAGAGTTCGACAAACTGGTTCAGTTCCCTGGTCTTACTAATGCTTGGGTAATGCCGATCAAAACGCGTATCGACATGCTGGCAACGGGCATCAAAACCCCTATCGGCATTAAGATCGCCGGACCCGATCTGAAAGTGATTGAGAAGATCGGTTCCCAGCTGGAGCCAATTCTTAATGGCGTACAAGGCACGGCATCGGTTTACGCAGAACGTGTAGCAGGTGGTCGTTATGTCACGATCGACATTAAACGTCGTGCAGCAGCGCGTTACGGCTTGAGCATCAAAGACGTTCAGCAAGTGATCTCCACTGCGGTGGGTGGCATGAATGTGGGTGAAACCATCGAAGGCTTGGAGCGTTACCCAATCAACGTTCGTTACCCACAAGACTACCGTGACTCGGTAGTAAAACTGCAAAACCTGCCGTTAGTGACACCAAATGGCGCCCGTATTGCGCTGGCTGATGTAGCGGACATTCGTTACGAAGACGGCCCTCCGATGATCAAGACAGAAAATGCGCGTCCAAACGGCTGGGTATTTGTCGACATTGATGGGCGTGACCTTGGCTCTTACGTCGTGGAAGCACAGCAAGTCGTGGCCGATCAACTGGAGCTTCCTGCGGGTTACTCGCTGGCTTGGTCTGGTCAATACGAATACATGGAGCGTGCGAAAGACCGCTTGAGCGTCGTGGTGCCAATCACCATCGCCATCATTATGCTGCTGCTTTACTTCAGCTTCCGTCGTGTAGGTGAAGTGATGATCATCATGCTTACCCTACCACTCGCTATGGTTGGCGGTTTGTGGCTTATGCATATCCTCAACTACAACTTCTCGATTGCTGTTGGGGTCGGCTTTATTGCCCTAGCAGGCGTCGCGGTTGAAATTGGGGTCATCATGCTCGTCTACCTCAACCAAGCATGGCACTACAAAAAGCTGGATGCGGAAGAGAGCCAACAGAAGCTTGAGGCGAAAGACCTAACCGATGCCATTCGTGAAGGTGCAGGCCTGCGTGTTCGCCCAGTAATGATGACGGTACTGACGGTCATTATTGGTCTGATTCCGATCATGTACGGCGAAGGGACAGGATCAGAAGTGATGCAACGTATCGCTGCACCAATGATTGGCGGTATGGCATCAGCACTGCTGCTGACGCTGTTAGTGCTTCCAGCCATCTTCAAGCTGTGGAAACAACGTGAGTTGCGCCCAAGCAACTCAACTCCGAGCCAAACAAGCACGCAAACTGGCAACCAAATCGAAAACGCCGCCAGCACAGATCGCACTGGCAACAAGGCTTAATCCCCACCTTCCCCTCAATCAATTCGTTTGGGGGGAAGCAACCAAGTTATTAATGAATTAAAACAAGGATATAAAAATGAAAAAGACACTAATCACTCTTACTCTAGCCCTAACAACAACGACTGCGTTTGCCCAAATGGATCATTCAAACATGGACCACGCGAACATGGATCATAGCAATATGAAGCATGAAAATATGGACCACGGCAACATGAAGATGGACCACAGTAAAATGGACCATTCAAACCTGATGGATATGCCGGGCATGTCGGCAGTTGGTATGCCAGCAAAAGGGGCAAAACCAGACAAGGTGGTACACGTTATCTTGGGTGATGACATGACTATCAAGTTCAAGAAAGACGTTAAGATTGAGCCAAACGATGTGGTGCAGTTTGTAGTCATGAACACAGGTAAGATCAACCACGAGTTTACGATTGGTTCGGCTAAAGAGCAGCTAAAACATCGCGAAATGATGAAGACAATGAGCGGTGATCACATGCACGACTCGGGCAACTCTGTGACGGTAGAACCGGGTAAAGCGAAGCAGTTGTTGTGGCATTTCCACGGTGACAACAAGGTTGAGTTCGCGTGCAACATTCCGGGCCATGCAGAATCGGGCATGGTTAAAAAGATTGAACTGTAAGTAATTATCCAACTAGACAAAGGAGCTGATGATTCAGCTCCTTTTATTTCTCTGGATCAAACTATTCGTTAGCTCATGATAAGAAATTCTGAGCCAGTGTCTCACGCTAAGATATTTTTATGACCGAATCACCGACGTAATATATAAGCCAAACTACAGGCCTTGATAGCAACACTCTTCTCCCCATATTGAGACCGTTTAAGCGTATTGCAAAGAATCCTACATAAAATAGACATAGATTTAACAGTGTTTAGAGTATTGGCTCGTTATAGTTTACGTGACATCGCTACGGTGCGAACCAAAACTAAAATTGAAGAACACGATCCATGAAAAAGTTATTTTTGTTGGCTGGGCTAATGGTTTGCTCAACCCTAAGTTACGCGTCCCAATTGAATGAGGACATTTTTCTCCTCGAGCAACAAACCTCAAGCAGAATTGGGGTGTCAGTTTGGGATACTCAAGCAGACGAGCGTTGGGATTACCGTGGCGATGAACGCTTCCCACTCATGAGCACATTCAAAACCCTAGCTTGTGCCAAAATGCTAAGTGATATGGACAGCGGTAAGCTAAGTAAAAATGCGACCGCAAAAGTCGATGAGCGCAGTATCGTTGTATGGTCTCCAGTGATGGATAAGCTCGCAGGCCAAAACACACGCATAGAGCACGCGTGTGAAGCCGCTATGTTAATGAGTGATAATACCGCAGCCAACTTAGTATTAAATGAAATTGGCGGCCCTAAGGCCGTAACAATGTTTCTGCGAACAATTGGAGATAAAGCAACGCGCCTAGACAGAATAGAACCTCGCTTGAACGAAGCCACACCAGGCGACAGCCGCGACACAACCACACCTAACGCCATACTAAACACTCTTCGAACTTTGGTCGAAGGCGAAACGTTGTCTTATGAGTCTCGTGTACAATTAAAAATCTGGATGCAGGACAACAAAGTTTCAGACTCGTTAATGCGTTCTGTATTACCAACAGGTTGGTCTATTGCAGACCGTTCTGGTGCGGGAGGTCATGGTTCGCGTGGCATTAACGCGATTATATGGAAGGAAAATCATCGACCTGTTTACATTAGTATTTATGTCACAGAAACCGAGCTCTCACTTCAAGCTAGGGACCAACTCGTTGCGCAGATAAGTCAGTTGATTTTACAAAAGTACAAAGACAATTAAGTCACCACTCACCTGACCCTATTTGTATCCTTTTCTAGCCCTTCTATTCCAGAAGGGCTCATTCTGTACTTCCATCTTAAAAACACCACTTATTGAGTAATGACTTACTTATAAATAGGTATAAGATTTACTTATTTAGGGTGAGTTAACGCCCACATTAAGCAACCAAATGCACACAAACGGCGATAATTAAACCATACTCTTACCAAGAAGCACATTTTCTACAAAATAGCTTCACGTAATTTATTGTTGGTATTTGCAACATTGCCAAGGAGATGTCTATTGAGACTTGAAAGAACTTTTAACCCTGATGACTTATCGATGCAAAACATGGAAAGTCCGATATGTATGCCGATAGGGTTTGTTCACTTTTTAGCTCAATCGGAAACACTACAGCAAGTACTTGATACGGTGGCAGAATGGATAAATCGTATATTTAATTCTGACCGTGCGAGTATCACACTTTATGAAAACAATGATCATTTAAAGGTCTACTCTTTCTCTGGTAGTAAAGCGATTCCCGCTGAATTTTTAGTGCCCATTCATCAAGCGTTTGTTGGCCGAGTGTTCAAAAAGCAACAACTGATGATCTGCGACGATGTTACGCAATCTGATGAGATCGATTGTGTGATGCTCGCATCCAATGGTATGGGTACGTGTATGGACGCGCCTTTAATGCACGGTAAAGTCTGCCTAGGAACGCTTAATGTTGCGCATCATCAAACGCACATTTACACAAACGAACAAGCGGCACAGCTTCAGTGCATCGCTAATTGGATTGCTTTAAACATTGCCCTTCATATACAGATTATGAAAATGGAACACCTCGCCACGACGGATGATCTAACAGGTATTCCAAACCGCAGAGAGTTCATGCGACAAATCGAAAGCCGCCTAAATGAATACCGAACCCTGGGCATTGACTTCCATGTTGCTATTTTAGATCTCGACAATTTTAAAAGCCTCAATGACCGATTTGGTCATGACGCAGGCGATAAATCACTGATCCATGCAGTCAATACTATTAAAAGTCATCTACTTGATTGTGACTTACTTGCCAGAGTTGGCGGTGAAGAGTTTGCCATCGTATTAAGAAGTCGCTCATCACAGCAAGCTCTAGACACATTAGAAACAATTCGTAATGCACTAGAAACGACGACCGTTCAACATTCAGGTTGTGATATGAGCTTCACTGCGAGTATTGGGGTAACTCAAGTCTGTCGTCTCGACGACTCATTTGAACCATTAGTTAAACGCGCCGACTTAGCACTTTACAAGGCAAAAGAAACTGGAAGAAATCGCGTTGAGTTTCATATTGGTGAAGAAAGGTAGAAAAAATAAAAAAAGGTAGCGACTCATTGCGCTACCTTTTATCGATTCTAACCCGCTTAAAATAACTAGTACGAACTTTAAGCCAGTTAAAAATAAGAGTGAGCAAATTTAATTATGCTTTCTTAAGATCTTTAGCTGGGTAAGTTAGTGTTTTTTCGCCTGCTTTTACATGTGTGTAAAAACCGCCACTGCTTAAACCTGTAACAACCATTTCGCCAAGATCGATACCTTTAGTCGCTACTACTACGTCACCGATTGAAAACATATTGAATACCTTGTTTGTTTAGATTAAGACACTAAGTCGTTGCGCGGTATTTAATACGATATTAGGCAAAGCACCTAATCGAGTTTTTTATCGTAAAGATTAATTTATATTTGTCGTGAACTCTAAGTTTCCACATTGAAAATCACAGGATATTTTCCAAAAAAAGATGCGCTATTCTTGTGAAATACGGTAATATTTTCTAGCATCAAGTGCGGAGGTATTCTCCGCCCTCATTGGAGAAAAATGATGAAGAAAGGCCTAAAAATGCGTGCATTAGAGCGTTCTGATTTGCGCTTTATTCATGAACTGAATAACAACCGAAATATCATGGCCTACTGGTTCGAAGAACCTTACGAGTCTTATGACGAGCTCGAAGAACTTTATCGAAAACATATACATGATGACGCTGAAAGGCGTTTTGTCGTCGAAGATGAAGACGGCATCGTAATTGGCTTAGTTGAGCTGATCGAGATTAACTACATTCACCGCAGCGCGGAATTTCAGATAATCATCGCCCCAGTGCATCAAGGCCGAGGTTATGCGACAGAGATGATTAATCGTGCGTTAGATTACTCATTCTCAATTCTTAATCTACGTAAAATCTACTTATTAGTCGCAGTGGATAACGAAGTCGCTATTCACTTATACAAAAAATGCGGCTTTATCGAAGAAGGTCACCTTGTAGAAGAATACTTTATTAACGGCGCTTACAGCGATGTTAAGCGCATGTATATATTAAAACACCAATACCAGAAAAAGATCGAAGAAAACAACTCAATTCACTAGTTCATTCTATCAAAGTAAAAGCGCAGCTATTTGGGCTGCGTTTTTATTTATTCAAATTGATATTGATATGATAATACGATGCGCTTGTCTGCTTCATCCAAATAGGTGTTGTTGTCCATGACAAACGTCATTACGTTAAAAGAGTGGCGTTTGCTCACGAGGTAACCAAGGCCGATACCACCAAAGAAGCCTTTGTAGTTCTCTCCTTCACTGTTTTCTGAGCCGTAAGTGCCTGCTGCGAAGCTGATTAACGTCAGCTCTTTGGTAAACGATTTCAGCGCAAATGCACCAACGTAACCGCTACTGCCTGAAGAGCTCATCATATTGAAGCCATTCTCTGCACTTGGCGTACCCGTAAAGTTAGGCTCGCTACAGAGACTACTTTCTGCACCGTCACAAATAGGAACATCACCAGTGTTGTACGTATAGCCTGCCATTGGGAAAATTTGGAAGCCTGCTGGCTCAATCCCGAAATAACTTAGCGGCATAAAGGTACCAACGCTGTAGTTGGTTTGATCCGCGCCGTTTACGTATTCATTTTTACCGAAGTTGAAGTTCACGATACCGACCGGAAACAACCACGAGCCACCAATACGCCACTCGCTCGCATCATCATTGATACGCAGGTTGATTTTGCGCGCTTGGTCAAGCGCAAGTGAGCCCGAGAATGAGATGTTTTGATCATCAAAATCGTAGTTGTTTGCGTACGACGCGCCAAATTTCGTGATGACTTTTGTTGGGTCATCCGCCAACTTGTTTTTATTGTCTTTTACTCGATGCTCGGCACCATGAGCCAGCGTACTGACCAACAAAGTTATACACACTAACGCTAGTTTATTTTTCATTTTTCAGTCCTTTGAGATGTTGAATACCCGCACTTAGCTGCGCAGATATTTTTTGAATCATCACTCACTGGATGTGACAAAAGCGCCCTAACTACCTTAGATGGCGTGACAGCATCCAGTGCAGGTAGTTAGGGTAGAATGGCCTGTAAGGAAGGCGTTTTAGCGATTAGGAATGATTAGTTTTTCCAGTTGTAGCTCATGCTCATGAAGTACAGTGCAGGCTCATCAAAGCCCGCTTGGAAGCGTGGCGTTTCTGACGATTCCATCAAGATCGCTTCAAACGCGAAACCAATTGAGTTTTCTGAATCCAATTTGTAATCAATGCCTGTACCAATGCGGTACGCCTTGCCAGTAGGAACGGTAATGTCACCGTTTGATTGGCTTTCATACATGCTGGTATCGAATGCAAAACCTGCATTCCACATCATTTTTTCATTCAGTTTGTACTGAGTACCCAATGCGATTTGGTAAGTGTCTTGTGTCTCTACGCCCAGCGTGGTTGTGTATTCGCTCCAGTCTTGCCAGTTCACGTTCCACATCACCGCTAGGTCATCATTCACTTCATGGTAAGCACTGAAGATCAGTTGTTGTGGAGCAATGGAGTTACTATTGTCGAATTCAAATTCGGTTTCAGAAGAGTAAGACAGGCCAAGACGCGTACCTGGTGTTGCCTCATAAAGCACACCTACTCGGCCGTTAACCTGTGTGTCTTGGTCTTCGTCATTGAAGTTCAAGGCTCCCTTCGTTTCTACTTCATACATACCGTACTGAATGCCAAGCGCCGCACCCACAGACCAGTGATCATTGATGCGGTAAGAAGCGGAAGG
Source organism: Vibrio sp. 1288 (assembly GCF_033344475.1). Taxonomy (NCBI): domain Bacteria; kingdom Pseudomonadati; phylum Pseudomonadota; class Gammaproteobacteria; order Vibrionales; family Vibrionaceae; genus Vibrio; species Vibrio sp. 1288. Next base: position 18,364 of record NZ_JAWPOX010000048.1, read on the forward strand.
TTGAATGGTCAAGGCTTGCGTCGTTGCTGTAGGAATATCTAAATGATTATTCAAAAGACCTTCGTACTCGAGGCCAAGGCCGTAATTGCCATACAGACCAATACCCAGCGTCCATTTGTCGTTCACTTGTTGGCTGTAAAATGCCGACGCCATAGGAACAAAACCAATCACGTTGCCCGCATCGCCAGTCATCGTGTCTAGTTGCGCGTCACCGTAAAGGCCAATCAGGTTACCAGAGAAAGATTTACCAGAAATATTCGCCAGACCAGCCGGGTTTGCTGCCATTACTGAGGCATCTTGCGCACGAGCCGCCATACCAGCGGATGCCAAACCAATATCCGATGCTGTTGTTTCGTAAAGGTATAACCCACCCGCTTGCGCAGCAGCACAAGTCAGTAGAGAACTCGCTACGACGATTTTTGAAAGATTTTTCATGTTAAAACCTATTATTGTTAGGGGAACCCACGCTGCGACGGTGGTTGTATATCAATGAAAGGCATTGGCCAATCGCACACAGCGTGGGGGTGTTGTGGAGTCAGTCAGTTGAAATCAGCGTTATTGCTCGCTCACCTCAAGTTCAGTGGGTTTCTTTCGCTTAAACTTCTCGCGCAGAGATTGCATCATCACGAAGAACACTGGCGTCAGCAACGTGCCTACAAACGTAGAGAGAATCATGCCGCCGAATACTGCAAAGCCCAGTGAGTGACGAGATGCCGCACCGGCACCCGATGCAATCACCAACGGGAATACCCCCCAGATGAAGGCGAATGCGGTCATCTGTACTGCACGGAAACGGATTCGAGCAGCTTCTTTGGCAGAATCAATGATGGATAAGCCCTTTTCTTCTCGCAGAACTTTGGCAAATTCCACGATAAGAATCGCCACTTTGGCGGACATACCGATCAAGATGACCACACCAATCTGCACATACAAGTCGAACGGTTGTCCCACCAGCAGTAGCGTGCCCATTGCGCCGAGAATCGCGACTGGAACCGCCATCATTACCGCAGCAGGAATGGTCCAACTTTCGTACTGAGCCACCAAGAACAAGTAGGTGAACAGCAAAGACAATGCGAACGCGATTGGTGCCATGTTGCCTGCTTTCATCTCTTGGTAAGTCATGCCGGACCACTCGTACGAGTAACCACTTGGCAAAGATTCTGCAGCCAGTTTTTCAATCGCTTTTACAACATCACCCGAGCTGTAGCCTGGCGCTGGCGCACCGTTCACGGTTGCAGAACTGAACATGTTGTAGTTCGACAAGGTATCTGGGCCGAAGATCGGCTTCACTTTCACTAGCGTTGCCAGTGACACCATTTTTCCAGAGCTTGAGCGAACAAACAGATGGTTGATGTCGTCGATATTGTCACGGTATTGCTCTTCTGCTTGCACTTTCACTTGGTACGAACGACCAAACAAGTTGAAGTCAGAAATGTAGGCGCCGCCCAACTGTGCTTGCAGTGTGCTGAAGATTTCATTCAACGGTACGCCCATCGAAATCGCTTTATCGCGATCAATATCGATGTAACGTTGCGGAATATTCGCACGGAAAATCGAGAACGCACGTGCCACTTCAGGCAGTTGGTTGATTTGGGCAACAAAATCAGCGGTTGTTTTTGCCAACTCTTGTGGAGAACGGCCCAAGTTGTCCTGCAGCACAAGGTTGAAACCATCCACCGCACCCATACCTTTGATTGCCGGTGTCGCGAAAACGAACGAAGCGGCATCTGGCGTTGAGTTCAGCATTTGGTTAACTTTATTCATCAATGCGCGTTGGTGTAGCTCAGGGTCTTTACGTTTGCTCCAGTTATCCAGTTTGATGATCAACATGCCCGAGTTTGGAATCGACGCCATGTTAATTACCGAGAAGCCCGCAACCGAAACCACGTTCTCCACACCTTCCATCTGTTTTAGCTCATCAACGTACTGCTTCATTAATGGTGCAGTACGCTGCAATGCTGCTGCGTCTGGCAAACGCATTTCGACCATGAACACGCCTTTATCTTCGTTCGGTACGAAAGAGGAAGGTACGGTCATGAACGCAAATGCCAGCACCGCAATAAGCGCGCCATAAACACCGATACTCAGCACAATGCGACGGCTCAAGAAGCCAACTACACCTTGGTATTTGCGCGTTATTGCCTCAAAACCTCGGTTAAACGCACGCAAAGGCGCAATAGGCTGCGAGTGAGTTGATTTCAACATCAACGCACAAAGCGCTGGCGTTAACGTTAATGCGTTGATCGCAGAGATCAGCACCGACACACAGATGGTGACTGCGAACTGGTTGAACATTCGACCGGAAATACCCGGCAATAGCGCAACCGGTACGAATACCGCCAACAAAATAAGCGTTGTTGCCAATACTGGCCCCGTCACTTCTTTCATAGCTTGGATCGTGGCCGGAATCGGGTCTAAATGCTCTTCATGGATAACCCGCTCCACGTTCTCTACCACGATGATCGCATCGTCCACCACGATACCGATGGCGAGGATCAAGCCAAACAACGAGATCGTGTTAATGGTCATGCCCATCACGCCCATGATTGCGAACGTCGCAATGATGGAAACCGGAATCGCTAAGGTTGGAATGATGGTCGCTCGCCAGTTCTGCAAGAAAACGTACACAACGAAGGTGACAAGAAGTACCGCAATCACCAGCGTCTCGTAAACTTCATCAATCGACGTCTCTACGTATTCAGTAGAGTCATAAGCGATGTCATAGACCAAATCATCAGGAAACGATTTTTCGTACTCTGTCATGGCCTCTTTCACGCGTTCCATCACGTCTAGCGCGTTCGCGGTCGGTAACTGGTACAAGGCCAGAACGGCGGCTGGTTCGTTATTCATACGACCATCAGCTTCGTAACCTTGTGCGCCAACTTCCACACGAGCCACATCTTTCAAGCGAATCAAAGAACCTTTCTTGCTCGCACGAATGATGATGTTCTCGAACTCTTCCGCAGAAGTGAGTCGACCTTTAGTTTGCAAAACATATTGATATTGCTGATCATCTGGAGCTGGCATACCACCGATCTTACCCGCCGCCACTTGGATGTTTTGCGTTTTAATTGCGCCAATAACGTCGCTAGCAGAAAGCTTCAAGGTAGCCAGTTTATTTGGGTTCAACCAAATTCGCATTGAGTAGTCTTTCTTACCCAGAAGCGTAATGTCACTCATACCTTCGATACGTTTTAGACGCTCGACAATATTGAGATCCGCGTAGTTAGAAAGGTAGATACTGTCGTGAGACTGTTTCGGAGAACGCAGTGTGATAACGCCCAGCATGTCGGAAGATTTCTTCTTAACCGTCACACCGATTTGGTTTACTTCTTGTGGTAGAGACGACGTCGCCTGTGCCACCAAGTTGTTCACACGAACCTGCGCCATATCGCCATCTGCGCCCACTCGGAAGTAAATACGCAATGTGTATGAGCCATCGTTACCAATCACAGAAGACATGTAAATCATGTCTTCAACGCCGTTGACTTTGGCTTCTATCGGTTGTGCTACGGTCTTTTTAACCACGTCCGCGTTTGCCCCCGGATACATGGTGCTCACCGTAATTACCGTTGGAGAGATTTGAGGATACTCAGAAATTGGCAAGACTTTCAGGGCGATCATGCCCATCAATGTCATCGCCAGTGAGATCACCAAAGCAAACTTCGGCCGGTGAATGAAAAATTTACTTAACATCAGTACTCACTCAGCCTTGTTCACTCTGTAGTTCAACGTCTTTCACCGTTGCACCCGGACGCACTTTTTGTAGACCATTGACGATGACTTTTTCGTTAGCCGCCAAGCCAGTCAGCACAGCACGTTTCACACCGTAGGTCTGACCGAGTTCAACGTTACGACGTGACACCACGTGATCATCACCAACCACCATGACGTAGTCACCCGCTTGGTCTTGCTGAACAGCCGCCGATGGGATAAGCAAACCATCAATGGTTTTGTTGCGCAGCTTGATGGTCAAGTTGCCATATTCACCCGGCATAAGCGCGTAAGTTGGATTATCGAATTGTGCTTCTGCTCGAATTGAGCCTGTTTCTAAATCGATCTTATTGCCAACGGCGTAGATCTTGCCATCAAGCGGATACAATGAACCGTCTGAAAGCGTCAGTGTTAAATCAACATCCAGTTTGTCATCGTTACGATGAGCTACATCAATCGCACTTCTTACGCGGCGGTAGAGCTTCTCATCCACATCAAAGCCAAAGCGAATTGGGTCTACTTGAGTGATCGAAACAAGAGGAACGAGTTGAATTTTCGAAATACGGTCACCCACTCGGAAGTTGCTGAAACCCACGCGACCAGAGAAAGGAGCACGCACAGAGCTAAATTCAAGATCGAGCCTTGCTGAAACCAGCGTCGCCTTCGCCTCTTCTACCGAAGCAATCGCTGCGGCTTGCGCGGCAATGGCGTCATCGTATTGCTGCTCACTGATGCTTTTATCTTTGATGAGTTTCTTCACACGTTCTGCATCACGCGTAGTTTGAACGAGTTGCGCTTTTGCTTTTTGCAACGACGCTTTTGCATACGCCAGTGCCGCTTTGTAAGGACGGTCGTCGATTTCAAACAACAATTGGCCTTTTTCGACCATATCGCCATCTTTAAAATGAATCGCGGTTAATTCACCACCGACTCGCGGCATAATATCAACGTCATTTACCGCTTCAGTTCGACCGATAAAATTATGATAAGGAGTGATTTTTGTTTCGGTTAGGGTAACGGTTTCAACAGAGGGTGCTTGGGCTGTTTTCGTTACGATATCGCCAGTTTTGCATCCTGATAGTAATGCAGAAGATATAGCAATAGATACCAACGCAAATTTATATTTGGCTTTCATGATAAACCTACTTTATGTAGAAAGTGCTTTGGCCTAAATATTTAAATATATGGATAAACACACTTTCCATTCTGGAAATAAACGAGGGAGTTAGAATTGGTAGTTAAATTCGATGCGGTGATCACCATCACCGAAATTAACGTGCTCATTCCAGTTTGCAAAGTAACGAATATTTGCGCGAGGATTAATTTGATAAGACAACGCAAACTCATGAGTCAAGATATTATCTTCACCCGCATAATAAGTATCTTTATATTGACTAGACCCTGACAACGTATGCATATACATTGGGTTGTAGTTAATCCAGATTTTATCGGTTAATTCAATTTTTGAGTACATACCCACAACAGTGAAAGTACCTGGAATTTCATAACCTTTGTCATCACCACTAAAATCATTAGCAATAGTGACACCCGCACCAGCTAAAGGAAATAGCTGCAACATACCAAACTTAGGTAGACCTTGAATAAAGCTATAAGATGCATCTAATTTATCGTTATCAACGTCGTAGTTTACATCTAATTGACGGCCTAGACCTTTTGCGACTTCTACTTGGAAATTACGTAGTCTGAAAGAGTCAATGCTGTCATCAACGTTGGCATATATTGGATCGTCATTGTCGCGAATGCCAAATAGCTCACCACCAATGCCTTTCATTTCAATGATGTTCATCGCCATGGTACCAGGCTGGCTAGATTGGTAAGTTTGACCGATTTTGATGTTCGCGCCTTTATCAGTAATACCAAAGCCAGCTTGGGTGTATACCGCAAGTGGGTCAGACATATCTTGTAGTTCTTCGTTATTGTTTGTCTGCGCATAGGCAGAAGACGCGAGTTGTAGGGCTGCAACCATAATGGCAACAGACGGTTTCACTAAATTCATAAAACTGTATCCATTTTAATGATTATAAAATTATTCACGTCATGAGGTCATCATAAATAGCAAGCAACACACCTCGCTTTGGATAACATAAATTATCAAAGCAAATTCAATAATGACGAAACATTCGACGTTTTAATTAAAATAAAATAAAGCATCGTAAAAGTTCAATCACCGCTACTTATATCTTATATAACTTGAAATTTGGTAATACCAATGAAGAAGGAAATATTAAAACTTATGAAAATTCAATTATCATTAGAACAAATGATTAATTAATTTTACCATATAAATAGAGAGTGCAATGGATTTAGGTGATCGCGATCAATGTTTCATTTCGATCGTACAACACTCTTCAGATTAATTAGAACATTATAATAATTTAAAAAACCTTAGTTTGATTAGCCTAGCATCAGATTAGAATAGTAGGCCTATAATAAATAAAAAGGGAGTCACTCTCTGTGATTCCCTTTTATTATCGAGCGATAAAGCGCCGATGCGTTTCGATAACTAAAACGCAAACAATTCGCACTATTGCAGTTTCTCTATTCCCATATTGAACAGTGCAAAACTATAAATATCTGCATTTGTCTCAATTATTTTACGCGTTGGTGTGCCTGCACCATGTCCTGCATTGGTTTCGATGCGAATTAAGGTCGGATTTGAACCCGCTTGCTTCGATTGCAACTCAGCAGCAAATTTGTATGAGTGAGCAGGAACAACACGGTCATCATGATCACCCGTTGTAATCAATGTTGCTGGATATTCCACCCCCGCTTTTACATTGTGCACTGGCGAATAACCTTTCAGATATTGGAACATCTCTTTACTTTGCTCTGCCGTACCGTAGTCATACGCCCAACCAGCACCTGCGGTAAAAGTATGGTAACGCAGCATATCCAGTACGCCGACTGCTGGCAGCGCCACTTTAAATAGCTCTGGACGTTGCGTCATAACGGCCCCCACTAACAAGCCACCATTCGATCCACCGTTAATGGCTAACTTGTTTGATGACGTTACCTTTTCATCAATTAGGTATTCAGCCGCCGCAATAAAGTCATCAAACACATTTTGCTTTTGCATTTGAATGCCAGCGTTGTGCCATTCTTTGCCATATTCCCCACCACCACGAATGTTCGCTACCGCGTAAACACCACCAAGCTCTAACCAAGCCGCACGTGTCGGGCTAAAAGATGGCGTGAGGCTAATGTTGAAACCGCCATAACCATATAGGATGGTTGGTGCACTGCCGTCCATCGGTGTCCCTTTTTTATAGGTGATGATCATCGGCACTTTTGTTCCGTCTTTTGAGGTGTAAAACACCTGGCGAGATTCATACAAAACAGGGTCAAATGGCGCTTTAGATTTGTAGTACACCTCGCTATCACCATCTTTGATGTTCAGACGATAGGTAGTGCTTGGCATCTTGTAGTTGGTGAAAGAGTAGTAGACTTCGGTTTCTTCTTTTTTCCCCGAGAAACCGTATGCGCTGCCAATATCAGGCAATTTGATTTCTCGGATGAGTTTGCCGTTCATGTCGTATTGCTTCACCATCGAGATCGCATCAACAATATAGCTCGCAAACAAATTGCCACCCGCGGTAGAAACACGTAACACGTTCTTTGTTTCAGGAATCAAATCTTTCCAGTTTTTGGGCTGCGGCTGACTTGCATCCACCGTCACGACGCGTTTGTTCGGCGCATTAAGGTTCGTAACCAAGTACAGTTTCGTGCCTTGGTTGTCTATCACCCAAGTATCAGAACTGGTGTTATCTAAAATGGTTTTCAGCGGGCTATTTGGCTTACTCAGGTCTTTAAAGAACAGTTTGTTGCCCGACGTCGATACGCTGGCTGAGATAAACAAGTAGCGTTCATCTTCCGACGTGTAACCCCCAACGTAGCGATACTTTTCGTCCTTTACACCACCGAAAATTAATTGGTCTTCACTTTGTTTCGTCCCTAGTTTATGAAAGTAGAGCTTGTGTTGGTCTGTCTTCGCGGAAAGTTCACTCCCTTTTGGCTTGTCATAACTTGAGTAATAGAAGCCTTGATTGCCGAGCCAACTGATGCCACTGAACTTAATATCCACCAGCGTTTCACCGACGGGCTTTTTGGTTTCTGTGTCTAACACAATGACTTTGCGCCAATCGCTACCGCCTTCCGAAATGCTGTATGCAACCAAAGAACCATCACGTGAAAAGCTCACTCCCGCTAACGATGTGGTGCCATCTTCACTAAAAGTATTTGGATCGAGGAAAATTTCTGCTTCACCATCACCTAGCTGCCGATAAAGCACGTCTTGGTTTTGTAACCCGTCATTTTTGTAGAAGTAAGTGAACTTACCCTCTTTGAACGGCTGGCTTTGTTTTTCGTAATCCATGAGCTTAGTAATGCGCTCTTCAATCTGCTCGCGGTAAGGGATTTTCGCCAGATAATCAAACGTCACTGCATTTTGCGCCTTCACCCATTCTGCGGTTTCTGGGCTGAGATCGTCTTCCAACCAGCGATAAGGATCACTCACTTTTGTACCAAAGTAGTCATCGACAATATCCACTTTTTGTGTGGTTGGATACGTGATGGCTTTCGGGCTTACCTGTTCAACCGACGATTGCGCCGCTTCATTGGCATGCGCCACAGACAACACACTTCCGAGTGCGAGAGCTGTTGTGAGTGCTAGGGTGTTCTTTTTCATGAAATTCCTTTTTATTTTTCTGTTGTCTTTTTGTGCAATACATCAGAACTCTACTATATATCGACAAAATGAATCTAATTTCATTAAACGAGTTGTGAAAGCCATCCTAACTCCCTCATTTCCTTCCAGTTCTACAAACTAGTAAGTGGAAGTGTAGAACTTGGGAACAATACTGAAGAGCCACGATGGCGTTTACTCTCTTTCGTCTAAGTCAGCTCGATTTGGCGCAAAACCCCAGACTCAGAAGCGAAATCTTGGTCGTGACTAATCAGAACAAATCCACCTTTGTATACATTTAACGCCTGACTAAGCATTATTTTTGACTCGAGGTCGAGATGGTTATCTGGTTCATCAAGCAGCAGCAAAGGCTGAGAATTTTGGTGGCTGACTATCAGCATCGCGAGCTTCATCTTCTCGCCACCGCTCAGTAGGCGCCCCAATCGAAACACTGCATCTCGACGAAAACCGATCCCGGCCAATAAGGTCCTCGCTTCACTTTCCGTCATCTCTTGGCAGCTCTCCATTACGTTCTCAAGTAACGAAAGATTTGGATTCACTGCACCAAAATGTTGGTCGAGATAATACAAAGGCGTATTCACTTGCAACTCACCACTCTGCAACGATAACTCGCCAAGCAACGTCTTTAACAAGGTTGATTTTCCGCAGCCATTTCTCCCTTTGAGATGGACTTTGTCGTTCGCAAAAATCTGCAACGTGATAGGCGTAGAATTCCCAAAAGGTAATATACCTTCTTGTATCGACAACACTTTTCGCGAACGGTTCGGATTATCTGTAAGATAAAGCTTTTGCGCCTTGAGTTGCTCATGTCGCGATTGCAACGCCTGTTCTTTGGCTTGTAAATGCGCTTGTCTGAGTTGCTCATTCTTATTGCGATTTGAAGCGCTGGCGGTCGCGCTATCCTTTTTTCCATCAAGCAAAATTTTGGGCTGACTGCCGTCTTTGCGCAGTTTGTTCCCTTGCGCGGCGCGTTGGTCTGCTTTTTCACGATTTTTCTGGGCTTGCTCGGCTAACCGTTTTTTCTGTTTATCGACTTGCGCTAACTGCCTCTCGACCGCTTGCAGTTCAGTGCGTTTTTTCTCGGCGTACACATCGTAATTTCCACCAAAAGCCTGTAAACCTAGGCCCGATAGCTCCCAAATTTCCTCCATCTCTCGCAGCAGCTCACGATCGTGACTGATGAGTAAAATCGCACCGCTGAAATGCGTCATAGACTCTATCAGCCATTGTTTCGCCTCGGTATCGAGGTGATTGGATGGCTCATCGAGAATCAAAAGATCCGTTTCGTTTTCAAATAACTGCCATAACTGCAAACGCGCCAACTGACCACCACTGAGCCGAGCACAAGAGAAATCAGGGTCTTGCGGCAAGCCCATCGCAGCAAGCTGCTGTTTGAGTTTCAGTTCAATATCCCACTGTTCGCCAACCAGTTCGAACCAATGCTCAGAAACATCACCTTGTTCAATCTGCTTCAAAGCATGTAAGGCCGAGTCTGTTCCCAGAAATTGGGCGATCGATTGCTGACCTGAAAGCAGATCAGACGGCTGCTGGCGATACATCATGAAAGAAGAGGGAGCAGTCACAACACCGCTGGCAGGCTGAATTTCTCCCGCTAAAATGGAAGTCAAAAGCGACTTGCCGATGCCATTGCGCCCAACCAAACCAACACGTCGTTTAGTCATGGAACAAGAAATAGACTGGAATAGCGTATCGCCATTATCAAACTGATGGCTAACATTAAAAGCTTGTAAAACTGGCATAATTTGCCTCCTGTATGACAGGGACAACAGCCGTAGCTATGATTTGAAATGGCAACAAAACGCGTGCACAAACGCATTAAGCTCTATGTAAAGCTCGACGATATACGTCAAATCAAAAAGTCGTCTTGTTGCAAAGAAATATCGGAAAGTGAGCTACGCCTACTAACCCTGCAGATCCAAAAAATAAGTAAAAATATGGATGACAGGTTTAGTTCTTCATGTTGGCGTAATCTCCTAGAGAAATGATGCACAGAGTGTAGCCGCTTTTTTGTTCAAAAAGCAAGCTTTCTAACCAAATGTGAACAAAAAGAAAGTTTCACAGTAAGTTGTTATATCACATTAACTTTTTAACAAGTCTTTGAACAATTTCGAGATCTTAGCAACACAATTTTTATCCAAGCCATACTATGCTTAGGGTAAAGATAATCCACATAAGGGCGTGGTTATGAAATACAAACATATCCTTGTTGCACTCGAACTGTCAGATGAAAGCACCGTGCTTATCGACAGAGCGGTATCAATGGCAAACTATCTCGACTCCGATATCTCCTTTATTCATATTGATGGTACGCACGGAGAAATCTATCGTGAGCTTGTAGACATTAAAGAAAACCCGGATCAAAGGCCATTGAATGAGCATTCAATGGAATGTTTAACAACATTTAGTGATTACATGGATTACCCACTTAAACATTTCTTCGTAGGTACTGGCGACTTGGCTGATAAATTAGAGGTCACCATTAAAGAGCAAGAAGTGGATCTTCTGATTTGTGGCCACCACCAAGATTTCTGGAGCAAGATTATTTCTTACTCGAGACACTTAATTAACAAGTCACCGGTGGATATTCTAGTCGTCCCTATTCATGATTAGTAAAACGTAACGCTTCCCAAAACCACCAATTTATTTGGTGGTTTTTTATTGATATTGAAACAGCTTAAACAGTTTTCCAAACTAGCTTGGCGATCATTTATGAGTTACATTTTCTAACCAACCCGCGCTCCTACTGGGCATGGTTATTTAGATAGCAAGGATCCCTATGGCAAATAAAAAAGTACTCATTCTCTTTGCTCATCCTTCCCAGCATCGTTCAGAAGTGAATACTCCACTTTTCAAAGAAGCTCAAAAAATTGAAGGCGTGACATGTGTTGATCTCTATGGCGAATACCCTCGTTTCGATATTAATATCGACCGTGAGCAGCAACGCTTACGTGAGCATGACGTGGTGATTTTCCAATTTCCACTATATTGGTATTCAACGCCTGCGATTTTAAAAGAGTGGCAAGATCTGGTTTTGGAATATGGCTTTGCTTACGGTACAGATGGCACAGCACTGCAAGATAAGACCATGCTTTGTGTGCTGTCTGCAGGGGGTAAAGAAGAAGCTTATAAGGCAGAGGGCTACAACCACTTTACGATTCGTCAACTGCTTGCGCCTATTGAACAAATGTCCGCACTGACCGGCATGAACTACATTGCCCCTCTCGCGATGTTTGGCGCACGTACAGCAGATGAAGAAGGGCGAATCCCTCGTCATGTCGAGCGGTACAAGAGCCTGCTAACAGCTTTAGTCGAAGATAGGTTGGATGTTGAAGCTGCGGCGTCATTAATCAAGCTTAACAGCGCATTGCCAGAGCTCATTAAGGAGGCTTCATGACAGGGATATTCTTACAAGCCTTCGTATATTTGATTGCTGCTGTAATTGCAGTCCCACTTGCTAAGCGTTTGGGACTTGGGTCCGTTTTAGGCTATCTCATCGCAGGTGTGGTCATTGGCCCAATTATCGGTTTAGTCGGTGAAGAAACAACGACAATACAGCACTTTGCCGAGTTTGGCGTGGTGATGATGCTGTTTCTCGTTGGCTTAGAGCTCGAACCCAAAATGTTGTGGGCGATGCGCAATCGCTTAATGGGCTTAGGAGGTCTGCAAGTCGGCGGTACCGTCGCGGCGATTATGGGTATTGCCTTATACTTTGACCAGCCTTGGACCATAGCCTTAGCCATAGGTTTGATCTTCGCTCTCTCTTCTACTGCGATTGTTTTGCAAACTTTTAGCGAAAAAGGATTAACGAAGACGGAAGGTGGACAAAACGCTTTCTCCGTGTTGCTTTTTCAAGATATTGCAGTGATACCAATGTTGGCGTTCATTCCCCTATTGGCCTTACCTGAATTAATTGAACAGGCACAGTCCGCAGCACAAACAGCCGCAGCGCACCATGAAGAATTAAGCCTCGTTGCGGGGTTGCCAGGCTGGGCATACGGCATAGTAATCACAGCATCGATAGCAATCGTCGTCGTTGGTGGACACTTTTTAAGTCGACCGCTGCTCAATTATGTGGCTAGCTCTGGTTTGCGAGAAATCTTTACCGCAACTGCACTCATGCTGGTCATTGGTATCGCTGCGCTGATGAGTTTAGTGGGCTTATCTCCTGCCCTAGGAACCTTCTTGGCTGGCGTTGTATTGGCAAACAGTGAATTCCGCCACGAATTAGAGTCCAACATCGAACCATTTAAAGGCTTATTGCTGGGTCTTTTCTTTAGGCTATGTTCCCTTTAATTGTTGCTGAAGACTTAACATCCTGTTTTCATTAAGTTCTTCAGTAACTTCCATGTAA
>NZ_JAWPOX010000488.1:0-720 GCF_033344475.1 Vibrio sp. 1288
AAATGCAGTTGACTAGACGTAGCATGGCCACCGGGCAGCACAAAACCTTTAAAACCACCGTCTATGCGCGCTTTTACGGCCTCATAGTCTGCTTTAAGCTCTTCAACTTCCGATTCTGTAATCGCTAACTTGCCACGCACCGAACCATTGAGATGGTAAACATTAGGCTGAAGGCGCGTGAGAATATCTCGACTGAAGTCGTCCAATTCCATCGACAGCACCAACCCAATCCGGCTGCACAACTCGTCTGCGGTGATCTCGAAATCGCACACAGGGCTGTCTTCGTAAATAAAGGGATAACAAATCTCGCTCAGTTCCTTGCTTACAGGTCTCATGCTGTTGTTCCAATGTAAAAAAGGGAGTCAGTATAACCTAACTCCCTCTTAGTAATCATAAAAACGACGTCCGCATTAGGCGTTTTCGATTTTCTTGTGGCCTTCTTGTAGATGCACAAAATCAACCAAGTCATCGCCTGAGACTTGATACGCTTGACCGAACCCTTTTACGAACAAACCTTTCTCAGCTTTTAGGTTGAACAGTACAAAGTCTTCAAGCTGGCTTAGACCGTCGATGATGTCACCGAAACGCGCTTTCATCTGACCAACGACCAATTGCCACATTTCAGTATCACGCTCAACAACCGTTGCTACCGCATCAAACGTCAGACGCTTACGTGCAAAAAGCTGTTTGGATGAATCTTCATCTTCGATCATCATCAGT
>NZ_JAWPOX010000489.1:0-719 GCF_033344475.1 Vibrio sp. 1288
AGCGGCTGAATGGCTGCGCTAACGCCTGTCTCGCCTAGAATGTTGCTAAACGACACACTGATGCTTTGCAGTAGACCTTTAAACTCAGAGCTTACGCGGCTTGCTACCAAAATAACGGCCAGCATTACATAAGGAATCCACGCTTTTACCAAGCTCATTGGCTTACCAGGATTGTCGTGCAGATCCACTTTCAAAGAGCCTAGCCACTCTGCAGGCCATTTGTCTTCGCTTTCAAAATCCCATTTTGTTTTAGGAACTAGGAAACCTTTTTTCGCAGCAGTTACGACGATAGAAAGACCAACCAAACCACCAATCAGCGATGGAAACTCAGCGCCCAAGAACACGCCAGTTAATGCGTAAGGAACGGTAAATGACACACCTGCGAATAGCGCAAACGGTAGAATATCCAGACCTTCGCTCCAGCTTCTGTTCTTGCCGAAGAAACGTGTTAACATCATCGCCATCAATACAGGAATCATCGTACCAACCACGGCATGAATTACGGCAACGTTAGCCGTGATGTGCTGTAGGTATGCTTCCCATGTTGAGCCTTGAGCTGCCAACGCTTCACTGATGTTGTGCGTATCCAAACCTTTGTTTACACCGACGATAATCGGCGTACCCACTGCACCAAACGATACTGGCGTTGATTGAATCATCATGCCCATTAGTACAGCTGCTAGGGCAGGGAAACCGATCGCAACCAATAGTGGTGCGGC
>NZ_JAWPOX010000490.1:0-719 GCF_033344475.1 Vibrio sp. 1288
CACTGATCGCCACGCCAGCGAGCAGCATGATCGTGACGGACGTACCAAACTTATTCGTACCGAGCCAGTACACCAGCACCGTTGTCAGAGCACCGCCCAGAAAAGCAAATAATGGCAACGCTGCTAAGTTCATGAGTTGAGGATGGTTTTGGCTAAACTCAGCAAAAACGACGATGGCAAAAGCGCCGCCCAGCGCCGCACCAGCAGAAACCCCAATAATGCCGGGTTCTGCCAATGGGTTTCGGAAAAGCCCTTGCATGACCACCCCACAAATGGAGAGGATTGCGCCGATGAACATACACAAAATCGTACGAGGCAGGCGAATCTCATTGATAACGAGTTGAATGTGCGGTGCCAGCTCTGAATGTGCGCCAATTAAGCCGCGCAGACTGTCTGTGAAACTGATGTTCATCGGGCCGACGGTTATAGAAGCGATGGCGATAAACGCTAAAAATCCAGACAGCGTAATCAGCGTGGTTGATAAAGGAATACGTCGTAACAGCATCGAAAATCTCTATGGGTAAAGCAAGGTATTGAGACGTTTAGCCTCTGACAGGCTTTTTAGTCCCAAACCGCCAACCAAAGCGTGTCCATCAATGGTGATGATGTTCTTTGTCTGGCCTGCTGGTGTTGCTGCAAGTAACGGCATCGCCTTTAAAATGGCGTCTGCACCGCCCATGGTCTCATAGCTGCGGCCACTAACTAAAATGACATCGGGT
>NZ_JAWPOX010000491.1:0-719 GCF_033344475.1 Vibrio sp. 1288
ATATGGCTAGCAAAAACTAAAATGGTGTTTATAGCGAGCTCAAAAGGAATATGTTCGTCACCTAAATCCATATCCACAGCAAACACGACGTCAGGTTTGATGCCGTTCTCCATTAAGCATTTGCATGCGGTTGACGCGGCAATGAACTTTGGACGATTTGGTTGGCTATAAACGACTTTTAACTCTTCAATATGATGTTGGAGCGATGGGCCTGCACCAATGCAAATAGCGTCATCGACTTGATACATCAGATAATGATCAGAGGATTTAATTCGTTTTAAAAGGGGGGCGTTTTCTTCTTCTCTTGTTACTAGTTCAGCGTCGCTATGTCGGTAGTTTGCGTTCGCAAAGCCAATCAAAACACGATTTTCTAGTCGGAAGTAAAGCCATTGATGTGTATAACGAGAAATCGCTCTGTCAGCATTAATAATTATACAATCATCCCAGCACAGGCTTGATAAGTGTTTTCCGATTTCACAATGATCTTCAGAAACTGCGACTAGTGAGACGCGAGGATCGGATAACCAAGGTTGAGGAACAAGAGATAGTACCAATTTTGCTAGCGAAAGGTTGTAAAGATAAACGCAAATAGATCTGGCGCTTTGATCTTGAGCTAACAGGGATGGGACGTTGCCCATACCAATGCCCCAAATATGATATTCGTTGCTAGACGTTAGGCTTCGGTACTGAAAGGCTTCTTCGAGCGGGTCGTAGGCACT
>NZ_JAWPOX010000492.1:0-718 GCF_033344475.1 Vibrio sp. 1288
GCATGTGCTGGTGAGCTTTGGTTTTGGCTACTCTGCGCTGTTCTTCTCGTGGTTGATCGACAAGTTGTTTCCGACCATCCCACGCATGCTAGAAATTGCGCTTTCACTGACCGCGTGTTTGTTGTTTGGTGTAATTAATGCGCAGTTTTGGCTCGGTGAATACTTCGGTATTTCGGGCATGTTGCCTGTCTTGCTGATGGGCCTGCTGTTTAGCGGTATGTGTTATTTTTATTTTCATTCACGCGAAAAAGAAGCCATTGCACAGCGTGAGCTAGAGAGCATCAAACGTGAAAATGCCGAACAAGAACGAGCCCTTTTACTCAGCCAGCTCAAGCAGATGCAAAGCCAAATTGAGCCGCATTTTCTGTTTAATACGCTTGCCAATATCAGCGCGTTGATGTCGCAAGACGTCGATAAAGCCAAACAAATGTTGGATCAACTCACGGCGTTATTGCGTGCAACGCTAAAAAACTCGCGTGAGGAGTACACCACGGTTGAAAATGAAATTGCCTTGATTGACGCTTATCTGGGTATTCAAAAAATTCGTTTAGGCGAGCGATTAAGCTACACAATCGAGGTGCCAGAAGGGATAGGAAATACAGAGTTGCCGCCGATGATGCTGCAACCTTTGGTAGAGAACGCCATTATTCACGGCATCGAGCCAAAACGTGAAGGTGGTGAAGTCCAATTGCTGATAAAGCAAGAGAAACAGCTGTTG
>NZ_JAWPOX010000493.1:0-718 GCF_033344475.1 Vibrio sp. 1288
CACCGTCATATAAGTTTCCGGACGAATCCACGACTAGACGACCGTTAACGTAGACATTACCCGAGACATTCACATCCTTTTTAAATGTCTGTGTTCCCCCGAACACGTTCGACTGGTTGCGTTGAGCTAATTGCGAAACGCCGTAACCGTCGATTTTGCTAGCGTCAAACGCTGTCGAGTTCCTACCTAAAAGCAAAGAGTCCAGAGACGAACCATTACTGTATAGCGTCGTTCCGTTGGAAATGAGTCGTCCATTTTGATTAATCTGATTACCCACTTTGAGAGCGCCGCTGATTTGCGTATTTCCTACAACGTTTACCGAGTTAGAGAAGTCAGCATTTGTCGCAAACACATCACGCGCATTGAGGCTTCCGTTAATTCTCGCCCCTCTTGAGATGTTCCCTCGCTGAGCTGTGAGGTTTTTGTTTACATCGACATTTAAACCCGTGAGCGCACCACCTAGAGCCAAGCTTTGCATTGTCGTATCGGCAAGGGTTGCGTTTGCGTTTACCGTGAAATCATCATTCAGTTTTAGGGGGGCATTTAGGACGACATCGGCAAACTCTACTTTGCTCGTAAAGTTGATTGGGACAGCGTTATAGCCGCGAATAACGTCTACTTGAACTTCATCGGTTTCTAGAGTTTTAGCAACATTAAAGGTCGATGCTGTGGCGCTCTGAGTGAATAATGCTTTTTCGATTGTGGCAGTATCACCGTT
>NZ_JAWPOX010000494.1:0-718 GCF_033344475.1 Vibrio sp. 1288
ACTAATGTGAACATTTACGAGTACGCAATATGCAGACTTTAGAGCTAGCCATTTTCCTGCAGTTTTTCTTGGGGTTGGTTGCCGCCGTTAACCCTGTAGGCATCATGCCTGTTTTCGTGTCTTTAAGCGGACATATGACACCAGAAGAAAAGATCAAAACCGCGACAACAGCCAATGTGGCAGTGGCCGTGATCCTGATCATTTCCCTGCTTGCAGGTCAGTTACTGTTGGATATGTTCAGTATTTCACTGGATTCATTCCGAGTGGCGGGTGGCTTGCTGCTGTTAAGCATCGCCTTTTCGATGATGAGCGGTAAGCTCGGTGAGGATAAGCAGAACAAACAAGAAAAATCTGAGTACGTTAGCCGCGAACAGATCGGCGTTGTACCACTAGCGATGCCACTAATGGCTGGTCCTGGTGCAATCAGCTCAACAATCGTTTATGGCGCGCGTTACCCAAGTATGTTCGATACCGTGGGCATCGTTATCACGATTGGTCTGTTTTGCCTTTGTTCTTGGTTGCTATTTCGTTCGGCACCTTTGATCGTTCGTTTCTTGGGTCAAACAGGCATCAACGTGATCACACGTATCATGGGTTTGATTCTTGGAGCGCTAGGCATCGAGTTTATTGCAAACGGCTTACGTAACTTGTTTCCTGGATTAGCCTGATTTTATTAATGACGTTATGATAGAGCGATTCAACAATGGATCGCTTTGTC
>NZ_JAWPOX010000495.1:0-717 GCF_033344475.1 Vibrio sp. 1288
CATGCTGGTCACCCAGAAGTCGAAGGTACCATGGGTCAGTACTCAAGCGAAACTGGCGGCATGTACTTAGTGGAAACTCCTGCGGACGTTGAGAAACTAAAAGCGATCGTGAAAGATCCATCGGATCTGCACTATGTAAGCCAAACCACATTGTCTGTCGATGAAACCGCTGATGTGATTGAAGAGCTACGCCGCGTATTTCCTGACATCCAAGGCCCACGTAAAGACGATATTTGTTACGCAACACAAAACCGCCAAGATGCCGTGCGAGAGCTGGCTGGTGATGTGGATGTAATGGTGGTTGTGGGTTCTAAGAATTCTTCAAACTCTACTCGTCTTAAAGAGTTGGCTGAGAAACTTGGCACGCCTGGTTACTTGACGGATTGTCCTGAAGATATCAAGCCAGAGTGGTTTGAAGGCAAGACAAAAGTAGGTGTGACAGCGGGTGCTTCTGCGCCAGAAGAGTTGGTGAATCAGATTCTTGAGCGTATCAAAGAACTAGTGGGTGCTCGCTCAGTCGATGAAGTCTTAGGTCGAGAAGAAAACATGTTCTTCGAAGTACCAAAAGAGCTGCAAATCAAGCAAGTGGACTGATATCCATTTATCGAATATTCAAAAGGCGACCTCAAGGTCGCCTTTTTTGATCACATGTTTCGCTCATATTCGGCACTTAGTGGCTGATACCTAGCATCTCTTTGAGTACTTTGAGGTAACGAC
>NZ_JAWPOX010000496.1:0-717 GCF_033344475.1 Vibrio sp. 1288
CTGGACATGTGGTCAGCTTCTTGAAGAGATCTTCGGTGAAACTGCAGAACCTAAACTAATGCAGCCTACGTTCATCACTGGCTACCCAGCGGATATTTCTCCACTGGCACGTCGTAGCGATGACAACCCATTCTTCACAGACCGCTTTGAGTTCTTCATCGGTGGCCGTGAAGTAGCAAACGGCTTCTCAGAGCTTAACGATGCAGAAGACCAAGACGCGCGCTTTAAAGCACAGGTTGAAGCAAAAGAATCTGGTGATGACGAAGCGATGTTCTACGATGCAGACTACATCACTGCACTAGAACACGGTCTACCACCAACAGCAGGTCAAGGTATCGGTATCGACCGCCTAGTTATGCTGCTAACTAACACGCACACCATCCGTGACGTGATCTTGTTCCCTGCAATGCGCCCACAAGCGTAATTCTTTGCTGAACAATGACAAAAAAACCACCTTCGGGTGGTTTTTTTGTATCTTTAATTTCCTAAAATTCAATAGGTTGCATTTTGATTTTGATGGCATATGCAAATAAGTATTCGCCAAATCTCAATCTATTGCATAGTCTTAATATTGAGACAGACTTCGAGCGTCGTAGTCTCGATAATGTTACCCGTTCGCAAAGATGGGTTTGTGGCGCGAAATTTCTATCAACAAAAGAATAAGGGTTAGAGAATGGCTGGGCAGTTTAAGATGGATTCCATCCCGGGATCGCTTGT
>NZ_JAWPOX010000497.1:0-717 GCF_033344475.1 Vibrio sp. 1288
GTTCGCTTTACTGAAGATGAAATTGCGTACATGAAGCGCGTTGCGCCGTACCTAAAGCCCGAGTTTGTCGAAGCGTTACGTCACTTCCGTTTTAACCCGCAAAGCGATGTCTCTTTCCATAACAAAACCATGTCGGATGGCTCAAGCCAGTTACGCATTACAATCAATGGCTTGTGGAAGGAAACCATTCTGTACGAAACCATCATCATGAGCATTGTGTCGGAAGTTCGCAGCCGTCAACGTTGGTCAGATATCCCGTTCGAGCAGTTCCAAACCGTATTGGAAGACAAAGTTCGCTATTTGAAAGCCGAACTAGAACGTCGCAACATTACTAACTTCAAATTCGCAGATATGTCGACGCGTCGCCGTTTCTCTTTTCAAGCGCAGCGCACCATGCTGGAGTACTTAAGCAAGGAATTGCCACAATGCTTGACGGGAACCAGTAACTACCATTTGGCGAGAGAGTTAGATCTTACCCCAATTGGCACGGTTGCTCACGAGTGGTTTATGGGCCATCAAGCGTTAGTAAACGTGCGTGATTCGCAGAAAATTGCCCTGCAACGTTGGCAAAAAATGTTTAATGGCGCACTGGGTATCGCACTGACGGATACCATCGGAATCGATGCATTTCTCAAAGACTTCGATGAAGAGTTGAGTCATGCGTACGTTGGCGTTCGTCACGACAGCGGTTGCCCATTCACTTGGGGCGAAAAGATG
>NZ_JAWPOX010000049.1:0-30705 GCF_033344475.1 Vibrio sp. 1288
GTCTACGTTTCGCGATCCGTGAAGGTGGCCGTACAGTAGGTGCTGGTGTTGTTGCTAAGATCTTCGACTAATTCATAGCGAATTAGCGATGCTTTCGGAAAATCTTGAATTAGATTTGACGAACCAGTAGCAAAAAGGGCATCATTTGATGCCCTTTTTCTGCACTCAACATTATTTTTGCTGTTTTCTTGTTCAGAAGTGGGTTGGGCGCAGAGCAAGATTAAGCAAAGAGGCTTAATCTTAAGAAGAGTACGCTGATTTTTTCAGCGATATGGAGTTTGCCCTGCAACAGCGGGGTTGTTGTCGTCTATATTAAGACTTGTAACAGGTTGGTTTTATGAAAGCAAATAATGCTGAAACTCCTGATAGCTCAAACGCAGCAGATACGTTTAAGTGGGTAGCCGCTT
Organism: Vibrio sp. 1288; assembly: GCF_033344475.1. Taxonomy (NCBI): domain Bacteria; kingdom Pseudomonadati; phylum Pseudomonadota; class Gammaproteobacteria; order Vibrionales; family Vibrionaceae; genus Vibrio; species Vibrio sp. 1288. The sequence continues at coordinate 408 of NZ_JAWPOX010000049.1, forward strand.
TCGTATTGGCAGCTGCCGCTGTTGTGGGTAATTACCTGTATGGTGAAATGTCTGTAGTGGTTCGTGCTGCAGGCGTTGTTGTTCTTATTGCAGCTGCCTTAGGCGTTGCAGCAACAACGACTAAAGGTAAAGCAGCGATCAGTTTTGCAAAAGAATCTCGTATGGAAGTACGTAAAGTTGTTTGGCCTACTCGCCAAGAAACCATGCAAACAACACTGATCGTTTTAGCTGTAAGTATTGTAATGGCTCTAGTGCTATGGGGTATTGACGGAATTATGGTTCGTCTAGTAGCTCTAGCAACTGGGGTATAGAGGGTTTTTATTCATGAGTGAAGCTCCAAAAAAACGCTGGTATGTGGTTCAAGCCTTCTCTGGATTTGAAGGTCGTGTAGCTCAATCTCTGCGCGAGCATATCAAAATGCACGGCATGGAAGAGCTATTCGGTGAAGTACTGGTTCCTACTGAAGAAGTAGTGGAAATGCGCGCGGGTCAGCGTCGCAAATCTGAGCGTAAGTTCTTCCCAGGTTACGTCCTTGTTCAGATGATTATGAACGATGAATCATGGCACCTAGTACGCAGTGTGCCGCGTGTCATGGGCTTCATTGGTGGTACCTCAGACCGTCCGGCACCTATCACGGATAAAGAGGCTGACGCGATTCTTAATCGTCTTGAGAAAGCGAGTGAAGCGCCTCGTCCGCGTACAATGTACGAAGCGGGTGAAGTGGTACGTGTTAACGAAGGTCCATTTGCTGACTTCAACGGTACTGTTGAAGAAGTGGATTACGAGAAGAGCCGCCTGAAAGTGTCTGTATCGATCTTTGGTCGTGCGACACCAGTTGAGCTTGAATTTGGTCAGGTTGAAAAGCTGGACTAAGACTCTTCGTTAAAGAGTATAAAAAATCACCTTTTTAGGGTTGTATAAGGCGCGGATTATGACTATAATTTCGCGCCTTTTTACTTCAAGTGAAGTAAAAAGTTTCTTACACAAACGGGGAGCTGATCCGCGATTAGCGTTTGTACCCAAACTTAGGAATTATCATGGCTAAGAAAGTTGAAGCTTACATCAAGCTACAAGTTGCTGCTGGTATGGCTAACCCTAGTCCACCAGTAGGTCCTGCACTAGGTCAACACGGTGTGAACATCATGGAATTCTGTAAAGCGTTCAACGCAAAAACAGAATCTATTGAGAAAGGTCTACCAACTCCAGTAGTTATCACAGTATACAGCGACCGTTCTTTCACGTTCGTAACTAAGACTCCACCTGCTGCTGTTCTTCTTAAGAAAGCTGCTGGCGTTAAGTCTGGTTCAGGTCGTCCAAACACTGAAAAAGTTGGTACTGTAACTGACGCTCAAATCCAAGAAATCGCAGAAACTAAAGCTGCTGATATGACTGGTGCTGACATCGAAGCGATGAAGCGTTCTATCGCTGGTACTGCTCGTTCAATGGGCCTAGTGGTAGAGGGTTAATAAGATGGCAAAACTAACTAAGCGCATGCGCGTAATCCGCGAAAAAGTTGACGTAACTAAAGAATACGAAATCAACGAAGCTGTTGCTCTTCTTCAAGAACTAGCGACTGCTAAATTCGTTGAGTCTGTAGACGTTGCTGTTAACCTAGGCATTGATGCTCGTAAATCTGACCAGAACGTACGTGGTGCAACTGTACTACCTCACGGTACTGGCCGCGAAATCCGCGTTGCAGTGTTCACTCAAGGTGCTAACGCTGAAGCAGCTAAAGAAGCTGGCGCAGACATCGTAGGTATGGAAGATCTTGCTGAGCAAGTTAAGAAAGGCGAAATGAACTTTGACGTAGTTGTTGCTTCTCCAGATGCAATGCGCGTTGTAGGTCAACTAGGTACTATCCTAGGTCCTCGCGGTCTTATGCCAAACCCTAAAGTTGGTACTGTAACTCCTAACGTTGCTGAAGCAGTTAAAAACGCTAAAGCTGGTCAGGTTCGTTACCGTAACGACAAAAACGGCATCATCCACACTACTATCGGTAAAGCAAATTTCTCTGCTGAGCAGATCAAAGAGAACCTAGAAGCACTTCTAGTTGCTCTGAAGAAAGCTAAGCCATCTTCAGCGAAAGGTACTTTCCTGAAGAAAGTAAGCATCTCTACTACTATGGGTGCTGGTGTTGCTGTTGATCAGGCTAGCCTGAACACTCAAGCATAATTTATTTGCTTAGGCGCAAAATTAGTGTATAATTTTGCGCCTAATATTTGTGGTTGGGGCTGAACTTTGGTTCTTTGAACTGTCTCCTAGTTCGAAATGAATTAAGACCCAGTCTCCGTCCAAGACCGTAGGTGTTTGTGTAAAAGCAAACTTAATTATCCTACGTAGATGGTGCCCGAACTGACAGAAAGCTCTATGTAATATAGTTAACTTTCTTCTGGGGAAGCACCTCAATAGCTCTCACTGTCGTGATGATAGTGAGTGGTGTAACGACAACCAGGAGTAAATCCAAGATGGCTTTAAACCTTCAAGACAAAAAAGCAATTGTTGCTGAAGTCAACGAAGCTGCCAGTGGTGCACTTTCTGCAGTTGTAGCTGATTCTCGTGGCGTTCAAGTTGGCGCGATGACTTCTCTACGTAAACAAGCTCGTGAAGCTGGCGTTTACATGAGAGTTGTTCGTAACACTCTTGCTCGTCGTGCGGTTGAAGGTACTGAGTACGAGTGTCTAACTGACACTTTCACTGGTCCTACTCTAATCGCATTCTCTAATGAGCACCCAGGTGCTGCAGCGCGTCTTTTCAAAGACTTCGCTAAAGAGAACAAAGATTTCGAGATCAAAGCTGCTGCATTTGAAGGCGCTTTAACTGACGCTGAAGTACTAGCAACACTACCAACTTACGACGAAGCAATCGCACGCCTAATGATGTGCATGAAAGAAGCTTCGGCTGGCAAGTTGGCGCGTACTATCGCAGCTATCCGCGATCAAAAACAAGAAGCAGCGGCATAAGCCTTGCTTTTTACTGGTTGCTTAATAAACTTATTGTTGACTTAAAAGAGAATTGTTATGTCTATTACTAACGAGCAAATCCTAGACGCAGTTGCAGAAATGTCTGTAATGCAAGTTGTTGAACTAATCGAAGCAATGGAAGAGAAATTCGGTGTTTCTGCTGCTGCTGCTGTTGTAGCTGGCGGCGCTGCTGCAGGCGAAGCTGCTGCTGAGCAAACTGAATTCGACGTAATCCTAGAAGCTGCTGGCGGTAACAAAGTTGCTGTAATCAAAGCAGTACGTGGCGCAACTGGCCTAGGTCTTAAAGAAGCTAAAGCTCTAGTAGACGGCGCTCCAGCACCTCTTAAAGAAGGTGTTGAGAAAGCAGAAGCTGAAGCTCTTAAAGCTCAGCTAGAAGAAGCTGGTGCAACTGTTGCTGTTAAGTAATTATTGCATAGTTTCTTAGCCTAACGGCTAATTGGCTGGTGGTTTTTTAACCACCGGCCTTTTTGCGCTGTAGGGTATAGGCGAATTTTCCCGCTGTTTAAGCGCCTGATATCCATGCAAAAAACATTTCATTCTTACGAAATGAAATGTCACTACAGTAAACAGCTATATTAGTCACTGTCCCTTACCCCCCTTAAGTAACTAGGAGCGGGCGGACAGTTTGGGTCACTTATCAGCGAGCTGAGGAACCCCATGGTTTACTCTTATACCGAGAAAAAGCGCATCCGTAAGGACTTTGGTACTCGTCCACAAGTTTTGGACATTCCATACCTGCTATCGATCCAGCTCGATTCGTTCGACAAATTTATCGAACAGGATCCTGAAGGTCAATACGGTCTTGAAGCCGCTTTCCGTTCTGTATTCCCGATTCAGAGCTACAACGGCAATTCTGAGCTGCAATACGTTAGCTACCGTCTTGGTGAGCCAGTTTTTGACGTTAAAGAATGTCAAATCCGCGGTGTAACTTACTCAAAGCCACTACGTGTAAAACTACGCCTAGTTATCTTTGATAAAGACGCGCCAGCAGGTACTGTAAAAGACATTAAAGAACAAGAAGTCTACATGGGTGAAATTCCACTCATGACAGACAATGGTACCTTCGTAATCAACGGTACCGAGAGGGTTATCGTATCCCAGCTGCACCGAAGCCCAGGCGTGTTCTTCGACAGCGATAAGGGTAAGACCCACTCTTCAGGTAAAGTTTTATACAACGCACGTGTTATTCCTTACCGTGGTTCATGGCTTGATTTCGAGTTTGATCCTAAGGATAACTTATACGTTCGTATCGACCGCCGTCGTAAGCTACCAGCATCGATCATCCTTCGAGCACTAGGTAAGTCGACAGAAGAAATCCTAGATATCTTCTTCGAGAAAGTGAACTTCGAAGTGAAAGACCAAACTCTATTGATGGAGTTGGTTCCGGATCGTCTACGTGGTGAAACTGCGTCATTCGACATCGAAGCAAATGGTAAAGTTTACGTTGAGCAAGGTCGTCGCGTAACAGCTCGTCATATCCGCCAACTAGAAAAAGATGGTGTTGATCACATCGAAGTACCAGTTGAGTACATCGTAGGTAAAGTTGCATCAAAAGATTATATCAATGAAGCAACAGGCGAGATCATTGTTAACGCTAACCAGGAAATCAGCCTGGAAGCACTAGCGAACCTATCTCAGGCTGGCCACAAAGCGCTAGAAGTTCTATTCACGAACGATCTAGACCACGGTCCATTCATGTCAGAAACACTACGTATCGACAGCACGGTTGATCGTATTTCTGCATTGGTAGAAATCTACCGCATGATGCGCCCTGGTGAGCCGCCAACAAAAGAAGCTGCAGAAGCTCTATTCGAAAGCCTATTCTTCTCTGAAGAGCGTTACGATCTATCGACTGTTGGTCGTATGAAGTTCAACAGCTCTATCGGCCGTGAAGATGCTCAAGAGCAAGGCACACTTGATGAAACTGATATCATCGAAGTGATGAAGAAGCTGATCGCGATCCGTAACGGTAAGGGCGAAGTGGACGATATCGACCACCTAGGCAACCGTCGTATCCGTTCTGTAGGCGAAATGGCTGAGAACCAGTTCCGTGTAGGTCTAGTACGTGTTGAGCGTGCAGTTAAAGAGCGTCTAAGCCTAGGCGATCTTGACGCAATCATGCCTCAAGACTTGATCAACGCGAAGCCAATTTCTGCGGCAGTTAAAGAATTCTTTGGCTCTTCACAGCTTTCACAGTTCATGGACCAAAACAACCCGCTATCAGAAGTAACGCACAAGCGTCGTATTTCTGCATTGGGTCCTGGCGGTCTAACTCGTGAACGTGCTGGCTTCGAAGTACGTGACGTACACGTAACTCACTACGGTCGCCTATGTCCTATCGAAACGCCTGAAGGTCCAAACATCGGTCTGATCAACTCTCTATCTGCGTTTGCGCGTTGTAACGAGTACGGTTTCCTAGAGACACCATACCGTCGCGTTGTAGATGGCGTAGTAACAGACGAAGTAGATTACCTATCTGCAATCGAAGAAGGCCAATTCGTTATCGCACAGGCGAACGCTAAGCTAAACGAAGATGGTACTTTTGCAGATGAGCTGATCACAGCTCGTCAGAAAGGTGAATCTGGTCTACACCCTCGTGAGCACGCTCAGTACATGGACGTTGCGACAAACCAGGTTGTATCTATCGCTGCATCGCTTATCCCGTTCCTAGAACACGATGATGCGAACCGTGCATTGATGGGTGCGAACATGCAACGTCAGGCAGTTCCAACACTGAAAGCTGACAAACCGCTTGTTGGTACTGGTATTGAACGTAACGTAGCCGTTGACTCAGGTGTAACTGCAGTTGCTAAACGTGGTGGTGTAATCCAGTCAGTAGATGCTTCTCGTATCGTTGTTAAAGTTAACGAAGAAGAGCTAGTACCAGGTGAAGCTGGTATCGACATCTACAACCTGACTAAATACACACGTTCTAACCAGAACACATGTATTAACCAGCGCCCATGTGTGATGCCAGGTGAGCCTGTATCACGCGGTGACGTTCTTGCTGATGGTCCTTCAACAGACCTTGGTGAACTAGCGCTTGGTCAAAACATGCGTATCGCGTTCATGCCTTGGAACGGTTACAACTTCGAAGACTCGATCTTAGTATCTGAGCGCGTAGTTCAAGAAGACCGTTTCACGACTATCCACATCCAAGAACTGACTTGTGTGGCGCGTGATACTAAGCTTGGTTCTGAAGAGATCACAGCGGATATTCCAAACGTAGGTGAGTCTGCTCTGTCTAAACTAGACGAGTCAGGTATCGTTTACATCGGTGCTGAAGTTAAGGGTGGCGACATCCTAGTTGGTAAAGTTACACCTAAAGGTGAAACTCAGCTAACGCCTGAAGAGAAGCTACTACGTGCAATCTTCGGTGAAAAAGCATCTGACGTTAAAGATACTTCACTACGTGTACCTAACTCTGTATCAGGTACGATCATCGACGTTCAAGTCTTTACTCGCGATGGCGTAGAGAAAGACAAGCGTGCGCTTGAAATCGAACAGATGCAGCTTAAAGAAGCGAAGAAAGACCTAACTGAAGAATTCCAGATTCTTGAGGGCGGCCTTCTAAACCGTGTTAAAGCTGTATTGATTGAAGGCGGTTACTCTGAAGCGAAACTAGACACAACTGATCGTAAGAAGTGGCTAGAACTAACGCTAGAAGATGACGCACTACAAACTCAGCTTGAGCAACTTGCTGAGCAGTGGGATGAGCTAAAAGCCGACTTCGATAAGAAGTTCGAAACTAAGCGTCGTAAGATCACTCAAGGTGATGATTTAGCACCTGGTGTACTGAAGATCGTTAAGGTTTACCTAGCGGTTAAACGTCGCATTCAGCCTGGTGATAAGATGGCGGGTCGTCACGGTAACAAGGGTGTAATCTCTAAGATCAACCCTGTTGAAGACATGCCATACGATGAGAAAGGTCAGCCTGTAGACATCGTACTTAACCCACTGGGTGTACCTTCGCGTATGAACATCGGTCAGATCCTAGAAGTACACTTAGGTCTGGCAGCGAAAGGTATCGGTGACAAGATCAACCAGATGGTTAAAGAGCAGCAAGAACTAGCGAAATTCCGCGAGTTCCTACAAAAAGTTTACGATCTAGGCGACACTCGCCAGAAAGTAGACATTGCTTCTCTATCTGATGATGAAGTACGTACTCTGATCAAGAACTTGCGTGGCGGTCTACCAATCGCGACTCCTGTATTTGATGGCGCTCCAGAAGAGTCAATCAAAGCACTTCTTGAGCTAGCAGATCTACCAACATCAGGTCAGTTAACACTGTTTGATGGTCGCACAGGTGATGCGTTTGAGCGTCCTGTAACTGTTGGTTACATGTACATGCTGAAACTGAACCACCTTGTTGATGACAAGATGCACGCTCGTTCAACTGGTTCGTACAGCCTAGTAACTCAGCAGCCACTAGGTGGTAAAGCTCAGTTCGGTGGTCAGCGTTTCGGTGAGATGGAAGTATGGGCACTAGAAGCATACGGTGCTGCTTACACGCTACAAGAAATGCTAACGGTTAAGTCGGATGACGTTAACGGCCGTACTAAGATGTACAAGAACATCGTAGACGGTAACCACAGCATGGAACCTGGCATGCCAGAATCGTTCAACGTACTGTTGAAAGAGATCCGCTCGCTAGGTATCAACATCGAGCTAGAAGACGAAGAGTAATCCTTTTCTCTCTTGATGAAAGTCGAGAGAATCAAAGCGATTATTTGGAAGAAGGTGCTCACTTTAGCAAGTGAGCTCCTTTTAACTCCTTACAGGAGCTGATTGTGAAAGACTTATTAAACTTTCTAAAAGCACAGCATAAGACCGAAGAATTTGATGCAATCAAAATCGGTCTATCTTCACCAGACATGATCCGTTCATGGTCTTTCGGTGAAGTTAAAAAACCTGAAACGATCAACTATCGTACGTTCAAACCTGAACGCGATGGTCTGTTCTGTGCGCGTATCTTTGGTCCAGTTAAAGACTACGAATGTCTTTGTGGTAAGTACAAGCGCCTGAAGCACCGTGGTGTTATCTGTGAGAAGTGTGGTGTAGAAGTTACACAAACTAAAGTTCGTCGTGACCGTATGGGCCACATTGAACTGGCTTCACCAGTAGCTCACATCTGGTTCCTAAAATCGCTACCGTCTCGTATCGGTCTACTAATGGATATCCCTCTACGTGATATCGAACGCGTTCTGTACTTCGAAATGTACGTAGTAACAGAGCCTGGTATGACTGATCTAGAAAAAGGTCAGATGCTTACTGAAGAAGAGTATCTAGATCGTCTAGAAGAGTGGGGCGACGAGTTCACTGCTAAGATGGGTGCGGAAGCTATCAAGGACCTACTAGGTTCTATGGATATGCACGCTGAAGCAGAACAAATGCGTGAAGAGTTAGAGACAACAAACTCTGAAACTAAGCGTAAGAAAGTAACTAAGCGTCTTAAGCTGGTAGAAGCGTTCATCGCATCGGGTAACAACCCTGAGTGGATGATCCTAACTGTACTTCCAGTACTTCCGCCAGATCTACGTCCTCTAGTACCTCTAGATGGCGGTCGCTTTGCGACTTCTGATCTTAACGATCTATACCGTCGTGTGATCAACCGTAACAACCGTTTGAAGCGTCTTCTAGAGCTAGCTGCTCCGGACATCATCGTACGTAACGAAAAACGTATGCTGCAAGAGTCTGTTGATGCGCTACTAGATAACGGTCGTCGTGGTCGTGCGATCACAGGTTCTAACAAGCGTCCTCTGAAATCTCTTGCTGATATGATCAAGGGTAAACAAGGTCGTTTCCGTCAGAACCTTCTAGGTAAACGTGTAGACTACTCTGGCCGTTCTGTAATCACAGTAGGTCCATACCTTCGTCTACACCAGTGTGGTCTTCCTAAGAAGATGGCACTTGAGCTATTCAAACCATTTATCTACAGCAAGCTAGAGACTCGTGGTCTTGCGACTACAATCAAAGCTGCTAAGAAAATGGTAGAGCGTGAAGAAGCGGTCGTTTGGGATATCCTAGACGAAGTAATCCGTGAACACCCAGTACTATTGAACCGTGCACCGACACTTCACCGTCTAGGTATCCAGGCGTTCGAACCAGTACTGATCGAAGGTAAAGCGATTCAGCTACACCCACTTGTTTGTGCAGCGTACAACGCGGACTTCGATGGTGACCAAATGGCGGTTCACGTACCTCTAACTCTAGAGGCACAGCTTGAAGCTCGTACTCTGATGATGTCGACAAACAACATTCTGTCGCCAGCGTCAGGTGATCCGATCATCGTACCTTCTCAAGACGTTGTATTGGGTCTGTACTACATGACTCGTGAAAAGATCAACGTGAAAGGTGAAGGCATGTACCTTTCTGGCCCAGAAGAGGCTGAGAAAGCATACCGCACTAAACAAGCTGAGCTTCACGCACGCGTTAAAGTACGTATTACAGAAACTGTTGTAGACGAAGATGGCAACAGCACTACAGAAACCAAGATGGTAGACACCACTGTTGGTCGTGCAATGCTATGGCAAATCGTGCCAGCTGGTCTACCGTACAGCATCGTTAACCAAAAGCTAGGTAAGAAGCAAATCTCTAACCTACTTAACGAGGCGTACCGTAAACTAGGTCTGAAAGACACAGTAATCTTCGCTGACCAAATCATGTACACAGGTTTCGCATACGCGGCACTTTCTGGTGTATCTGTTGGTATCGACGATATGGTTGTACCTGCAGCTAAGTACACTGAAATCGCAGAAGCGGAAGAAGAAGTACGTGAAATCCAGGAACAGTACCAATCAGGTCTTGTTACTGCGGGCGAACGCTACAACAAAGTTATCGATATCTGGGCATCGACCAACGACCGTGTTGCGAAAGCAATGATGGAAAACCTTTCATCTGAAACGGTAGTTAACCGTGACGGTGAAGAGGAACAGCAAGAGTCATTCAACAGCATCTATATGATGGCGGACTCGGGCGCTCGTGGTTCTGCAGCACAGATTCGTCAGCTTGCGGGTATGCGTGGTCTGATGGCGCGTCCAGATGGTTCAATCATCGAAACGCCGATCACAGCGAACTTTAAAGAAGGTCTAAACGTACTTCAGTACTTTATCTCAACGCACGGTGCTCGTAAGGGTCTTGCGGATACGGCACTGAAAACAGCGAACTCGGGTTACCTAACTCGTCGTCTAGTAGACGTTGCTCAAGACGTTGTTGTAACTGAACATGACTGTGGCACTCACGAAGGTGTCGACATGATGCCTCACATCGAGGGTGGTGATGTTAAAGTTGCACTTTCTGAGCTTGCTCTTGGTCGTGTTGTTGCTGAAGACGTACTAAAACCTGGCACTGAAGACGTTCTTATTCCACGTAACACCCTGATCGATGAGAAGTGGTGTCAAATCATGGAAGAGAACTCAGTAGACAGCATGAAAGTGCGCTCTGTAGTAACGTGTGATTCTGACTTCGGTTGTTGTGCACAATGTTACGGTCGTGACCTAGCACGTGGTCACCTAGTGAACCAAGGTGAAGCAGTGGGTGTTATTGCTGCTCAGTCTATCGGTGAGCCAGGTACACAGCTAACGATGCGTACGTTCCACATCGGTGGTGCGGCATCGACAGCAGCGGCAGAGAACAGTGTTCAAGTTAAGAACAACGGTTCTATCAAGCTACACAACGCTAAATCTGTATTGGCTGATGACGGTAAGATCGTTATCACTTCTCGTGCGACAGAGTTAACTATCGTTGATGAGTTTGGTCGTACTAAAGAGAAACACAAACTGCCTTACGGTACGCTACTAAGCAAAGGCGATGGTGATACAGTTCAAGCTGGCGAAACAGTTGCAAACTGGGAAGCGCACACACTACCTATCATTACTGAGGTAGCAGGTCGCATCCAGTTCGTAGATATGATCGACGGTGTAACAGTATCTCGTCAAACTGATGACCTAACTGGTCTATCTTCAAGCGAAGTAACTGACCCAGCAGCTCGCCCTTCAGCAGGTAAAGATATGCGTCCAGCTATCAAACTTGTTGACGAGCAAGGTAACGATGTAATGATCCCTGGTACTGATATGCCAGCTCACTACTTCCTACCTGGTAAAGCGATTGTGAACATCGAAGATGGCGCAGCAGTAGGTGTTGGTGCAACACTAGCACGTATTCCTCAGAAGTCTGGCGGTAACAAAGATATCACCGGTGGTCTTCCACGAGTTGCTGACCTATTTGAAGCACGTAAGCCGAAAGAGCCTGCAATCCTTGCTGAGCACACAGGTACTGTGAGCTTTGGTAAAGAGACGAAAGGTAAACGTCGCCTAGTGATCACACGTGAAAGCGGTGAAGCTTACGAAGAGATGATTCCTAAGCATCGTCAGTTGAACGTATTCGAAGGTGAAAAAGTTGAACGTGGTGATGTGATCGCAGATGGTCCAGAGTCTCCACATGACATCCTACGTCTACGTGGCGTACACGCGGTAACGCAGTACATTGCTAACGAAGTACAGGAAGTTTACCGTCTACAAGGCGTTAAGATTAACGATAAGCACATTGAAACTATCGTTCGTCAGATGCTACGTAAGTGTACTATTACTCACTCTGGTGACTCTGAGTTCCTACCTGGTGAACAGATTGAGTACTCACAAGTTAAGATTGCTAACCGTAACCTAGAAGCTGAAGGCAAAGAGCCTGCACGTTTCGAACGTGAACTACTAGGTATTACTAAAGCATCTCTAGCGACTGAGTCGTTCATCTCTGCGGCATCGTTCCAGGAGACAACTCGCGTACTAACAGAAGCTGCGGTTTCTGGTAAGCGTGATGACCTACGTGGTCTGAAAGAGAACGTAATTGTTGGTCGTCTGATCCCAGCTGGTACTGGTTTCGCATACCACCAAGAGCGTCAAGCTAAACGTTCTGAAGCGCAAGATGGTCCTTCTGCTGAGCAAGCAACGGATAACCTAGCGGCACTTCTAAACGCTGGTTTCTCTTCTGAAGAGTAAGTCATATAACGAGTAATCGTTAAAAGCTTAAGAAAAAGGCACCTTCGGGTGCCTTTTTAGTTTTTTATACTGCTTTGTTCTTCCGGTGGGATTTTCGATAAAGCTAGAAACAAAAAAGACCGACGATGATCGTCAGTCTTTTCTCTCACTCTATTTCTAAATGTTTGCAAATACTAAGCCCCAGGTGGCATAGACAGGCTTTCTGCGATTTGCTGTATCAGATAGTCCTCGACTTCAAAGCGAGTCTCAAGAATTTCCCCAATGAGACACATATCAGAATCGAAATCATTTAATTCATCATCTTCAGTCACTTCTGAGTACTTATCGTTAAAGTTCAATAATGGTTCAGTCGTTAGAACAATTTGACCATAGGTTTGATTGATCTCATTAGTCACGACAAAGCCGGTTGCTTTCCAACGGTCCATAACCATGTCATAAATTTTAAAGTGGCCTTCGGAGATGTAATCAACGAGGTGCTGACAGAAATCCTGCAGTTCGGAAGGAGATGGGAGTTCAATAACATTGGTTTTCGAACAAGGTTGCAGCGCTGCAAGCTTACAATATTCAACAATCAGGGATTGTCGTGTCTCTAACCAGTGATCAATGACATCACTTGAGCCACCCCACTGGTCTTGTGTTTGTTTGAATTTTCTTAGCATGACCATGCCCTCATGATCTGATCGCCCATCGGCGAACGTATCCTTTGCAAAGCAAAGTTAGTAAAGTTATTACAAACTCTTGTCCTTACTAGAATTTAGAGTGCACATTTACTTAACGATAAACTCTAGTATGAAATTAGATTGCCAGTAAAATGAACGAACTTCAAGCAAAGGGATGGTGTAATGTTAAGAAAAGGTGATGTTAACCGCGCGATAAATGCATACTGGTGTGTTGTTGCAGGAAGTGAAATTTGGCTGGTGGATGGTGCTGTGCCCTTCGGGTCTGCAGAGCAGTTATCACTGCCAGTAACGAGTGCAAGACCCATTGGTGAGTATTCTGGTTCGCCCGTCATGTGGCTTAACTTGGCCGATTTAGAGCATGATCTACCTTTAGTATCCCTGCGTGACTGCCTGCATTTTCCTGAGCCATTATTTATGTTGTTAAGTAAAGCTGTGCAATATGGGCACATGACGCAAAGTTTGCGCTTTTGTCCACAGTGCGGAGGAAGAAACTTTCTTAATAATAACCAGTTAGCCATGCAGTGTGGTGAATGTCGCACCCTTCATTATCCTAGAATATTTCCGTGTATTATCGTTGCTGTACGTAAAGAAAATCAGATCTTATTAGCCCAACATCCAAGGCATCGAAATGGTATGTATACGGTTATTGCGGGTTTTCTAGAAGTCGGTGAGACATTAGAAGAGTGCGTGGCTCGAGAAATTCATGAAGAAACGGGAATTCTCGTTAAAAATATTCGTTACTTTGGCAGCCAGCCTTGGGCTTTCCCATCCAGTATGATGATGGGGTTTTTAGCTGATTATGAATCCGGAGAGTTAAGCCCAGACTACACTGAGCTGTCTGATGCACAATGGTTTGGTATCGACGAGATGCCGCCTGTTGCGCCTAAAGGAACGATTGCAAGAGCACTTATCGAACAAACGCTGAAAGATATAGACTCTAATTGTCTGATAAATAGATAAAAAAAACCCTCCGAGAGGGAGGGGGTAAGTAAGATGTCGTTATGAGATGCTGAGTACTAAGTACTCAGTTTATAATTGTAGTTTTCGCTAGCGAACAAATTTTTAACACTGATACCGATTGGGTGCAAATTAAGCATTGATTTAAAAGTTAATAACTTGATCCAGGTTGCAAAGCACACAGCTATTGGACTTAAATCAGTGATAGAATACCCCCTTTCACAGAAAGCCTAACAGTTGGAATTACGGAATGACTGAATTAAAAAATGATCGTTATCTGCGTGCGCTTTTAAAAGAGCCGGTAGATTACACGCCAGTATGGATGATGCGCCAGGCAGGTCGTTACCTACCAGAATACAAAGCGACTCGTGCAGAAGCGGGTGATTTCATGTCTTTGTGTCGAAATGCAGAATTAGCATCCGAAGTGACACTTCAACCATTACGCCGTTTTCCTCTTGATGCCGCGATCTTATTCTCGGACATCTTAACGATTCCAGATGCAATGGGGCTTGGTTTGCGTTTTGCTGCGGGTGAAGGACCTGTTTTTGATAACCCAATTACATGCAAAGCCGACGTGGAAAAAATTGGTTTGCCAGATCCTGAAGGTGAACTGCAATACGTAATGAACGCAGTACGCCAGATCCGTAAAGACCTGAAGGGTGAAGTGCCGCTGATTGGTTTTTCTGGTAGTCCTTGGACTCTTGCGACGTACATGATCGAAGGTGGTAGCTCTAAAGCGTTTACCAAGATCAAGAAGATGATGTACGCGGAACCACAAACTCTGCACCTACTTCTAGATAAGCTGGCAGACAGCGTTATCGAGTACTTAAACGCGCAAATTAAAGCGGGTGCGCAATCGGTAATGGTATTTGACACATGGGGTGGCGTACTAACGCCTCGTGATTACAATCTGTTCTCACTGCAATACATGCACAAGATTGTAGATGGTCTGATTCGTGAAAACGACGGTCGTCGCGTGCCAGTCACACTGTTTACTAAGAATGGCGGCATGTGGCTTGAGCAAATCGCAGCTACGGGCTGTGATGCGGTTGGTCTAGACTGGACAATCAACATTGCTGACGCGAAAGCACGTATCGGTGATAAAGTGGCGCTGCAAGGTAATATGGACCCATCAATGCTTTACGCTTCACCAGAGCGCATCCGCGAAGAAGTAGCGGATATCCTAGAAGGATTTGGTGATACGGGGACTGGTCATGTGTTCAACCTAGGTCACGGTATCCACTTGGATGTACCGCCAGAAAACGCGGGCGTATTTGTGGATGCGGTACACGAGTTATCTAAGCCATACCACAAGTAAGTTAGATTTTTTTGAAATCAAATGCCGGCATTCAGTGCCGGTATTTTTTTGCCTAAAATTCAGCTTTTCTATCTGAGACTCAAGGCTGTACAGCTCTAGTAGTATTTGGCCTACTATGATCTAATTACTACTCTAGCTGTACACTAGACATTAAAGTTTAATATAAACAAATACTTATGATTTCTGGTTTTATGTTCTAATTTTCTTGTACAGATAAACAAGCAATTAGATCATGGGTAACCTAAAGCATCGAGTGAACGCGTTTTTTAAGGTATGGCACGACGTCAGATTCAAACCAAGGATTCTTCTTTAACCACAATGTATTGCGTGGGGATGGGTGAGGGAGCGGGATAAAGTCCGGTTCCCAATCTTGCCATTGCTGAACAGTTTGCGTGAGCGTCTTTGGTTTGTTGGTGAGATAGTACTGCTGCGAGTACTGACCAATTAGTAGAGTGAGCTCTATATTGGGCAGTTGCTCAAGAATCTTTTTATGCCAAGTGGGCGCACATTCTTTACGAGGCGGTAAATCACCAGAGTTCCCTTTGCCTGGATAACAGAATCCCATTGGGACAATGGCAATTTTATTTGGGTCGTAGAAAACGTCTTTGTCGATATCGAGCCATTGGCGTAATCGATCACCACTTGGGTCATTCCAAGGTATCGAGGTTTTGTGTACACGTGTGCCAGGGGCCTGACCGATGATTAGGATGCGTGCCCCTTTTGCTGCTTGCACGACAGGGTTTGCACCCAAAGGTAAGTTATCCGCGCAGATCTGGCAGGCCCTCACTTGCTGCAATAGCTCGTCTAACGACATTCTTAGTAACCCTTTTCGAAATCCACTTGATAATTTAATGAAAACCCATCGCGCCAGCGTAGATAGTTGTCAGCAAAAATCTCGATGACTTGCTCGGGAAAACTCAGCGCAGCAATGTGTGGAGTGATGGTGACTTGCGGTAGTTTCCAAAATGGATGCTCTACCGACAACGGTTCTTGCTCAAACACATCTAAGAAGGCGTGTTCTACCCAACGGTTTTTCAGAGCGAAGAGCAACCCTGCCTCATCCAGTACGTCGCCACGACCTACGTTAAACAATAACGCCTGATTTAGTTGGCTGAGCGTTTGACGATTAAGTAACTGTCGCGTCTCAGGTGTACTTGGTAGAGTATTCACAACGATGTCGGCTTGCTCAAATGCCTTACTTAGTTCATTGATATGAAAGGTCTGATGAAACTCGCCGCCTGGAGTAGGGATACCTGTGCGGTTAATACCGATAGTTTTTATCCCCATTGCTTTAGCGGCGTTGCCCAGATAGCCCCCAATGCTACCGGTACCAAGAATTACCATGGTTTTACTTTTTAATGACGTGTACAGGTGAGGCTGCCATTGTTTGTTTTGTTGCTGCTGGTGGTATCGGGCAAAGTGGCGGTAATGGGCAATACTGTAACCCAAAACATATTCAGCAATCAGTGGACCAAAGATGCCTCGAACGTTAGTTAGAGTATAGTCCTGACGAAGGCTAGGGGATGTTAAGGCGTTGACACCAGCAAACGTGGATTGCACCCATTCAAGCTGTGAAAACTCGTCTAAGCTTTGTGATAGTAAGGGTGGATCCGCTAGTACGATCTGAGCGGCTTCTGGTTGGTCGGTGAGACAAAGATCGGGCAGATTTTTCTCTGCCAGTAACGTTTTGTAGGTGTCGCGATGCTCTGAGAGCAGGAAAATCTGATTTGAATGCGGCATTAACTTTTTTCCCTGTGATGAATCAAGTACACTTTCGCTGTTTTTTTCTTCAATGATTGAGTGACTATGCTTAAGAATCCTCTTCAGGTTCGTTTAGAAAAACTAGAACCTTGGCAACAAATTACCTTTATGGCGTGTCTGTGTGAACGCATGTATCCAAACTATGCGATGTTTTGTGAGAATACAGAATTTGCTGACCCGCGTGCTTACCGAGCGATTCTTGATAGTGTATGGGAAATTTTGACAGTTAAGAACGCGAAAATTAACTTCGAACGTCAATTGGAGAAGTTAGAAGAGTTGTTCCCAAGTGCGGATGAGTTCGATTTTTACGGCGTTTACCCAGCGATGGACGCGTGTCAGGGTTTGTCTACGTTACTGCATGGTCTATTGGATCGCGACTACCTTTTTGATTCAATGCTTAAAGTGAGTCAACAGTCGGTACAAACCGTTGCTGATCTAGAGCAAGCACAAGGCGCAGAGCCAATCACTAACGACAACCAGAAAGAAAACGAAGCCGTATGTGAAGAGTGGGACGTCCAGTGGGCTATCTTCCGTCCGCTGCGTGAAGCGATAGAACGTGACATCAGCTTGATTAAAGATTTGCGTGAAGAGATACGTGAAGAAGGTGTGAGCAACATCGGTATTGCACTTTAATCGTTGAATAAATAGAAAAAGGCATCCTAACTGGATGCCTTTTTTGTTTGTGCGTTTAAGCTGTTATACCTAATGCTGATTACGATTCTTTCGAGTCGGGTTTCGGTGGCTCTTGAGCTTCTGGCTCTTTATCCTGCTTCTCCGGCTCATTATCTTCTTCATCGTCATCGCGGCTTTCGATTACGCCGTGCATTTCTTTCCAGCTTTCCCAGCGTTGGTAAGCCAGCTCCTGCATGTCAGTGCTTTTATCTGCTTCGTCGATGATCTCCTCGCCTACGAGGTGTTCAAAAATATCTTCCAACGTTACCAAACCTAGCACGGTACCGTATTCATCAACAACAAGTGCCAGCTGTAAGCGATGAGTCATCATCTGGTCGAATACTTTAGGTAAAGTAGTATTGTTTAGCACCACTTGAATTGGGCGCATGATTGCTCCCAACTGTTTTTGTCCACAACCTGATTGTTGTAGTTTGAACAACTCAAGGCGATGCACAAAACCAATAATGTTATCTTTCTGTTCGCTGTAAACCAATGGGCGTGAGAAAGGCGTATCTTTGTGTTTTTCTAGGAACTCATTGATGGTCATTGTGGCATCGACACGGAATACTACTGGTCGTGGCGTCATAACCTGCGTTACGGGTACATCTTGGATGCCAAGCAAGTTGCTTAAGATTTTTGATTCACCCTCGGCAAATTCACCGCTTTCACGTGCCAGAATCGCCATTGCAGACAGCTCATCACGCATCTTCGGAGCTTCGTGGTTACGAGCAAGACGCTTGGTGATTTGCTCTGAGAACCAAACAAAGGGTGTAAGCGCCCATACCATCCAACGCAATGCGACCGCGGCAGTGGGTGCCAACTGACGCCAGTAGGTCGCGCCAATCGTCTTCGGTACGATTTCTGAAAGCACTAAGATCGCCAATGTCAGCACTGCCGAAAAGATACCTAATGCTTCGCTACCAAATACAACCGCAGCTTGTGCACCAGCAGTGGCAGCGCCGATAGTGTGAGCGATGGTGTTTAAAGTCAGAATAGATGCCAGTGGTCGGTCGATATCTGATTTCAGCTTAGCCAATTGCCCAGCTGCGGGATGCCCCTGTTGATTGAGCTGCGCAATGTAGCTCGGACTGATACTCAGCAGTACCGCCTCCAGCACCGAACAGATAAACGAAATGCCGATTGCAATAGAGATATAAATGGATAACAGCAGCATAGTTGCCCTTGAATGTAGTTTGATAGTGGTTATTTGCAGCTATTATAACCGCAAAAGTGACTTATAAATTGGTCCAAATACCTTGGAAAGCAAGGGTTTTCAGGGGGTATGTGGTAACAAATTGTGAGTTATTACTCATATTATGGCTAAAAGTACGTCAGAAAATCGAAAGATCGCTTACAAACCTTTGCCAGATGGGGCATTTATGTTTTAGAGTGAGACGAATTCGATAACCTATGAGAAGGGAAACCTAATGAACAAGACCCAATTAATCGACTTTATCGCAGAGAAAGCAGACCTATCAAAAGCACAAGCAAAAGCTGCTCTTGAAGCGACTCTTGATGGTGTAACTGGCGCACTTAAAGAGGGTGACCAAGTTCAACTAATTGGTTTTGGTACATTCAAAGTAAACCACCGCGCTGCACGTACTGGTCGTAACCCTAAGACTGGTGACGAGATTCAAATCGCAGCAGCTAACGTACCAGCATTCGTAGCAGGTAAAGCGCTGAAAGAATCAGTAAACTAAGTTAGAATGCACCGAGGTATCCTGCCTCGGTGCAATTTCATGAAAAAACATCTACTCACTTCACTTCTCCTATCTAGCCTTACCCTTTTTGGCTGTTCGTCGGTTGAAACTCCTAATTTAGAACAATTCACGCATTTTTCTGGTGGTAAAGTTGCGGGAGATGCTAGCAGCTTGTACTGGATGACAGAGAAACTCACTCGTGTGAGTACGGCGGCTGATTATGTGACTATGGGGGACAATGGTTGGTTCCAGAGTGATTATCGCTGGGATGAAGGTGAGTTGCGAGAGTTGATTCGAAAAGGCGAGCAAGTTGATACCAAACAAGAGTTGGTGCCTTTTCAAATCCACATCCGTTTCAATAAAGATGGCGAAGCGGTTTACCAACAATATCGTGTTAACCGTAAAGTCTTACCACTTCAGCATGACCAATTAGAGCGCTACAAAGCAGAAGCGAATGACGTAGTGGCATCGGTTAAGGCGCAGTCTCGTAACAATCAGAGCCTTATTCAAGGTTATTGGAATGGTCAATCGTTTGAAACCTGCAAAGGTAAGGTGTTCTCGACACTCGAGTTTAATCAGACGCTGCCAAAATTTATTATCGAGCGTCTCTCATCGGTAGACAGTTATGTGGCTTTTGTCGGCAAGCAGTCACGAAACAAAGCAATGGTCGATGAATTGTTGATGCTCAATGACGATGACTTTGATTGTGTTTCTCGGCCAACGTTGATCTCTGAATAAACATTGCTTCGAACTCTCTCGAACAAGAACAATAAAAAAGGCGCTGAGTGCGCCTTTTGTTTTTTAGCCAACTTATGTTGTTTTTATTTTTCTTGCTCACGTGCAATTGCACGGTAGCCGATGTCGTTGCGATGGAACATGCCATCCCAACGGATCTGTTTTGCAAGCTCGTAAGCACGCTGCTGCGCTTCTGATACGCTGTTGCCAAGTGCGGTTGCACAAAGAACACGACCACCGTTTGTCACGATGTCGCCATCTTTGTTACCTGTACCAGCATGGAAGACTTTTTCGCCTTCAATTTCAACTTGTGGCAGACCCGAAATAACGTCGCCTTTGTTGTACGCTGCTGGATAACCACCGGCTGCTAGCACGATACCAATCGATGCTCGTGGATCCCACTTCGATTCCGCTTGATCCAGTTTCTCGTCGATTGCCGCTAGACACAGATCAACAAGATCCGATTCCATGCGCATCATGATAGGTTGTGTCTCAGGATCACCGAAGCGGCAGTTGTACTCGATTACTTTCGGAGTGCCGTCTTTGTCGATCATCAGACCCGCGTATAGGAAACCAGTGTAAGGGTTACCTTCAGAGGCCATGCCACGTACTGTTGGGTAAATCACTTCTTCCATGATGCGGTTGTGGATTTCCTGTGTTACCACTGGAGCTGGAGAGTATGCTCCCATGCCACCGGTGTTAGGACCCGTATCTTTGTCGCCTACGCGTTTGTGGTCTTGGCTGGTGGCCATTGGCAGAACGTTCTCACCATCCACCATCACGATGAAGCTTGCTTCTTCACCATCTAGGAACTCTTCGATAACGACACGACTACCAGCATCACCAAATGCGTTGCCTGCTAGCATGTCTTTGATTGCGTCCTCAGCTTCTTCTAGCGTCATTGCCACAATCACGCCTTTACCAGCCGCAAGGCCGTCGGCTTTCACCACAATCGGCGCACCTTGCTCACGCACGTAAGCCAGTGCAGGCTCGATTTCAGTGAAGTTCGCGTAGGCACCCGTTGGGATTTGGTGACGAGCAAGGAAGTCTTTAGTAAACGCTTTAGAGCCTTCAAGTTGCGCTGCGGCTTGGGTAGGACCAAAGATTGGTAAGCCCGCTTCGCGGAACGCATCAACCACACCAATAACCAATGGTGCTTCTGGGCCAACGATAGTCAGTTCAATCGCCTTCTCTTTGGCGAAAGCAACAAGGCCAGCGATGTCTTCTACATCGATGTTTACGTTCTCTAGTTTTGGCTCTAGTGCTGTACCTGCGTTGCCTGGTGCAACGAAGATAGTCTCAACATTTGGGTTTTGTGCCGCTTTCCAACCTAGCGCATGTTCACGACCGCCTGAACCAATGATTAAAACTCGCATATGAAAATCCTTAATCTTATAAATACCGTTTGCTCAAACTCAGATATTTCGCAAAGACCTGAGTATGGCCTCTCTAATTCAGTGGGACGAGGACAAGGCGACAAGTGAACTTATTCCTATGAGCATAGTATGCTATGTGATTAGGATAAGTGAACGCCGTCAACGCAGTTATCGTCCCACTGAAGACGAGAGGATTAGTGGCGGAAGTGACGCATACCGGTAAAGATCATCGCCATGCCGTGTTCGTCTGCTGCGGCAATAACTTCGTCATCACGCATCGAACCACCTGGTTGGATAACACACTTGATGCCTGCTTCTGCAGCCGCGTCGATACCGTCACGGAATGGGAAGAATGCATCTGATGCCATTACACAACCTTCAACCTGTAGACCTTCGTCTGCAGCTTTGATACCTGCGATTTTCGCAGAGTAAACGCGGCTCATTTGGCCAGCGCCTACACCGATAGTCATGTCGCCTTTCGAGTAAACGATTGCGTTAGATTTCACGTATTTCGCTACTTTCCAGCAGAACAGTGCATCTTTCAGCTCTTCTTCTGTTGGCTGGCGCTTAGAAACCACTTTTAGGTCGTCTAGGCTTACCATGCCTTGGTCACGGTCTTGAACCAGTAAACCGCCATTCACGCGTTTCACGTCAAAGCCCGTTGTCTTAGTTGTCCATTCGCCACACTCAAGTAGACGCACGTTTTTCTTCGCTGCAACCACTTCAATCGCTTCAGCAGAAACAGAAGGTGCGATGATCACTTCAACGAATTGACGCTCAACAATAGCGGTTGCTGTTTCAGCATCCAGTTCTTGGTTGAATGCAATGATGCCGCCGAATGCAGATGTTGGGTCAGTTTGGTAAGCACGGTGGTATGCTTCTAGAATGTCTTTACCCAGCGCTACACCACATGGGTTCGCGTGTTTTACGATCACACATGCTGGCTCGTTGAACTCTTTCACACACTCAAGTGCGGCGTCCGTGTCTGCGATGTTGTTGTAAGAAAGGGCTTTACCTTGGATTTGGCGAGCAGTAGAAACGGATGCTTCTTGTGGGTTTGCTTCAACGTAGAATGCGGCTGCTTGGTGGCTGTTCTCACCGTAGCGCATGTCTTGTTTCTTCTCGAATTGTTGGTTGAAGGTGCGAGGGAATTTACTCTCTTCATCGCCTTCTTTGTTCTCACCGTAAGATGGAACCATGGTGCCGAAGTAGTTTGCGATCATGCCATCGTAAGCCGCAGTATGCTCGAATGCTGCGATAGCTAGGTCGAAACGAGTTTCTAGTGTTAGAGACTTCTCGTTTGCGTCCATCTCTGCAATTACGCGGCCGTAATCACCTGCGTTAACAACGATAGTCACGTCTTTGTGGTTTTTCGCTGCAGAACGAACCATGGTTGGGCCGCCGATATCGATGTTTTCAACCGCGTCGGCTAGTGTACAGCCTTCTTTGGCAACGGTTTCTGCGAATGGGTATAGGTTTACGACAACCATATCGATAGGGTTGATGCCGTGCTTTTCCATCACGTCATCATCTTGGCCACGACGACCAAGCACACCACCGTGAACTTTTGGGTGAAGCGTTTTAACGCGGCCGTCCATCATTTCTGGGAAACCAGTGTAGTCAGAGACTTCGGTTACGGCGATGCCTTGTTCGGCAAGTAGGCGAGCTGTACCACCAGTAGATAGGATATCGACACCGCGCTCAGCAAGAGCTTGCGCAAACTCAACAATACCTGTTTTGTCTGATACGCTGATAAGCGCACGGCGAATAGGACGAGCGTTATTCATGCTTCCATTTTCCTCAAATTCACGGAGTTAAAGATGTTTGCCAAAAATGAACTTGTTTTTACCTCTTGGGGTAAAATATTGGCCAGTTTTGGTAAAGACCTTTGCAGGGTGTTTTCTGGTTAGAAAACAGTCTCCACATTTGATGGCGCGTATTCTAACCAATTTATTACAAAAAAGCTCGCGCAATCGTTTGGCATCTCAAAAATAATTGCAAAAAAGTCGTTCTTTAGCTTTAAAAGTAACGAGATAGTTAATAGGGAAAGTTATGTTTCAGATAGGTGAACTGGCAAAACGTTGTGGTGTGACTGCCGATACATTGCGTTTCTACGAGAAAAACGCGCTAATAAAACCCGCAGGACGAAGTGAGTCAGGCTACCGCTTGTATGATGAAGAGAATCAAAAGCAGGTGCACTTTATCCTCAAAGGTAAAGATCTTGGCTTGAGTCTGGATGAAATTAAAGACCTGTTAGAAATTAAGTTAGAAGCCACAGAACACAGCTGTGCAGAGGTAAAAGCCATTACTTCTGCTAAGTTAGAGCTGATTGATGGGAAAATTAACGAGCTGACGAAAATTCGCCGAGCTTTGAAGAAGATTAATGATGCTTGTTGTGGTCATACAGACGATGACGCCACACATTGCTCTATCCTCGCAGCACTTGAGTAGTCTCATTCTTGCATCACTTAACTTAAGTTTGCATTTTTGGCGACTTGCTTTTCTAGGTACACGCTGCTTTCCCACCTATAATCTTGCCTTTAGTTACTTGTAGGAATCGACCATTGTCTGATTCCTAGCGTAACGCTGTCTGTAGATACGAGAGTTTTCATACATGGTTGGAGTCTATTTTCAAATCAATGACTGGGTTTTGAGCGTGGATGAAAATAAGCTGTATCGACAAGATAGGGAAGTTACTGTTGAGCCACGCTTAATTAATCTTTTGCACTTCTTAGCGGAGCATGCGAATGAGGTGTTCAACCGCGAGGAATTGATTCAGTACGTTTGGGCTGGAGCGATTGTGACCGATCAAGTGGTGACTCAATCCATCTTTGAGTTGCGTAAGCTACTACGTGACGGTCGAGAGGAAAATACCAACTACGTTATCACGGTGCCCAAGCGTGGCTATAAGCTGGTAGCGAACGTGGTTACTATGACGCATGAAGAGTTTGTCACAAGTCGGCAAAATGAAGAGATCCCACCTTCGGTTGAAGAATCGGAAGAGGATTGTCTACCTATAGCACCAGCCGTTACCTTTCCAGCAGGTCCTCTAACTCGCGCGGTCTGCGAGATGTCAAAAGAGAAAAAAGCCCCTCAGAGCAAAAACAAAATCAGCCCTTGGCGATTGGGAATTATGAACTTCATCTGGATCAGTATGTTGGTCGTAGTGATGGGCGTGTTTACCTACAAGCAATCGGAAGTGCGTATTACCCAAGCCATCGATACCCATCTGATTGAGTTCAAGTTTCAAGATAATTTTACGAATGAAGGATTAAGCTACGATTTGGCAGACGGATTCGCCCAAAAGTTGATGTCCGACATTGCTCAAGTCAGTGATTACCGAGTCATGCTAAAGAAGGCGTCGTTTACTTCTGGCATTGTGCCTGGTAAATCGGTTGTGGTGAGAGTTCGTGAGAATGACGGTGGCAGCTTTTTAGAGGTGGAATATCGCAATAACTCATCTGAGAAAGTGTTGTTTAGTCGTCAATACGCGTTAACCAGTAGTCATTTAAAGACAGTGCTTCAACAAGCGTCGTTGGATTTGATGCAAGTGCTGAAAGTGTCGGATGCCAAATTGAAATCTACGATGCTGGTGGCGGGAATGCCAATGAATCCCGACGCGTTGGAGTTGTTTGTTCAGGCTAACCATTACCTTAATGTCTCTGATACTAAACAATTCCGCCAAGGTATCGACTTGATGGAAAACATTTTAGAAATCGAGCCGGATAATGCTTACGTTCAAGCTGAGTTGTTGATTGCTTACCATGTACAAAAGGCACTTGATTTCTCACAGGAGTTGAAGAAAGGGCGAATGCAGCAGCTCAGTGAAGCACTAGAGACTAATGTGAAAATGATGGTGGGGCCAATTCAACCGCGAATTTATGAAGCTTTAGCACTGCACGAAACCATCATTGGTGACATGGCGTTAGCCAAGCGGCATCTCGGACAGGCATTGAGGTTACGTGATTCAGTGCTTTCCTATGTGATTCGCGGTAAGCACGCCGAATTGGATGGTGATCTGGATTTAGCCAGTGAGTCTTACAGTGAAGCTTTCTATATTGATACGTCGGTTGAGACGTACCTGCTGTGCGAAAACTTGGTCTTCCCAAGTAACATGAAGGCGATTGATTACGCCATGTATCGCGCCGTTCACCCTTCTGTCGTTCGAATGCTTTAATTCTCTCGGACTCAACGTCAGCCTAATGCTAGCCCCTCATTTCGATGAGGGGCTTTTTTGTCGCTGTCGAAAAGTGAAAAGGGTGGGGCGGTGGGGCAATGACTTACGAAGGAGCTAACAACGCAAGCTTGCAACGGGAATACATACCCGCTTTGCTTCTCTATCTCTATCTCTATCTCTATCTCTATTGATTGTATGAAGTGTCTGGATGAGTTATGTGGCGAGAATGATTTTGGTGCCTTCTTGCATGCGAGATGAATATTGACTTGGGTCAAGAAGCGCGATCAGGGAGAGATTTATGGAATCAACACTTCAGGGAATTAACCCTTCGGGATGGGGAAGTTGATAGAGGTTGATAACTTTTATCGCGATGACCAACGAGTTGATGAGAGTTTATCTATCGGTAGAAGGTTTGATGTTTTTCTTGTAACTATATGAATAATATAGTTTTATGTTTTTGTGTTTATCATGTTTATCATGTTTATCTCAACTTGATGTTGATGAACTAATCATTTTATTGATAACACCAAGTTTATTTTTTTCCCGATTTTTGGGCGTAGTCTTCACTTCGAAATTTAGCGAGGTCGAGAAGGTTCCTCCTCATAGCATCTCGCTAATAACCATTCAGTTTGAGTCATGTTGACTCGAGTAGAATAGATTTGGAGATGTTATGTCATCGAATGCGAAAAAAATCGGCCTTATTGCCTGTACGGGTGTCGTAGCCGGTAACATGATGGGTAGTGGTATTGCACTATTACCTTCTAGTCTTGCCTCTGTAGGCTCTGTTTCAATCTTCAGTTGGTTGATCTGTTTGGTCGGTGCACTGAGTCTGGCGTTCGTTTACGCTCGTCTGGCAACCAAAAACCCACAAGAAGGTGGTCCTATCGCTTATGCTGGCGAAGTGTCTCCGGTATTTGGTTTCCAAACGGGCGTTCTTTATTACCACGCGAACTGGATTGGTAACCTGGCTATTGCCATTACAGGTGTTTCTTACCTTTCAGTATTCTTCCCTGTGCTTAATAACCCAATTCCAGCAGGTATTGCGACGATTGCATCGGTATGGATCTTCACTTTCGTCAACCTACTTGGTGGTAGCTGGGTAAGCCGTCTATGTACGCTTGGTTTAGTTCTTATCCTTATCCCAGTTGTTGGTACAGCTGCATTTGGTTGGACGCACTTCGATACTGCGCTTTACAGCCAAAACTGGAACGTATCAGCAGGCACTGACAGCCACGCGGTAGTAACAGCGGTTCTTATCTGTCTATGGTCATTCGTAGGTGTGGAATCAGCAGCGGTATCGACGGGTATGGTAGAAAACCCTAAACGTACTGTACCACTAGCAACTATGTTAGGTACTGGTATCGCAGGTGTGATTTACATCCTATCAACTCAAATGATCAGCGGCATGTTCCCAGCGTCAGAAGTTGCGGCATCAGGTGCGCCATTTGCATTGGCAACCACTGAGCTATTCGGTAGCTGGACTGCACCATTCGTATCAGCATTCACAGCACTAGCATGTTTCACTTCGCTAGGTTCTTGGATGATGCTGGTGGGCGAGGCTGGTAAACGTGCAGCAAGCGATGGCAACTTCCCTAAAATCTACGGCGAAACTGACAAAAACGGTGTGCCTAAGAAAGGTCTAATCCTTGCGTCAATCAAGATGACTGCACTGATGGTTGTACTGATGTTCTTCAGCTCTAAAACAGCACACGCATCAGACCTGTTCAACCAGCTAACGACTGACGCAGTTCTACTAACAATGCTGCCTTACTTCTACTCAAGCATTAACTTGATTCGCTTCGAAGGTATGACAACACGCAACGGCTTCGTAATGCTGTTCTCTGGTGTGGCTTGTCTGTTCTGCTTCATCGCACTAGCTGGTGCAGAGGGCGGTACGCTAACAGCAACCTTCATCGTGTCTCTAGTTATCTTGATGTTCTACAGCAAAAAAGCGGGTCTTGCTCAGCACGTGAAAATGCACGCTGACGACATGACTGCCCAAGCAAGCAACTAATCCCCAAAACGCTGGCACTAGGGTGCCAGCCCATAAAACCCAAATTCACGCGGCGCTCACCTTACTCATTGCCTGTAAATGGCAAAGAGCGCCCTCATTCGCCTTGGAGATGTCCAAATGAATATATTCGCTATCTTGAACCACATGGGTGTGTTCTTTAAAGAAGAGCCAGTTTGTCAACTTCACGCTGCTCTTGAGAAAGCGGGCTACGAAGTGGTTTACCCAGTAGATGATAAAGACTTGATCAAAATGATTGAGATGAACCCTCGCATTTGCGGTGTGCTGTTCGATTGGGATAAATACTCACTAGAGCTATGTGAACGTATCAGCCAAATCAACGAAAAACTGCCTGTTCACGCATTTGCTAACGAACAGTCTACTCTAGACATTTCACTAACAGACCTACGTCTAAACGTGAGCTTCTTCGAGTACGCTTTAGGTATGGCTGACGACATCGCTATCAAAATCAACCAAGCGACTGAGGCATACAAAGATGCCATTATGCCTCCATTCACTAAAGCGCTATTCAAATACGTAGAAGAAGGTAAGTACACCTTCTGTACTCCAGGTCACATGGGCGGTACTGCATTCCAAAAAAGCCCTGCTGGTAGCATCTTCTATGATTTTTACGGTCCAAACACATTCAAAGCGGACGTATCAATCTCAATGCCTGAGTTAGGTTCTCTACTAGACCACTCAGGTCCACATAAAGATGCAGAAGAATACATCGCACGTACCTTCAATGCAGACAGTTCTTACATCGTAACTAACGGTACGTCTACATCGAACAAAATCGTGGGTATGTACTCAGCGCCTGCGGGCAGCACAGTACTGATTGACCGTAACTGTCACAAATCTCTGACTCACCTAATGATGATGAGCGACGTGACACCAATCTACTTCCGCCCAACTCGTAACGCATACGGCATCCTTGGTGGTATTCCACAAAGCGAATTCAGCCGCGATGTCATTGCAGAGAAAGTGGCGAAAACACCAGGTGCAACAGCACCAACTTACGCAGTAGTGACTAACTCAACGTACGATGGCTTGCTGTACAACACACAATTCATCAAAGAGTCGCTAGATTGTAAACACATCCACTTCGACAGTGCTTGGGTGCCTTACACTAACTTCAACCCAATTTACGAAGGTAAATGTGGTATGAGTGGTGAAGCGATGCCAGGCAAAGTGTTCTACGAAACACAATCAACACACAAACTGTTGGCTGCGTTCTCACAAGCTTCAATGATTCATGTGAAAGGCGACTTTGATAAAGAATCTTTCAACGAAGCATTCATGATGCACACTTCAACTTCACCTCAGTACGGCATTGTTGCTTCTACTGAAACTGCAGCGGCAATGATGCGCGGCAACACTGGTAAGAAGTTGATGCAAGACTCTATCGATCGCGCAATCCGCTTCCGTAAAGAGATCAAACGTCTAGAAGCAGAAAGCGACAGCTGGTTCTTCGATGTATGGCAACCAGAAAACATCGATACCACGGAATGTTGGAAACTAGACCCTAGCGACACATGGCACGGCTTCAAGAACATGGATGACAACCACATGTATCTTGACCCAATCAAAGTAACGCTACTGACTCCGGGGATGAATAAAGAAGGCGAACTAGAAGAATCAGGTATTCCTGCTTCGCTGGTGGCTAAATTCCTAGACGAGCGCGGCATCGTGGTAGAGAAAACAGGTCCATACAACTTGTTGTTCCTATTCTCAATCGGTATCGACAAATCAAAAGCAATGCAATTGCTACGCGGCCTAACTGAATTTAAACGTGGCTACGACTTGAACCTAACCATCAAGAGCTTCCTACCTTCACTATACAACGAAGACCCAAGCTTCTATGAAGGCATGCGTGTTCAAGAACTAGCACAAGCGATTCATGACCTAACTAAGAAATACAACCTACCTGAGCTAATGTACAAAGCGTTCGATGTACTTCCAGAAATGAAAGTAACACCACACGCAGCATGGCAAGAAGAGCTTCGTGGCAACATCGAAGAAATCAAACTGGAAGAAATGGTTGGCCGCGTAAGTGCGAACATGATCCTTCCTTACCCTCCAGGTGTGCCACTAGTACTTCCTGGTGAAATGGTGACTCAAGAGTCTCGCCCTGTGCTGGACTTCCTAGAGATGCTTTGTGAGATCGGTGCGCATTACCCAGGTTTCGAAACCGACATCCACGGTCTATACCAACAAAAAGATGGTAGTTACACCGTAAAAGTATTGAAGAACTAAGTTCCTCTCGAAGATGACGCCATTGGGAATGCAAGCATGCTCCACTCTTACGAGCTCAATGCGTCATCGAACAATAACGACATTTAGATATACCCCTAACTAATCTGTCGTAAAGAGAAGGGCAAGGATGCTCTGATCTTTTCTTCTATATATAGAAGAAACACTTTTCCAAGACTTCACCTGAAGTACCCCAAATAAAAAGCAAAGACCAAAAGAGCAGTTCGTCATCGTTCTGCTCTTTTTTTTCATCTTTATATAGATAGAAAGAGAAAAAAGAACCAAGAGAGATAAGATCAGCAACGAAATCACAAAGAAACCGGCGATCTTTTAATGCAGAAGTCAGGTGTTTCATCATGAAAAGATCCTCTGCAACCCGAAATATTAGACAAGATCGTTGAGTATCTATGCAGAATGCTCGTTATTTGTGCGGTTGAAGGTTTTTTTGCAAAAAACGCTTGTGCTAATTTCTCAACCCCCTATACTGCGCATCCACCGACACGGAGTGAGACGAAAGTCACACAGCGAGTCGGGAAGAGAGAAAAAAGAATTTGAAAAAAATGCTTGACTCTCTCACGGTGTGAAGTAAGATACGCACCCCTAACGACGAGCAACTAAGTTGCTGAAAATGTTAGAAAAGCTCTTTAAAAATAAGAACCTATCAATCTGTGTGGGCACTCGTTG